>NZ_JAMYUV010000036.1:0-58455 GCF_040323405.1 Mesorhizobium sp. M0048 | reverse complement strand
CTCAATGCAAGCCAACGATAGGATGGCAAACTGTTCGCGATGTCCTCGCACAGCTGTTCGCGATGTCCCCGGTCCAAACACCCCCTTGAGGGGGAGATGGCCGACAGGCCAGAGGGGGGTTGGTCCGATCGGGCTCGGCCTGCTGCAGCGGTTGGCGCTTCACGCGAGACAACCCTCTGTCGCCTTCGGCGACATCTCCCCCTGAGGACCCTCAAGGGGAGATCGTCAGCGTCGCGCGCTGACCGTCAGCTCCGGCTTCTGGCTGATGGTCTGAAACACCACGCAGTAGCGCTCGGTCAGCTTGAGCAGCGCATCGATGCGCTCCTGCGGTTCGTCGGTGTCGAGCCCAAATGTCAGCCGGATGGCGCGGAAGCCAACCGGCGCATCCCTCGCCACGCCAAGCGTGCCGCGAAAGTCGAGATCGCCTTCGGCTTCCACCGTGGCGGCTCCAAGCTTGAATTCCAGCGCCGTCGCCACTGCCTTCAGCCGGCGCAAGCCACCAGCGCCTCCAGCAGCATGTCGCCGGAGCAGAGTTCGAGCCCGGTGCCGCCGGTCGCCGGATGCAGCCCGGCAATGGCAATCGCCCTGCCCGTCTCGACCTTGCAGGCGATCGATTGGTCGTCGATCGAGCCCTTGGCCTTGAGGGTAATCAGCGCGCGCGAGGCGTCGTCGCGATAGGCCTCCTTCAGCGGCGCCTGCATGGCCTTCAATGCGATCGCGTCCATTTCATTTCTCTCCCATAGTTGTCTGGCTTCGCCGCTTAACGGCGGTGTCGCCTGCCCCAAACGCAAGTCCCCGCTGGCGTAGCGCTTGGCAGGGTTTCGCCCGTATAGCCTGACGATACGGGTGCCCGACATCCAACGCCTTCACACCCTCTCTCGCAACACATTCGTAAGGCCGCCGGACATATGGCCGATATCGCCACCCTGGAAACCCGCGAAAGGGTTCTTGCGGGCCTCCTGTTCAACGGCGCTGCCGTCTGCTGTTTCGATGCACGACGCCTCGATCAAGCTGACACTATGGTGTCAGGACGGGGCAGCGTAAGCTGGTAAAATGACGGAATCGCTGGACATGTCAGGCACAGTGGAAAGCGCCCGCGAACGTACCCTCGGCATCATCCTGGTCTCGGCATCGGCGGCCGTCTTCGGCCTCACCGGCGTGCTGACCAAATCGATCCATGCCGACCCGCTGACCATCACCTGCTGGCGCGGCTTCGTCGGCTCGATCCTGATCAGCCTTTATGTGCTATGGCGTCGCCAGCGCTCCGGCGGTCGCGACAGCCTGCGGCTCGGCTGGCGCGGCTGGCTGCTGGCGATCGAGGGCGCGCTCGCCAGCATCGCCTTCATCTCGGCGTTCAAGTTCACCTTTGTCGCCAATGTCGCGATCATCTATGCCACGGCCCCTTTCGTCACCGCGCTGCTTGCCTTCATGCTGGTCCGCGAGCCGTTCCGGCTGCAGACGCTTGCCGCCGCCGCCGTGTCACTGTGCGGTGTGGCGATCATGGTCTGGTCCGGCTTCGGCACCGGCCATCTGTTCGGCGACGGGTTGGCGCTGCTGATGACGATCGGCAGCGCGCTCTACATGATCATGGTGCGGGCCTTCCGCGATACGCCGGTGGTGTGGGCGGGTGCCATGTCGGCGTTCCTCCTGTTCGTGCTCGGCTGGCTCATCACCGATCCGCTGGCCGTCTCGGCCAGGGACGCTGTGCTTCTAGCCACCTTCGGCGCCTCGTTCGCGCTGGCCTCGATCCTGTGGACGGAGGGCACCCGGCTTATTCCGGCGGCCGAGTCAGGATTGCTGGGCTCGGCCGAAGTGCCATTCGCGATCCTGTTTGCCTTCCTGTTCCTCGCGGAGATCCCGCCGGCAGCCAGCATGCTCGGCGGGGCCATCGTGCTTTGCGCGGTGTTCGCTCACGCCGGCCGAGACTGGCTGATGGCCAAGCAGCGCGCAGCGGATGCATGACCAATCCTCGCCGCGTCCGAGGGCGAGTTGGCGGTCCGATCACGAGAAGTCCGTTCCTCAAAATAAATTTGAAAAGTCATGGAACCATCATAGGGCTCAGTCATTATGGCTGCGACGGGCCACCCCAAGTCCCCCCAAACCCCTCGGCCCGTCCTACTCAGAGCCGACCGCAAGGTCGGCTTTTTCTTTGCTGGCTCAGTTGGCCAAGGCCAGGTTGCCGCTGAACAACGCGGCCAGATCCTGCGCTGGTCGATCGGCATCCTCACGCAAGCGGATGGCGAATTCGGCGACCGGCACTGGCGGCAGATCAAGATCGCGCGGCGCCTCGACGATGCCGGAATGAGCGAAGCGCGCAGTCCTCAACGTCAAGGCGATGCCGGCGTGCACTGCCGTGCGCAGGCCGGCAAGGCTGGCACTGCCGGCAGCAATACGGTAGCGACGGCCGGCCGCATCGAGTGTACTGGTCGCCGCTTCGCGAAACCCGCAATGAGGATCGAGCAGTGCCAAGGACAGTTCGTCATGGCGGGTGGCCAGCCCATTCTGTGAGCAAAGCCAGATCATCGGTTCCTTGAGCACGCCGATTTCGTCGCGTGTCGGCACCTGCCGCATGGCAATGGCCAGATCAAGGGCGCCGGCCTGCAAAGCCTGCGCCAGTTCGGCGGAACGGCCGACGCGCAATTCGATCCTGACGCGAGGATGGCTGACAGCGAAAGCCCTGAGAAGCTGCGGCAAGCCGCTGTCGGCGAAGTCCTGCGTGGTGCCGATGGCGACGCGCCCGTCGGCACGCGCCCCTTTGAGGGCCAGCCACGCCTCGCGGTGCGCGGCAAGGATGCGACGCGCGTGGCCGACAAGATCCTCGCCTGCCGGCGTCAGACCGCGTCCTCGCCCCTGCGGTACCAGCAGCGCTTCGCCGACAACATCCTCGAGCCGCTGCATCTGCGCGGTCACTGCGGACGGCGAGCGGCCGACGATCGACGCAGCCCGCGCCAGGGAACCGCCATCGACGAAAGCGAGGAAAGTCTTGAGGAGGTCGGGATCGAACACCTGCATAATTCGATATTATCAAAGTGTTTATCAAAAACAATTCGATTTTTTTGATTTAATAATGATGGCACGATTTTTTGGACGGCGAGAAACGCCGCTTGAAGCCGAGGAGAAGAAACATGCCGATCATCAATGTCAGCGTTACCGGCAAACCCGATGCCGGTTTGTCAGCCGCCATTGCCAAGGAGGTAACCGAACTGACGGCCATGCATCTGCGCAAAGACGCAACGATTACAGCTGTTGCCATTTCCTATCACGACCCCGAGCACTGGTTCGCCGGCGGCAAGTCGCTGGCCGAGCATGGCGCCAACACGGCTTGGCTCGACATCAAGGTTGTCGACGGCACCAACACCAAGCTCGAGCTGGAGGCGTATCTGCAGGCAATTTTTGCCGCATTCGGCCGGCTTCTGGGCAAGGTGCATGAGGAAAGCTACGCCCTCGTGCATGAAGTACCTGCGGCGGCCTATGGCTTTGGCGGCAAAACGCAGGAATTCCGCTTCATCAGCGGAAGGATGAAAGCGGCGTAGCTGCGATAGGCAGCCGAATCCAGTGATGACAGGAGAAAAGGAAAATGGAGCCGCATTGACGTTGATCCAACTTCGGCTAGGTTCTCACCCGAAGCGGCCACTGAAGAGCCGTGACGTGAGATTGTTGGGAGATGCGGCGATGATCCTGACACTGGCGCTGCTTGCGGGTCTTGTCGCGGAGTGGCTGCTGATCGGCGTGGTGGAGACGTTCCGCCTCGGCCTGCGTTTGAGCCAGGCGCTGCTCTACGTGCCGTTCAAGCTCGCCTACCGGATCAGCGACGAGCGCATCAAGATTGCCCGCAAGTCGGCGGCCCCGGTCATCTACGTCGTTTGGCATCAGTCACGCATCGAGCCGGCGCTGATGCTGTCGCTGCTGCCGGAGGACACGCTGCACATCCTCGACCAGGCTTCGGCCAGGTCGCCGTGGCTGGAGCCGTGGCGTGAGCTCGGCCGCACCATCGCCTTCAACGCCGAGCATGTCTTCGTCAGCCGCAGATTGGTGCGGGTGCTGAAGGGCAAGGGCCGGCTCGCCGTTTACCTGCCGGATGCGGTCGAGCCCGACGTCAAGTCGTTTCGGTTGTTTCGCGCCATCACCCGTATCGCCATGCAGGCCGACGCGCGCATCGTGCCGATCTTCGTTGCCGGCGCACGCAGCCTGCCGGCTTCACTGACGCCAGCGGACAAGGCGCCCCGCCACTGGTTTCCGCAGCTGTCGATCAGCGTGCTGGAGCCGATGACCATTGCCGAGTTGGTGGCGCGGAATCCTGATCAGGCCTCCAACACAAATGCGTTGTTCGATCGCTTCGCTGAGGCCAGGCTTTTCGGCAACGATCTCGATCGCGGCCTGTTTCTTGCCATGCGCGATGCCGCCGACCGGGTTGGCGCTTCCCATCCAATTGTCGAGGACGTCATTGGTGGCGCGCTGAGCTACCGGAAAATGTTCATCGGCGCCAGGGTTTTGGGCCACCGCTTCGAGGCAATAACAGCGCCGGGCGAAGCGGTTGGGCTGCTCCTGCCCAACGCTAATGGCGTCGTGCTGTCGTTCGTCGGACTTTTGTCGGCTGCGCGGGTGGCAGCAATGATCAACTATACCGCCGGCCCGGCCAGCGTCACCGCCGCCGTCCGCACGGCGATGATCCGCACCGTGGTCTCCTCACGCGCGTTTGTCGAAAAGGCCAACCTCGCCGACATCGTCGAGGCGGTGGAAAAGGGCGGGGCGAAACTGTTGTGGCTGGAGGATGTCCGCGCAAGCGTGACCGTGCTGGACAAGGCCGCAGCCGCCTTGCTGTGGCGCTGGCCGCTGCAGCGCCAGGATGCGGCCAAGCCGGCCGTGATCCTGTTCACCTCCGGCTCGGAAGGCACGCCCAAGGCAGTGGTGCTGTCGCACCGGAACCTTCTTGCCAATGCGATGCAGGCGGAAGCCCGCATCACCATCTCGCCTGCCGACATCCTGCTAAACGTGCTGCCGGTGTTCCACTCGTTCGGGTTGACCGGCGGCACCATCCTGCCGCTGGTCACCGGAGTAAAGCTGTTCCTCTACCCGTCACCGCTCCACTACAAACTTATTCCGGAGGTGGCGCGCAAGGTCCGGCCAACGGTGATGTTCGGCACCGACACGTTCCTCGCCAACTATGCCCGCACCGCCAAGGACGGCGATTTTTCCAGCCTGCGCTTCGTCGTCGCCGGTGCCGAGGCGGTGAAGCCGGAGACGCGCCGGGTGTACCGCGAGCGCTTCCAGGCCGAGATCATCGAAGGTTTTGGCTTGACCGAGGCCGCACCGGTGGTTGCCGTCAACACCGCCATCCACGGCCGCGACGGAACGGTCGGGCGGCTGCTGCCGGCCATGCGCATGAAACTCGAACCGGTCGAAGGCATCAGCGACGCCGGCCGGCTGTGGCTCGACGGGCCGAACCTGATGATGGGCTACATGACCGCCGATAGGCCGGGCGAGCTGCAGCCGCTCGAAGGCTGGCACGACACCGGCGATATCGTTTCGGTCGATCGCGAAGGCTTCATCACCATTCGCGGCCGCGCCAAGCGCTTCGCCAAGATAGCCGGCGAGATGGTATCGCTTGGTGCGGTCGAGATGCTGGTGCAGTCGCTGTGGCCGGAAGAACATCACGCCGTGGTGGCAGTGCCGGACAAGCGGCGCGGCGAGCGCCTCGTTCTGGTCACCACCGCCGACAATGCGGATCCCGACGAATTGCGCGAATTCGGCAAAAAAGCCGGGGCGGCCGAACTGATGGTGCCGAACGACATCGTCAAGGTCGAAGAGATCCCGGTGCTGGGCTCCGGCAAGACCGACTATGTCTCGACTAGAAAGCTGGCGCTCGAGAGGCTGGGACTGAGCGCAGCCGCCTGAGGTTTGCTGTCGAAACTCCAAAGCGCGTCGCGTTTGACCGGCCTTGTGCGACGCGCTTAGATTCTTGCTTTTGTATGCCGTTATCGCAAAACCGCTGCACATTTTTGCGCGACATCCATTAGAAGACCACTACCGACAACAGCAGAATGATGCCGACGGCCATCATCAGCAGGCCCGGCCAGTTCTGCGACAGGCCGAGAAAACGGAGCCCGCGTCGTCGCGGCTCCAGAGTCGGACCTGGTGTTGCGAGATTGGGCGTCGGACTATCCGGCGCGGCGGAGACAGCGGCCGGCTCACTAAGCCGCCCGCGCATGATGGCCGCAACCGCCATATAGACGAGGCCGGCGACAGTCAGTAACGCGCCGATGAGGATGACAGCCATTTCTCCTCGTTTCCGATGGTTTGCGCCCGATGCGGCAGCTTGCGCGACGTTGACGATGTATCACGACCCGCCGCTCAAACGGACCTACCAACACAAACGATCTGGCCGCCCAGCAAGTTCCGAAAACGGGTTTTTGAGCTGCGTTCCACAGCGCCGCGTGCTCTGCGAGCCGCTCCCAAGTCAAAATCCGTCAGCCAATGTCCGACGACGGCACCTTCTCGCCTTCGCGCTTGGCGCGTCTCGAATAGGCGCGCACGCTGAACGGCAAGAAGACCAGGTAGCCGGCAACCGAGGCCGTCAGCGTATACCAGGGATAGGTCATCAAAAGCAGGACGTAGAGAACGACTGCGAGAATGATCGGCAGCACCCTGTCGCCCGGTATCCTGACGCTCTTGCCGGAATAGACGGGCAATCTGCTGACCAGCAGGAACGCCACCAATATTGTAAAGCCGGTGGCAATGAAGGCCGCCAGGCGGCTGGGTTCAAGCCCAAGCCTGAGGAAGAACAGATAGAGCGGCAGCATCACCAACACCGCACCCGCCGGCGCCGGCACGCCGACGAAATATTCGGTCTGCCACTGCGGACGGTCGAGCTCTTCGTCGAGCACGTTGAAACGGGCAAGCCTCATCCCACAGGCGATGGTGAACAGCAGTGCGGCGATCCAGCCCGGCGAACCTGCCCTATCGAGCAGAAAGGCATAGAGCACCAGCGCCGGTGCCACGCCGAAATTGACGATATCGGCCAGCGAATCCATCTGGGCGCCGAATTTGGAAGTCGCCTTCAGCATTCGCGCCAGACGGCCGTCGATACCATCAAGGAAGGCGGCGAGCAGCACCATCACCACCGCTGGCTCGAAGCGGCCTTCGAAGCCGAAGCGAATACCGGACAGGCCAGCGCAGATGGCAAGCACCGTGACCAGATTGGGCAGCACCATGCGCATCGGGATTTCGCGAATGCGCGGGCCACCGCCGCCATGCGCCTCGAATTTCTTGAACGGCGGCGCCACCGGTCAGGAGACCCGCACGAGCGGCGTTGCAGCAACGCCGCCGAATTCCGCCAGCACCGTCTCACCGCCAACCGCGGTCTGGCCGACGGCGACACGCGGCGTCGCGGTCGAGGGCAGGAATACATCGACGCGCGAGCCAAAGCGGATCAGCCCGAAGCGCTCGCCGGTGCCGATGGCGCCGCCGGGCTCGGCCCAGCAGACGATGCGCCGCGCCACCAGGCCGGCAATCTGCACCGCGGCGACCGTTCCATTGGGGCTTTCGATGACCAGCCCGTTGCGCTCGTTCTCGGTGCTTGCCTTGTCGAGTTCGGCGTTGAGGAATTTTCCTGGCCGATGCTCGATCCTGGAAATGCGGCCACGCACCGGAGAGCGGTTAACGTGGCAGGAAAAGACGTTCATGAATACCGAGATGCGGGTCATTTCGCCGCCGCCGAGGCCAAGCTCGCGCGGCGGCACGGCCGGGCCAACCGCCGAGACGATGCCGTCGGCCGGGCTGACAACCAGCCGCTCGTCGATCGGCGTGACACGCTCGGGATCGCGGAAGAAATAGGCGCACCAGGCTGTCAGGATGAGACCGATCCAGAACAGGGTCGAGGAGAAATAGCCAAGAAAGAGCGTCGCCGCGCCGAACGCAGCGATAAAGGGATAACCCTCGCGATGGATCGGAACGAACGCATTCTTGATCGTGTCAACGAGGCTCATGGGATCAGGACAACCTTGGTTCCAAGTCCGGCCTCAATAGCGGAAACACCCCGCGGTCGCAACGCGACAATGGGGGCGGTTGAGGGTTTGGCGGTCGCGCCGCCGTCTCTCAGAACGACCAAGCGAAATCCACTCAGGCACCCGCTGCCGCCGCTTGGTCGAAATACTCGTCGAGCTCGCGCCGATCGGCCTCCGCCAGGCTCTCTTCGTGGCTGCCGCGCAGCTCGGCGCCGTTCGGGGTCGACTGGAGGAAGAATACGTGCCCGTCGGCCATAACCACCCAGTTCACAACCGTGTCGCCTTCCCTGGCCACGACCGAGTTCGCCGAGACAATTGCTTCGGTCGGATCGAACCCGGCCCTGCGTAGCAAGAGGTCGACAGCGACCGGCGCATGATAGGCTGCGGCCAATTCGAGCACCGTTTCTATTGCCTGCGCTTCAACACGGGCAAGTCTCTTGCCGACGCGCGGGGCGCCGGCAGCGAATGGATTCTCGCCCGGACGCGCGACGTACGAATCCTTCGGGGCGATATATTCATAGACGGCCGCATGCGTGGGCGTGGCGACGGCTAGACGCGGCTCCTTGGCATTGGTGCGCAGCTGAAAAGCCAACAGTTTTTCGCCCTCGACGTCCAGCACCCTTGCCATGCCGAGCGCCAGCTTGACCTCGGGCCTAGGCGCCTCGGCGCATGCAAGGCCGACGCCGACATCACGCCAGCCCGTCATTTGATTGACCAGCTTGCCAACAGAACGATGGAGTAGCCTCGGCTGGCGCCGGGGATTGGTCACGGCCAGCTGATGAATGGCTTCTCGGTAGTCGGCATCCTCAACGATTGCGAGTTCAGGCCACGAGTTTATCCAGCGCGCCGATAGAGCGAGCATCGATGCGGCCTGATCGGCTTGGTAGAATAGACGGTCGAGAGTACTGAGCTTATCGTCAGTACCTCCTTCGAAGCCTGTCTGTTCCTCAGTCTCCTCGGGGTGCTCCGCGACCCAGGCAGCCATTTGGTCCAAAGTCGCCAGTTGTCCGTGCGCGCCCATCTCAGCGAGGGCGGTGCGTGCGTCGGCAATGACGGTGTCGAGTTCTTCGCCAGAATTATAGATGAACTGGCTATGGCCGCCATTGTTGACCTCAGCCAAATAGTCATCGGCATGACAGGCCTGCATTGCCTTGGGGCTGATTTCCGTGGAACGGTAAAGGCCTTGCGAGACCATGGCTTCGACGAATTCTCTGACGGCTACAATGAGACCGAAAGGATTGTCGGCCGCGTCTTCCACGACTGAGCGCGGCACGATCACCGAAGATGATGGCTTGCCTGGGAATGACTGTTTGGACCGAGTCGGTGAAATGGTCGCTGATCGCTGAAATTTCTTCTTAGCCCAGCGGGAAAATCTTTCAAACACGCCAAACGCCCTTCCTGCTTGCCACTACAGGATTCTGCGGGCCAACGTGATTCTTGCATTTGACTTTCTCGTCCGCAAGCACCGGCCGGTTATACTTCATTGAAGAAGGATGAGTGGAGGCGCACGGCGCATCGCGCGGTTCCGTGCGGCTACTCAGGTCAAATATAAACGACGCCGTCGCCATCCTCATTTGTCGGAACGCAGCACTCTCGCCCGTCCTTGGCAAGACAGCGCCTCTCATCGGCCTTTCGGCCTTGACGATTTGCGCAAACTCGGAGGTTCTCGGCCCATGCAGAAATCAGCAGCTAGGCAAGTGCAAGTGGTGATGAACGGCTTGGCCTTCGGCGAGTCACCGCGCTGGCACGATGGCCGGCTGTGGTTCTGCAACTGGGGTACGGGCCAGATCATCGCCGTTGACGCCCTAGGCAACAGTGAGATCGTGCTCACCGTGCCGGCCACCCTGCCCTATTCCATTGACTGGCTGCCGGACGGGCGCCTGCTTGTCGTGTCCGGCCGCGAAGGGCTGATCCTCAGGCAGGAGGTAGACAGGACATTGGTCACCCATGCCGATCTGAGACAACTATCAAAGAGCCCGTGGAACGAGATCGTCGTCGATGGACGCGGCAACATCTATGTCAATGGTGGTGGGCCTGCTCCGGGTCCCGGCCAGCAATTCGGCCCCGGCGCCATCGTGCTGGTCGCACCTGACGGCTCGGTTCAACAAGTGGCTGAGAACCTCGCCTTCGCCAATGGCATGGCGGTGACGCCTGACAATAAGACGCTTATCGTTGCCGAGTCCCACGCCAACCGGCTGACCGCCTTCGACATCGCTGCCGATGGCGGCCTTTCCAACCGCAGGATCTGGGCCAATCTCGGCAACGGTTTTCCAGACGGCATCTGCCTCGATGCCGAAGGTGCGGCCTGGTATGCCGACGTTCCGAACCGGCATTGCGTGCGGGTGCGCGAGGGCGGCGCGATGCTCGAAAGCGTCGATGTCGACCGCGGCTGCTTTGCCTGCATGCTCGGCGGCAGCGAGGGAAAAACGCTGTTCATCGTCGCCGCCGAATGGCGCGGCTTCGAACATATGATCAGCGATGCCCGTAGCGGCCATGTGCTCAGCGTCGACGCTACTGCGCCGGGCGCCGGCTGGCCGTAGAGAGCTTACATCCCGGGAATCCGCTGATAGTTGGCAATATCGGCCTTGACGCCAAGTCGCGCGATGGTCTCCTGAGGATTGAAGCCGCTGCGCTCATGCGCAGCCTTGATGATCGGCACCACCTTGTCGACAGCGGCCTGCCCTTCCCATTCGACAATGGTCACGAGGTTGAACTCGCCCGGCCCCGAGAATTGCTCAAGCAGGAAATCCTGGACGAACCCTTGCTGCTGGCGCAGCAATTCATGCGTCATTCGGACCTTGGCCAGAATCTCCTCGCGGGCGTTTGCCGGAACGACAAACTTGTCCACCCGGAATACGCTTCCGCCACTACCTGCCTGATTTGTCCCATTCATATCGATTGTCTCCGTTTTTGAACGACGCATCTTGCTGCGATCCAAAACGGCCTACGATCTCAACTTAAGTTGAGGTCAAGCACGATTTTCAGCTCACCTCCGAGGTGCGGCGGCGGACGACGACGCCGAACTCGTCGCGTTCGCGGGCAATACGCAGCCGCTCCTCGGCTTCGCTTGCCTCGCGCTGGCGGTCCCACATCGATGCATAAAGGCCGCGCTTGGCCATCAAGGCGGCATGGGTGCCGCGCTCGGCGATCCGGCCGTCCTGCAGGACGATGATTTCGTCGGCGGAAATCACTGTAGACAGCCGATGGGCGATGACGAGGGTGGTGCGGCCCTGGCTGACCAGGTCGAGTGCCGCCTGGATCTCCTGCTCGGTGTGGCTGTCCAGCGCCGAAGTCGCCTCGTCGAGCATCAGGATCGGCGGAGCCTTCAAGATGGTGCGGGCAATCGCCACCCGCTGCTTCTCGCCGCCGGAGAGTTTCAGCCCGCGCTCGCCCACCATTGAGCGATAGCCGTCGGGCAGCCGCTCGATGAACGGTCCGATCTGGGCCAGCTCTGCTGCCTTGCGCACATCCTCCTCGCTGGCGCCGATGCGGCCGTAGCGGATGTTGTAGGCGATGGTATCGTTGAACAGCACCGTGTCCTGCGGCACCATGCCGATGGCGGCGCGTAAGCTCTCCTGCGTCACGTCGCGAATGTCCTGGCCGTCGATCAGAACCTTGCCGCGCTGGATGTCGTAGAAACGAAACAAAAGCCGCGAAATGGTCGACTTTCCGGCTCCGGAGGGACCGACAATGGCCACCGTCTTGCCTGCTGGCACCTCGAAGCTGATACCCTTCAGGATCTTGCGGTTGGGGTCGTAGGAAAAATGCACGTCACGGAACTCGACATTGCCGGCGCTGACGACCAGTGGCTTGGCGCCCGGCCGATCGACGATCTCGCGCTTGACGTCAAGCAGATCGAACATGTTTTCGATGTCGGTCAGGCCCTGGCGGATTTCGCGGTAGATCATGCCGATGAAATTCAGCGGCACCGAAAGCTGCATGAGCATGGCGTTGACGAAGACGAAATCGCCGACGCTCTGTGTGCCTGCCTTCACCTCGAGTGCCGACAGCACCATGACGACGGTCATGCCGATGCCGAAGATCACGCCTTGGCCGAAGTTCAGCCAACCAAGCGAGGTCCAGGTCCTGGTCGCAGCCACCTCATAGCGCGCCGTGGAACGGTCGAAGCGCTCGGCCTCCATGGCTTCGTTGTTGAAATATTTGACTGTTTCGTAGTTGAGCAGCGAATCGATCGCCTTCGTGCTGGCTTCATTGTCGCTGTCGTTCATCTCGCGGCGGATCGAAATACGCCAATCGCTCGCCCTGACGGTGAACCAGACATAGAGCCAGACCGTGACCGCGATCACCAAGACGTACAGCCAGCCATAGGTGACGGCGAAGATGCCGGCGGTGAGCGCGAATTCGACGATCGTCGGCGCAGTCGCCAGCATGGTGAACCGGACGATCGTCTCGATGCCTTTAGTGCCGCGCTCGATGACGCGCGACAGTCCGCCGGTGCGCCGTTCGAGGTGGAAGCGCAGCGACAATTCGTGCATGTGCACGAAGGTACGGAAGGCGAGCCGACGCACGGCATGCTGGCCGACCCGTGCAAACAGGGCGTCGCGCAGCTGGTTGAAGCCGAGCTGCACCAGCCGCACGGCATTGTAGGCGACGACCAGCATGACCGGCGCCAGCAGAAAGGCCGGCAGCGGCGGCGGCGATTTGCTATCGCCGGCCAGTGCGTCGGTCGCCCATTTGAAGAAATAGGGTCCGGCCACCAGGGTCAGCTTGGCGACAACCAGCAGCACGGTGGCCCACACCACCCGGGCCCTCAGGTCGGCGCGGTCGGCCGGCCACATGTAGGGCCAGAGATTGCGCAACGTTCTGAAGGTCGAGCCGGAATCGGCGGAAACGGTTTTCTCGGCCATTCTTGTTTACCTTTTATAATCTTAGCGGCCGGAGCAGCAGGAATCGACCAGCGCGGCTAGTGATGCCGAAACATCGGCGAGCGCGGCGCGGTCGAGCTCATAGCGCGAGCGCTGGCGGTCAGGCTCGAAGCGGATCAGCCCGGCCTCGACCAGGATCTTCAAATGCTGGGAAACGGTGGACTGCGCCAGATCGAGATGCTCGACGACCTCGCGACAGCAGCAGGAACGGCTGGCGGAAAGGTGTTTGAGAATTTCGATCCGCGCCGGATGCGAAAGGGCCGCGAGCCGGACAGCGACAGCGCGGCTATCCGGCGTGCAGTTGGCCGGCGTGCAATTGGCCGGCGCGCGTTCATCTGCCGCCCGGCGTCGGTCCATTACGGGGGGAGATTCGATCATCGTGCATCGGCGATAAACGATGACTGGCCCTGCCGCAAGCTATCCTGATGGGCAGAACGGCTACTCGGTCTTGGCTGGCGCCGTCGTCATCTGGTCGCCCATTGCCTTGAGATCGGCGGGTTCGCCTTCCTTCGATTTCTCCGGCACCTTGAACACCTGTCCCGGCCAGATGCGGTTCGGATTGCTGATCTGGTCCTGGTTGGCGAGATAGATGGTCGAGTAGCGCATGCCCTGGCCATAGACTCGCCGCGAAATTCGCCACAGCGTGTCATGGCGGCGGATAATGACTGCGCCATCGGCATGTTCGAGCTTAGGAGCGACGGTCTCGGGAGTCTCGCCCGGGGGTGTTGCGACGGCCATTTCGGCCGGAGCCTCGGTGGCAGGAGTGGGGGTGGTTGCCGGCGTTTCGGCGGCTGTTGCCGGTGTAGTCGGCGCGGCTTCGGTCGCTGGCGCATTCGGCTCGGCCGGTTTTATCTCGGCAGGCTTCGGCTCGGCCGGCGCCACGGCGGCAACCGCCTCGCCTGGCTCGCGTTCGAACGGCACGGCGGCACGGGCCACCACGCTCACGCCGTCGGCATCGAGCGCGTCGACATGGATGGTGTAGGTGCCGACCGGGATGTCACGTGTCGCTTCGACCAGGAAGTGGCGGTCGGGCGAGGTCTTCGCGTCGCCGAGCAGGATATCGTTGGCATAGGCGCGCACCTTGCGGCCGGGATCAGTGACGCCGGCAATGAAAATCTTGTTGCCATCGATTTCGACGGCTTCGACGACGATCTTGGGCTCTGCCGCGGGAGCAGCAGACGCTGCCGGTGTGGCGGGCGCCACCGGAGCCGGTGCGGCTTCAATGGCGGCCGGCGCGGCTGGTGCCGGCGCGGCGGCGGCCGGCAGTTCGGTGCCGGGGGCAGGCAGCGCGGCATCAGATTTTGCCTCAGGGGCCGGAACAGTGAGCAGTTCGGACGGCTTGCCCGGCTCCTCGACCATTGCCAGCACCTGGCCGGTGGAATTCCGGGGGATCGAAACGACGGCGGTCTGCGCCGAGGCGGTCGCGACATTGCCAGCCGTCGAGCGCAGCGTGATCGTGTAGTCGCCGGGCTTCAGCGGATCGTCGAGAATAATGGCAAAGGCGCCGTCGGGACCGGCGACCGTCGAGCCGAGCACAGTCGAACCGTTGAGAATCTCGACCTTGGCGTTGGGCGCCGCATTGCCGGCGACGACGATCGAGCCGTTGCTTTCGACGCGCACGATGTCGAAGGTCGGCACGATTGCACCTGCTGCGGTCGGCGCAGCGGGCGCTGCCGCATCGGTGGACGCCGCGGGCGCAGGCGGCAACCGGCCCTCGGTCGCCGGAGCGACCGGTTTCGAAGCCGGCGGCGTCAGCGCCGCGACCTCCGCAGGCCGGGTAGAATTGAGATACGGGTCGAGCGCGCCCGATAGATAGGCGGTTCCCGCCGCGGCGACAGAGCCGCCAGCCGCGAACAAAAACGCCTTCAACGGATTAATTGCCATGTTTCCCTGCCCCTTAGCCACCTAATTCGGTCTAGCCTGTTTTACCAAATCCGACAAGAAAAAGCCCGCCCCAGGGCTTGACCATGCCAATAGTCCCTATCACCAATCATAACATGAACACGATTCGATCTGTCTGCGTCTATTGCGGCTCGTCCCCGGGCCGAGATGAAACTTATATCAAGGCCGGACATCTGCTTGGCCGCTCGATCGCCAAGTCCGGCCTGCGTCTGATTTACGGGGGTGGCACTAAAGGGATCATGGGTGCCGTCGCTGAAGGGGCATTAAAGGCCGGCGGCAAGGTAACCGGCATAATTCCACGTTTTCTGATCAACCGGGAGGCGACCGAAACCGCGCTTAACCGGCTCGACGAGCTCGTCATCACCGACAATATGCATGAGCGCAAACATAGGATGTTCGAGAAATCCGACGCCTTTGTGGCGTTGCCCGGCGGCATCGGCACGGTCGAGGAGATCGTCGAGATCATGACTTGGGCGCAACTCGGCCACCACCGCAAGCCGATCGTCTTCGGTAACGTCGGAGGGTTCTGGGATCCGATGCTAGCGCTGCTCGACCACATGGCTACGGAAGGCTTCATCCACACGGCGCAACGGGTAAAGCCGCTGGTGGTCGAGGATCCGGAAGCAATCGTCGCCGCCATCATGGTGGCGGGATCGTCCGTCGACGCTCCGACGGAGGGCGTACAGTCGGTGATTGATAAGATGTAGAGTGAACAGTGAATAGTGAAACACAAGACGTTCCAGACCGCGCCTGTCTATCCACTACTGATTATTCACTATTCACTCCTTTCCCTACTGCCTTCCTTAAATCCGCAATGACCGGCCAACCGCCTTTCTTCGTTACGCGGCTCGAGCTGATGCGGAAACGGTCTTGCGCACCGAAGAAAACATCGACCAGGAGTACATCGCCAGTGCTGCCCAGATCAGCCCGAAGGCTATGGCCTGAACACTGCCGAAGGGTTCGCCGAAAATCAGCACCGCGATCAAAAAGACGATGGTCGGCGCGATATATTGCATGATGCCGATGGTGGAGAGGCGCAGCAGCCTGGCGCCGAACGCAAACAACAGCAGCGGCACGGCGGTGACCGGCCCGCAGCCGATCAGCAAGGCGGTGTCGTTCAACGATTTGGAGACGAAATGATCCTGTCCTGTGGCGATCAGGAAGATGATGTAGCCGAGCGCCGGCACCGACAGCAGCAGCACTTCAAGCAGGAAGCCCTGGCTCGGGCCGATTGGCAGCGTCTTGCGGAAGAAGGCATAGGCGGCAAAGGAAAAGGCCAGCACCAGCGACACCCAAGGCAGCTTGCCGGCGTCGATGGTCAGTACCGCGACGGCGATTGCCGCGAGCACCACCGCCACGACCTGCAGGCGGTCGAGCCGTTCGCCGAGCAGCAGCGCGCCGACAACGACGCTGACCAGCGGGTTGATGTAGTAGCCAAGCGCGGTCTCGATGGTGCGGTCGACCGCGATCGCCCAGACATAGATGCCCCAGTTGACCGAGATCAGCGCCGCTGTCAGCACGGCCATCGAAATGATGCGCGGCGAACGAACTGCCGCTTTGAAATCGGCAGTCCGGCCTGCCCAGACCAGGACAGCGGCGGCGATTGGCACCGACCAGACGATGCGGTGGGCGATGACTTCGGCCAGCGGCAGATGCGCGACAGCCTTCATGTAGAAGGGCAGCAGCCCCCAAAGGAGGTAGGCGCCAAGCGCCAGCAGAAAACCGCGACGAGCTTTGGTGTCGGCTTCGATTTGCATTGCTTGGGCGGTCATGGCCCAACGCTATGCGCCAGCGGCTTGCCCAAAACCATCGCAAATTTCTGATGGATCAATGGAGTCTCGCTGATGGTTCAACGCTACTCCGCCGCCGCCAATCCCGCCATGTCGCGGTTCTTCATCAGCTTGTAGACGATCGAATCCATCAGCGCCTGGAACGAAGCATCGATGATGTTTTCGGAGACGCCGACCGTCCACCAGCGCGCGCCGGTGCCGTCATGGGATTCGATCAGCACGCGGGTGATCGCCTCGGTGCCGCCATTGAGGATACGCACCTTGAAGTCGGCCAGCTCGAGATCGGCGATCTCGCTCTGGAATTTGCCGAGATCCTTGCGCAGCGCAATGTCGAGCGCGTTGACCGGGCCATGGCCTTCGGCGACCGACATCTTCTCCTCGCCCTCGACCAGCACTTTCACAATCGCCTCCGAGACCGTCTTCAACTGGCCGTTGGCGTCGAAGCGGCGCTCGACCATGCAGCGGAACGAGGTGACGCGGAAGAATTCCGGCAGGCCATGCAGCATCTTGCGCGCCAGAAGCTCGAAGCTGGCGTCGGCGCCTTCGTAAGCGTAACCCTCCGCCTCACGGTCTTTGACCACGGCGATCAGAGCGTCGAGGCGATGGTCATCCCGGGGCACGTCGATGCCGCGCCGCTTCAGCTCGGCGAGGAAATTGGCCTTCCCACCTTGGTCCGACACCATGACGCGGCGGCGGTTGCCGACAGTCTCTGGCGGCACATGCTCGTAGGTCGCCGGCTCCTTGGCCAGCGCCGAGGCATGGATGCCGGCCTTGGTGGCGAAAGCGGAGGCGCCGACATAGGGCGCCTGCGCTTCGGGCGCGCGGTTCAGCAACTCGTCGAAGGCGCGGGACAGACGCGATATACCGGTCAACGCCTCTGCCGAAATGCCTGTAGCAAAGCGGCCCGAAAAGGCCGGCTTCAGCGCCAATGTCGGCACGATCGAGATCAGATTGGCGTTGCCGCAGCGCTCGCCGATGCCATTCAGCGTGCCCTGGATCTGGCGCACGCCGGCCTCCACGGCGGCAAGCGAATTCGCCACCGCCTGGCCGGTGTCGTCATGGGCGTGGATGCCGAGATGGTCGCCCGGTATGCCGGCGGCGATCACCTTTTCGACGGTGGCGCGCACCTCAGAGGGCTGGGTGCCGCCATTGGTGTCGCACAGAACCACCCAGCGCGCGCCGGCTTCATAAGCCGTTCTGGCGCAGGCCAGCGCATAATCGGGGTTGGCCTTAAAGCCATCGAAGAAATGCTCGCAGTCGACCATCGCCTCCTTGCCGGCAGTGAGCGCCGCCTCGACCGAGGTCTTGATCGCCTCGAGGTTCTCCTCATTGGTGCAGCCGAGCGCGACGCGGACGTGGTAGTCCCAGCTCTTGGCGACGAAGCAGATGGCATCAGATTTGGATTGGATCAGCGTCGTGAGGCCGGGGTCGTTCGAAGCCGACACGCCTGCCCGCTTGGTCATGCCGAAAGCAACGAATTTGGCATCGGCCGTGCGGCGCTCGGCAAAGAAGGCGGTGTCGGTTGGATTGGCGCCGGGGTAGCCGCCCTCGACGTAGTCGATGCCGAACGCGTCCAGCAGCTTGGCGATGGCGATCTTGTCCTCGACGGAAAAGTCGATACCCGGCGTCTGCTGACCATCGCGCAGCGTGGTGTCGAACAGATAAAGGCGCTCGCGAGCCATGGTCATTTCCCGGCAAACATGTCCGTTGCGCGGATCAGCCTGTCGAGGATGCCCGGCTCCGAATAGGCGTGGCCGGCGCCTTCGATCAGATGGAAGTCCGCTTTCGGCCACGCCTTGTGCAGCGCCCAGGCATAGCGCGCCGGGCACGGCATGTCGTAGCGGCCGTGAACGATGGTACCCGGGATATCCTTAAGCTTCCATGCATCGCGCAGCAGCTGTCCCTCTTCCAGCCAGCCGGCATGGACGAAATAGTGGTTCTCGATGCGGGCGAAAGCCAGGGCATAATCATCCTGGCCGAAGGGACCGCTGGTTTCCGGTTCCGGCAGCAGCGTGATCGTCTCGCCCTCCCACAGGCTCCAGGCGCAGGCGGCCTCGACCCGCGCCACAGGATCGTTGCCGACCAGCCGTTTGCGGTAGGCGGCCATCATGTCGGCGCGCTCAGCCTCCGGAATGGGTGCCAAAAACCGCTCCCACTTGTCGGGGAACATCTCCGAGACGCCGAACTGGTAGTACCATTCGAGTTCGGCGCGGGTCAGCGTGTAGATGCCGCGCACGACCAGTTCGCTGACCTGCTCGGGGTGGGTCTCGGCATAGGCCAGCGCCAACGTCGAACCCCACGAGCCGCCGAACACCAGCCATTTGTCGAAGCCGCACATTTTTCGCAGGCGCTCGATGTCGGCGACCAGGTGCCAGGTGGTGTTGGCTTCGAGCGACGCATTGGGCGTCGATTTTCCGCAGCCGCGCTGGTCGAACAGAACGAGGTCGTAGAGCTTCGGGTCGAACAGCCGCCGGTGCTTTGGCGAAATGGTGCCGCCCGGCCCGCCATGCAGGAATATAGCCGGCTTGGCCCCCTTGGTGCCGGAGCGCTCCCAATAGACCTGATGGCCATCGCCAACGTCGAGCATGCCGGACTCGAAGGCCTCGATCTCGGGATAGAGGGTACGGAATTCGCTGCTCATAATTTCAGGCCCTGCTGCGGCCAGTTGGCCGTCTCGTGATCGGGATGCTGGAAGGAGATGATGGATTCCTGTCGCGCGTAGAAATCCGGGTCGTCGTGGATCGGTGCGTCGAAGATCGTCTCGACCCAAGGCAGCCTGGCGGCGTAGTTGACCTGGATCTGCGGCGCCAGATCGGAACGGTCGTCGAAGGCGCCGATGGCGATCTCCAGCGCGCCGGGCTGGCGGTAGGTCAGCGGTGTGCCGCAGCGGGCGCAGAAGCCGCGATCGATGTTGACCGACGACTGAAAGTAACTCGGCTCCTCGCGCACCCATTCGACGCCGTCGCTCGGCACTGTCACCAGCGCGCCGAAAAACGACCCGAACTGTTTCTGGCACATGCCGCAATGACAAATGGACGGGCGGCCGAGCGCCCCGTGGATGCGGAAGCGCACGGCGCCGCACTGGCAGCCACCGGTACGAACGGTTTCGGTCATGATTTTTCCTCCGGCGGCCATTGTTCGGTGTCGTGGTCGGGATGTTGGTAGGAGACGAGGTCGGCGAGATAGGAGGCAGACGAGACGTCGGCCATCGTTTCCTCACCGGGCAATTCGTGAACATGATCCACATAGGGGAGCTTGGCTTCGACACCCCATTGGATCGTCGGCGCAATCTCCTCGGGGTGGTCGAATGCGGCGATGGCGAGCGCCACGCCATCGGGCGCTTCGAAGGTCAGCGGCGTGCCGCATTCGGCGCAGAAACCGCGCAAAGCCGCGTTGGACGAGCGGAAGCGTTTGGGCTCACCGCGCGTCCAGTCCAGCCTAGCGCCGCGCACCGAGACCAGCGGCAGGTAGAAATTGCCGCTCGCCTTCTGGCACATGCGGCAATGGCAGACGGAAGCATCGCCGAGCGTGCCTTCGACGCGGAAGCGCACGGCGCCGCACTGGCAGCCGCCTGTATACACCGGTCTGTTGTCGAGGCTCATCGCGCACTACTCCGGAGCATGGCAGACCGCCTCGACATTGTTGCCGTCGGGGTCGAGGACGAAGGCGCCATAATAGTTCGGATGGTAGTGCGGGCGCAGGCCAGGCCCGCCATTGTCTTTGCCGCCGGCGGCGATTGCCGCGGCGTGAAAGGAATCGACCTCGGCGCGGCTGCGCGCGGTGAAAGCGACATGCTGATGATGCTTCGACTTGTCCTTGCCGGCGTGCAGCCAAAACACCGGCCGGTCGCGGCCGTAGCCGCCGACCTTGGCGCCGCCGGTATATTCCTGCGGCACCATGTACAGCAGCGAGGCGCCGAGCGGCGCCATCGCCCTGTCGCAAAAAGCCTTCGACGCGTCGAAATCCGAAACGGTGATGCCGAGATGATCGATCATGGAACTACCTCCGTTGCTGGCTGGCCTGCCAACACGTCGGCGCCAGTCAGGCCGGCCACGATCACGATGTGCTGGCAGACATTGTCAATATCGCGAACGACGTCGTCGTTCCAAAAGCGCAGGATGGTCCAGCCGCTGGCATTCAAGTACGCGCTTCGTGCCTCGTCACGCTGGACGCTTTCGGGATCCGCGTGCTGGCTGCCGTCAACCTCAATGATCAAGCTGTGTGTCGAGCAAGCAAAGTCGATGATGTAAGGTCCGATCGGCACCTGCCGGCGAAAGCTCATCCCCATCAGCCGATGGGCGCGCAATTCGTTCCAAAGCTTCAACTCGGCATCGGTCATGCCACGGCGCAGAGATTTTGCATTCTTTCGCTGACGCGATGGAACGAGGTCGTGACCCATCAAGCACCCTCGCCTTCGCGATTGGCGAAATCATCGACGACAGCCAATCTCCCCCCTTGCGGGGGAGATGTCCGGCAGGACAGAGGGGGGTACTGTCCCTCCGGCCTGTCAACCGATGGCAGCCACGCCCTCAAGCAGGTTCCGGGGTGCGAATGGGTTACGTCGAAAGTCGGCGATCCTTCCCACCCCCCTCTGTCCTGCCGGACATCTCCCCCGCAAGGGGGGAGATCGGCCATCACAAAAGCCTTCGCCAGCCTTGCACACATTTCGACCTCCACCCTCACCGCTTTACCTCCCAGGTGGTGATGCGGGCGCCGGTGACCGGGTCCTTTCCGTCCTTCAATTGCACGCCTTGCGCCAGAAGCTCGTCGCGGATGCGGTCGGCCTCGGCCCAGTTCTTTTCGCGAATAAGACCGAGTCTTTCGTCTATACGCGCTCTGATACGATCCTTGGTGGGACCAACAGAGCCGTATGAGTCGAGGGTGTCGTCCTCCTCCTGAATGCTTGCGTGGGCGACGGCCTTGGTCTCAGTCACAGCTGGGACGCCACGTAAGAATTCATCTGGGGTGTGCTGCATAAGACCCAGAAGTTTTAGACCAGCCAAGACTCGGCCCGCATCATCCCCAGCTCCGTACGCAGATGAAGAAGCGGTGCGGAACGCATCGTATGTCTGCAAATCGTCGAGCAGATGCTCCAATATTCGAGGTTCCGGTGTGATTGGGTTCACGGGCCAGATTTCATCAAATCGACGGTAGAGTTTCGTAAGCAGCCTTTCCGCCTCTTCCAGCTTGCGCACGGAAAAGTCGATCGGCTCGCGATAATGCGTCATCAGCATCGCCAGCCTGAGCACCTCGCCCGGCCATTTGCGGCCGCCAAAGGTATCCGTCTCCAGCAATTCGGTGATCGAATAGAAATTGCCCAGGCTCTTGGACATCTTCTGCCCTTCGACCTGCAGGAAACCGTTGTGCATCCAAACCTTGGCCATCGTTTCGGTGCCGTGGGCGCAACGCGATTGCGCGATCTCGTTCTCGTGGTGCGGAAAGATCAGGTCGAGACCACCGCCATGGATGTCGAACACCTCGCCGAGATAGGCGGCCGACATCGCCGAGCACTCGATGTGCCAGCCCGGCCGACCCCTGCCCCACGGGCTGTCCCAGCCCGGCTCCTCGGGCGAAGACAATTTCCACAGCACGAAATCCTGCGGGTTCTTCTTATGCGCATCGACGGCGACGCGGGCGCCGGCCTGCTGCTCATCGAGATTGCGCTTCGACAACTGCCCATAATCCGGCATGGAAGCGGTGTCGAACAAGACTTCTCCAGCCGCGACATAGGCATGGCCGCCTTCGATCAAGCGTTGAATCAAGAAGATCATGTCGACTTTGCCGTCGGGCCTGGGCTCGACGAACTCGGTGGCGCGCGGCTCGACCGTCGGTTCCAGGCAACCGAGCGCCGCAACGTCCTTGTGGAACTGACCGGCGGTCTTTTCGGTGACCCGCCTGATCGCTTCGTTCAGCGACAGCTTGCCCGATGCAATCTCGCCGCCGAAATCGCGCAGCGCGCGAGCGTTGATCTTGTCGTCGACGTCCGTAATGTTGCGGACATAAGTGACGTGCGCTTGCCCGTAGAGATGCCGTAGCAAACGGAACAGCACGTCGAAGACGATCACCGGCCGCGCATTGCCGATATGGGCGAAGTCATAGACCGTCGGGCCGCAGACATACATGCGCACGTTGCGCGGATCGATCGGGAAGAAATCCTCCTTGCTCCGCGTTAGCGTGTTGTAGAGGCGCAGGCTCTTCGATGCGTCAGACATACGTGCGTTCCCGGTGCGTTACTTTGGTTGAGCATGATCTTTGGGATCGTGCTCTGGATGAAGCCAGTTACGCCGAGGCGCAAATCGGGCTCCAGCCTGCTGGCCGGGGCGTTTGTCCAATCTTGGAGGAGATGAGGCGAAAACGTCCAGGACCAGCGCGAGGCTAGCCGATAATGCAAATGCCACAAATGGCGAAAGGCGTTTTCATGGCCGGCTTTATCGCCTTGCCCGGTGTTGCCGTCAAGTCGCTACCTTCGCCAAAAATATCGTTGGATCACAGGAAATGCGGCACTGAAACATTTTATTAAACATGTCGGCACTGTCATGAAACATTCGCCGGCTAGATCAGCAAGCGTCACGATTTGGTCGGATTCGGCCAGCAAACGCAGACACGAAGACGTTACTAGGGAAGAGAAGAATGCCCAAGCAGGAACCCAGCCGTGCCAAGCAACCGGCGCTCGACAGCTATTACCGAGCGATCGGCCCGGCAGCAATCGTCGCCGCTCTTCTGCACACCGCGAAGAAGAAGAAGCCGGCACAGAAGATCGTCTCGCCGCGCGCTGCCTGAGAATGCGGTCGGGTGAAGATTGAGGCGCTCACGGCGAGCCAGTAACAGTAGCTTTTGCTAAAATAAACTCATCTGATTGTCGTTCGCGCCGGACTTCTGGCGCTTGACCTTCTCGGGCTCAGGCTCGATGACGCCCTTCTCCTGAATCTCCGACCCGGTATCGGCGACCTTATTGACGAGGTCGGAAACCGGGATCGCTTCGAAGAAATCGGGCTGGGCGGGTCTCAGCAGATCGGCCACGTCGCGCGGCTCGAGCGTGCGGCAATCCAGCCAGCGTGCGAAATCCTCGGGATGGATCACTACCGGCATGCGGTCGTGGATATGGGCAGTATCGGCATTGGCGTGGGCGGTCAGAATGGCGCCGGTGTCCACTTCCGAGCCGCCCGGCTCGGCATAGGTCTCAATCAGCCCGGCGAAGGCGACAAGCCCGCCCTGTCTTGGCCGCACCCAATAGGGCTGCCCTCTTCTGCCACCGGTTTGGTGCCATTCGTAGAATCCCGAAGCCGGCACCAGGGCGCGGCGATGGCGCATGGCAGCGCGAAACGACGCCTTTTCCGAAGCCCCCTCGGAACGCGCGTTGAACAGCAGCGGGAAATTACGCGTATCCTTCACCCAAGCAGGAATCAGGCCCCAGCGCACCAGAATCGAGCGGCGGTCGGGCAGGTTCGAGCCCGGCGCCTGCGTCAATCCGGCGAGCGCCATCAGCACCGGCTGCGTCGGCGCGATATTGTAGCGGGCCGGAAACTCCTCAGGTTCCGCCAGGCCGAGAAAGGCAGCGGTCTGGTCCGGAGTGGCTGTCAAAGCAAAGCGTCCGCACATGAATTCAGCTTTCGATTGGTGGCGTATGAAAGTGGCCATGGAACCTGCCTTTCGCAACCGCTAAAGCTGTTCGCCGACGGTCGGTCCACAACGGGCTGTGCCAATCGAGCGATCCGGAGCCATGGAAGCACGCAAGATCATTCCGGCAGTCTCGGCCTGCGTCGTGCGCGAGAACACGGTGCTGCTGGTCAAGCGGGCCAGGCCGCCCTCGCAAGGCCTCTATGCCTTTCCCGGCGGCAAGGTCGAAGCCGGCGAGACGCTGGAACAGGCAGCACGGCGCGAATTGCTGGAAGAGACCGGATTGCAGGCGTGCAGCTACCGGCCGCTGCGGGAAATCCACATTGACGGCAGCGGGGACGGACATCCGGTCGACTACTGGCTGACGGTGTTTGGGGCCGATTATGCCGGCGGCGAGGCGGTTGCCAGCGACGACGCCGAAACCGCGGCTTTCTATACGCTGGCCGAAATGATGGCGATGCCGCTCGCCGATGCAGTGTTTGAAATTGCCGACGATCTACTCGGTCCCAAAAAAGACGGCGAGACGTGAGCCAGAGAATCGCCTTGCAGGCGACAAATTGTTCCAGCACAAAGCCTCATGAGCCGCACGTCTTCGTTTCTCGCCGCATGCCTCGCCGTCAGTGTGGTTGTCGGTGCGCGCCCGGCGATTGCCGCCGAAGCACCGTTCGAGCCCGGGCTGATGCGGCTGGCGGAAGTGCTCGGCTCGCTGCATTTCCTGCGTAATCTGTGTGGCGAGAAGGGCGATCGGTGGCGAGCCGAGATGGAAAAACTGATCGCATCGGAAAATCCGAACCCGGAGCGGCGCGCCCGCTTCATCGCCAGCTTCAACCGCGGCTACCGGTCGTTCGGCGGCACTTATACGCAATGCACCGCCTCGGCGACGGAAGCCATCAGCCGCTACATGAAGGAAGGCGAGACGCTGTCTCGCGACATCGCTTCGCGCTACGGAAACTGACGACGGCAGCCGCTTTCCGGAAAAGCTGCATCAAGGGTCGGCGCCGTCGCGGCGGACGCGTTCGACACTTCCCCGCTTGCCTCGACTGAGGTCTTGGTGCAAACCTAATGTTGCACTTTTGCAACTATGTTAACGAAACGTTAGCGCGCAGATGTGAAATTAACTCAAACTGAAGGTTTCCGTCCCCTTGGCCGACCTAATCGGCTAAGTTTGAAACGGATCGGATGCAGGTTTGCTAGACGCGACGGAATTTGTAGACAGCGACCAAAAAAATGTCGCATTTACAGATACTTACTTGCGCCTGCGTGTAAAAGGGACAACTCAAGCTTGATCCCTGTCCAACGGATCACCGCTTGAAAGGGTGGACATCGCAATGGAACATGGCGTCAACGACATCGACGCGCTGGTCAGGGAAGAAAAGCGCCTGACTGCCGTGGAAAGCCACAGCGAAGCCTGGGCAGAAGGATTGTCGGCGGGGATCGAGCCGGAAATCATCGCCGAGGCAGCCCTCGAAACGGCATTCGGCGAAATGCTGCGCGCCAATGGCGAGACCTCGGCGCTTGCCCTGCTCGATCGCATGCGTGAAAAGGTGATTGCCGGGGCCTTCGAGCCCGAAAGACTGCGGCACTGATCTCGGTTCTTTGACGACGGCGCGCCGCCGGACGTCATGTCCGGGCACATGGATGGGCTGGAACCAGGGAGTAGCAGGCGGTGAATTTTTCGATATCAGGCAAGCCACGCGGCCTGGTCCTCGGCATTTGGCTTACTGCTTCCTGCGCCACAATTCCCCTTGCACTGTTTCTTGCGAGCAGTCCCGCTCACGCCCTCAGCGAGATCAAACGCGAAGACCTGCCCTCGCCGGTCACGCCGCCGCCGGACGGCGACATGTCGCCGTCTGGAAGTACCGTGCCGATGCCCGGCCCGCTCGGCACGGTACCACCTCCAGCCCGCCAGCCGACTCCATCCGAGGAGCCAGAGCAAACCGAACCGAAAGGGCCAACGGACGATGGCGGGATGGCCAATCCGCATGTCGATCCGGACGCGCCTGTGCCCGAAGTCGTCTACGACCTGGCCAAGTTGCCGGAACCGGTCAGGCGCATGCACGATCTGATCGTCGAGGCGTGCAAAAGCGGCGACATCGAAAAGCTTCGGCCGCTGATCGGCACGGGAGACATGATGACCCAATTGTCGCTGGGTGACATCGAGGGCGACCCGATCGCCTTCCTGAAGGGCCTTTCGGGCGATACGGAAGGCCAGGAGATCCTCGCCATCCTGGAAGAGGTGCTCAGTGCCGGTTTTGTCCATGTCGATGCCGGCACGCCGCAGGATCTCTATGTCTGGCCCTATTTCTTCGCCCTGCCGCTGGACAAGCTCGATGCCAGGCAGCGGGTCGAGCTGTTCAAGATCGTCACCGCCAGCGACTATGACGATATGAAGCAGTTCGGTGCGTACATCTTCTACCGAGTCGGCATCACGCCGACCGGACAATGGACGTTCTTCGTTGCTGGGGATTGAGTGGTTTAGCCTGGCCCTTATGAGGCAGGGAGCTTAGCCCGCCAACGCCTCGCAAAACTCCACCGCCCTGCCCTGGCTCGGCGCGACGATCTCGCCTTCCCACATCACGCGCCGGCCCCGAACGATGGTGCCGACCGGCCAGCCGGTCACCTGCCTGCCGTCATAAGGCGTCCAGCCGGCCTTGGAGCCTTGCTGGGCGTTGGCGATGGTCTCTCGGCGCTTCAGATCGACGATGGTCAGATCGGCATCGTAGCCGGCGGCAATACGGCCTTTCCTGGCGATGCCGAAAATACGCTGCGGGCCGTGGCTGGTCAGGTCGACAAAGCGCTGCAGCGTCAGCCGGCCGGCGTTGACATGGTCCAGCATGATCGGCACCAAAGTCTGCACCCCGGTCATGCCGGACGGCGACGCCGGATAAGCTTTTGCCTTCTCGGCCAGCGTGTGCGGCGCATGGTCTGAGCCGAGGACATCGACAACGCCTTGCGCAATGCCCTGCCAGATCCCCTCGCGATGACGCGTGGCGCGCACCGGCGGGTTCATCTGGATCAACGTACCGAGCTGCGCATAGTCATCGGCGCTCAGCGTCAAATGATGCGGCGTCGCCTCGCAGGTCGCGACATCCTTGTGCTGTTCGAGGAAGCCTATCTCCTCGGCGGTCGAGATGTGCAGCACGTGGATCCGGGCGCGAACCTGGCGCGCGATGCGCACAAGGCGCTCTGTGCAGCGCAATGCAGCGATCTCGTCGCGCCACACCGGATGTGAGGACGGATCGCCCGCGATGCGCTCGCCAAGCCGCTCGCGCAGCCGGAACTCGTCCTCGGAATGAAAGGCGGCGCGGCGGCGTGTGTTCCTCAGGATCGAGGCAACGCCTTCGTCGTCCTCGACCAGCAGGTCGCCGGTGGACGAGCCCATGAACACTTTTATGCCGGCCGCACCCGGCAGCCGCTCGAGATTGCCAACGTCTTTTGCATTGTCGCGGGTCCCGCCGACCCAGAAGGCAAAGTCGCAATGCATGCGGCCGGTGGCACGCCGCACCTTGTCGACAAGGGTTGCCTCGCTGGTGGTCAGCGGATTGGTGTTCGGCATCTCGAAGACGGCGGTGACGCCGCCAAGCACCGCTGCCCGGGAGCCCGTCTCCAAATCTTCCTTGTGCTCCAGTCCCGGCTCGCGGAAATGCACCTGACTGTCGACGACGCCCGGCAGGATATGCAGCCCGTGGCAGTCGATCGTCTCGCCCGCCGATGCCTGGCGGAGGTCGCCGATGGCAGCGATGCGCCCACCATTGATACCGACGTCGCGAAAACCCTCGCCGTCGTGATTGACCACGGTGCCGCCTGTCAGGATGAGATCGTAGAGGGGGGCCATGCGGATCCGGTCTCTTGCGGGGGAAGTGCCAGCGGCTTACGTAATGACCGATAGTTTTGCAAGATCAGGCTCGTTTTCCCACCATGCCCTTTGCCTCGCTCAGAGATCGCGCACTCGTTTCCGTGTCCGGACCGGATGCCGAACACTTTTTGCAGAACATCCTGACCACCGACCTAGACGCGCTAGGCCGCGGCGAAGCAAAGCCCGGCGCCTTACTGACGCCGCAAGGCAAGATCCTTTTCGACTTCCTGATCTCGCGCGCTGGCGAAAATATTTTCCTGCTCGAATGCCGTGCTGAGACCACCGATGACTTCATGCGACGGCTGACGCTCTACAAGTTGCGCGCCAAAGTCGAAATTGCCAAGGCAGATCAGTCGGTTGTGACCGTCGTATGGGAAAGCGATTCAACTGCCTCGCAATTTGAATCCGCACCGGTTGCCGATGCGCGGTTTGTCGATGCTATCGTCACGCGCTTCTATGGTGGCGCCGCAGACAGCGGCGACCTTGCCGCATGGCAAGCCTTTCGCATCGCCAATGGCATTGCCGAAAGCGGCAGCGACTATCAGCTCGGCGACGCGTTTCCGCATGATGTGCTGCTCGACGAGATCGGTGGCGTCGGCTTCAAGAAAGGCTGCTACGTCGGCCAGGAGGTCGTCTCGCGCATGCAGCATCGCGGCACTGCCAGGCGCCGAGTGTTGATCGTCTCGGCCGAACGCCCCCTGCCCACTTCGCGCGCAGAGTTGGCCGTGGCGGGGCGACCAGTCGGCACGCTTGGCTCTACCGCCGGCACGACAGGCCTTGCCATTGCCCGCATCGACCGGGTCAAGGCAGCGCTCGACGCCGGCCTGCCGATCCTGGCTGACGACGTCGCTGTGTCGCTCGCCATCCCGTCCTGGGCGAAATTCAGCTTTCCGCAGGAAGCCGTCGGCGCGGAGGACGCCTGATGGCGGCCGACCGCGCCGGGGCGCCGCCGCGTGCCTGGCAACGTATGCTGTCCGGCCGCCGGCTCGACCTGCTCGATCCCTCGCCGCTCGACATCGAGATCTCCGATATTGCCCATGGCCTTGCCCGCGTCGCACGCTGGAATGGCCAGACCAGAGGCGATCACGCCTTTTCGGTCGCCCAGCATTCGCTGCTGGTCGAAACGCTTGTCGGCGAACTGATGCCGGATGCCGACGCTGACGCGCGGTTGGCGGCGCTGCTGCATGACGCGCCGGAATACGTCATTGGCGATATGATCTCGCCGTTCAAATCCGTGATGGGCGGCAGCTACAGGGATTGCGAGACCAGGCTGCAGCGCGCCATCCATCTGCGCTTTTCACTGCCGGCCGAACTCGACGCGGGGCTGCGCAAGGAAATTAAGCGAGCGGATCAGATCGCCGCTTATTTCGAAGCAACGCTGCTTGCGGGTTTTTCGACGGCAGAGGCGACCGAGTTCTTCGGCAGGCCGCGCGGTTTCAACGCCGAGCACTTCGATGTCACGCCGCGCTCGGTGACCTGGGCGCAGAATGCCTTTCTCAAACGGTTTGCGGCGATCGAAAAGTCGCGACGCCAGACTGCCGTTCCAGCCGGCTGAAAACGGTAAATTAACCGGCAGGGACAACAGTGCCGTGGTTAACCATGGTCCATAGGCTTGCCTCATGCCCGTTGCCGGTATCAAGGCTGGTTCATCCGTCCGCCGACGGAGGGCCAAAGGCGTTGGTCTGCCGCGACGGATCGAAGACGAGCTACGCGAACAGAACGAGCGTTTTTCGGCAGCGATCGAGAACATGTCGCATGGCCTGTGCATGTTCGATGCCGATGAGCGGATGATCATCTGCAACAGGAACTACATCAGCATCTTTCGCCTCGACGCCGAAGTGGTGCGGCCCGGCATCCGGTTTTTCGACATCCTCCAGCACAGCGTGGATATCGGCATCGCCTCGCAAAGCGCCGAGCAACTCTATGCCATCCGCAAGCCCTATATCGACCAGGCAAAACCTTCCACCTATGAGGAAACGCTTGCAGACGGGCGCATCGTCAACATTTCGCACCGGCCGCTGGCGTCAGGTGGCTGGGTCTCGATCTACGAGGACATCACCGAGCAACGGCGCGCCGAGCAGGAGTTGAAAGAGCAGCACCGCCGTTTCGACGCAGCACTTGCCAACATGTCGCAAGGCCTTTTGATGTACGATGCGGACGGCAAGCTGATCGTGCGCAACGAACGTTTCCTGGAACTTTATCATGTCAGGCCCGCCGACTTCCCGCTTGGCATGAGCCACCGTGATGCGTTCAAGCGGCTGCTGGAACTGGGCATTTATACAAAGCTCGACCCCGACAGCGAAATCTCGCAAATCGAAGCCTGCCTGCGGGCGGGGAAAACACACGTAACGCATCGTCATCTCGCCGACGGCAGGACGCTGCTGGTTGCGCGCCGGCCGATGAGCGGCGGCGGCTGGGTCGCGACGTTCGACGATGTCACCGAGCGCAGGCGTGTGGAAGAGCGCATGACCCATCTTGCGCACCACGACACACTGACCAACCTGCCCAATCGCTCGATGCTTCGCGAACGGCTCGACCAAGCCCTGAGCGAGACGAGAGACGGATCGCTGGCGATATTCTCGCTCGACCTCGATCACTTCAAGGCAGTCAATGATACTTGGGGTCACCCCGCCGGCGACTGGCTGCTGAAATGCGTGGCCGAACGGCTGCAACGGTGCCTGCGCAATGAAACGGACGTTGTCTCCCGCTTCGGCGGCGACGAATTCGTCATCATCCTGTTCAATCTCAAAAGCCCGGGCGACGCGGAAAAGCTGGCCAAACGCATAGTCGAGATCATCGGAAAGCCGTTTCGCGACAAGAGACACGACATGCGTGTCGGCATCAGTCTCGGCATCGCGCTGTTTCCGAATGACGGCAAGGACGCCGAGACTTTGCTGAAAAATGCCGATATGGCGCTCTATCGGGCAAAGAGCGAAGGGCGCAACCTCTACCGCTTCTTCGAACCGGCCATGGACGCGAGGGTGCGGGCCCGCCGGGCGCTCGAAATCGATCTCAGGGCAGCGCTGTCGCGCCGCGAATTCGAGCTGGATTTCCAGCCGATCATGAACATCGCCTCCGGCGAAATCGTCGGTGCCGAAGCCTTGATGCGCTGGCGATCGCCGGTGCGCGGCCTGGTGCGGCCGGACGACTTCATTCCGGCCGCCGAGGAGACCGGGCTGATCGTGCCGCTCGGAAAATGGGCGCTGCGAAAAGCCTGCACGACCGCGGCCGGCTGGGCGGCTTGGCGCATCGCAGTCAATGTCTCCGCCGTGCAGATCAAAAGCGGTACCTTTGCCCGCAGCGTCATTTCGGCACTGGCGTTCTCGGGCGTGCCGGCCAACCGACTTGAACTGGAAATCACCGAAACGGTGCTGATGGACGAGAGCGATCTGGTGCTCAAGACACTCAGGCAGCTACGCGATCTGGGCGTCCGCATCGCGCTGGACGATTTCGGCACCGGCTATTCCTCGCTGGGCTACCTCAGGCGCTTTCCCGTCGACAAGATCAAGATCGATCGCTCGTTCACCCGTGACATCGACAGTCGCGATACCGCGGCGATCGTGCGCACCATCATCGGGCTTGGCGCACAGCTGGGCATCACCGTCACCGCCGAAGGTGTCGAGACCGAAGCGCAGCTTGAATTCCTGCAAAAAGAGGGTTGTGTCGAGGCCCAAGGCTATTTGATCGGCGTGCCGTCAAAGGCGTCGGACATCAATCGGCTGCTGAAGTCGAGCGCGACGATCCGGCAGTCCGGCTAAGTGCGACAGTCTCGCGGAAGCGCGGGCAACCGGCTTAGATCTGCTTGAGATGACGCTCGATTCGCGTGTTAATTCCTTGATAGAGAAGGCGGAATTCAGGTGTGGCGAACCAGGAGGTTCCTTGCCGGGTCAGAGGTGCCCGTTCAATGCCTCAACCATATCCTTGTTCGTCGCCACAGGAACAATCTCGAATTCGACCAGATCCGCCCATTCGATGACCCACCGCTGCAGGAGCGTGATGTCATCGGCCTCCACCAGCAGGAAGCAGCGGCTCATATCCGCTGCGATCCAGCTGTGGTGCACGAGAAGCGCGTCCGGCTTCAGGCGGCCCTGGTCGCGGAAACGGCGGTAGATCTCCTTGCGGTCGCAGCCGCGAAAATCCTCGATCACGAAGAACAGCATCTTTTCCCCCACAATCGTATATCATCGCCCCGGCCTGTCCAGCCGCTCCAGGAACCACTGCGTCAGCCGCACCCAGACCTCGTCCTTTTCGCCAGAGTCTTCCCAGCCGTGGTCGAGGTTGGGGTTGTCGTTGACCTCGATGACGAAGACGCCGTCCCTAGTTTCCTTGAGGTCGACGCCGTAGAGGCCGTCGCCGATGCAACGCGCCGCACTCACCGCCGTCTCGACGACATGGGCCGGCGCTTCCTTCAGGGTGAAGGTCTTGATGCCGCCCTGGTCGGGCTTGCCGTTGGCCTTGTGATTGACGATCTGCCAATGTTTCTTGGCCATCAGATAATGGACAGCAAACAAGGGCTGGCCGCCGAGGACGCCGACGCGCCAGTCATATTCCGTCGGAATGAATTTTTGCGCGATCAGGAGGTCGGAATCCTCCAGCCATTCGGTTGCGAGCGTCTTCAGCTCGTCGAAGGTGCCGCATTTCTTGACGCCGCGCGAAAACGAGGAGTCCGGGATCTTCAGCACCAGCGGGAAGCCCAGCGTCTGCGCCGCAAGTTCCAGGTCCGAGGTGCCGGCTATCATCACCGTTGGCGGCACCGGTACCTTGTTGTAGGTCATCAGCTCGTTGAGATAGACCTTGTTGGTGCAGCGGATCATCGACAGCGGATCGTCGATGACCGGCATGCCTTCCTGCTGGGCGCGGCGGGCAAAGCGGTAGGTGTGGTTGGAGATCGAGGTGGTCTCGCGGATGAACAGCGCGTCGTAGTTGGCGAGCTTGGCCAGATCCCGCTTGGTGATCGGCTCGATTTCGACGCCCATCTTTTCAGCGATCTTGGCCCAGTGGCGCAGCGACGAAATCTCCGACGGTGGCAGTTCCTCATGCGGATCGACCAGAGTGGCGAAAGTGTAGCGCGCCGGCGTGCGGCCCTTGGTGTCGCGCCACTCGCGGTTGGTGTAGGTCTCCAGGCACTGGAGAAAGTGCGTTTCCTCGTCCTCGGTCATCCTGGCCAGGGGATGGAACCCGATCTTGCGGATCGAGGCCCATTCGGCGCTGTCCCTGATGTGGACCTCGAGCGCCGGGGCACGGAACCAGTCGAACAGAAGTTTTGCGAAGCGGTCCCAGATCCTGGATGGTCCGATGCCGAAGAAGATGCAGACCTTCTGGGGAAAAGCGCCACCCAGATCCTTGCGGCACTTGTTGAGTGCGAGTTCGAGTTCCGGCAACGCGTGCTCATAGAGCTTGCGCTCCGACAGGTCGATCATCGTTTCGACCGTCGGGATGACCTTATGGCCGCGCGAACCAGCAAGCAGCGACGCGTAATAGCCGCGGCTCTGGTAGCCGTAATTGTTCGACAGGTTGATGACCTTCGGCCGCTGACCGCGAAACAGTGCCGGATGGGCAAGGTAGTCGCGATTGGTGATGATCTTGTGCGGCGTCGCCACTTGGTCGAGATCGTTCTGCCGGCCGGTAAGGATGACCCAGGTCATTGGCTATCGCGCTTTCCGAGAGTGATAGCGGCGCGCAATCCGTCGCGGCCGAATTGCGCCATGTTCATGAAGATGCCGTAAGGCACGGGAATGTTGGCAGCATCGAGGATCGTCTCCTGCCGCTCGTCCTCGACCCAGGGGTCGTGGATCAGGATATGATCGCCGTCGTCACCGATGGCCAATACCCAGTGCGGAACCTTCTTGCCGAACATCAGGAAGCCGCTGATCAGGACCAGCACCAGTTTTCCCTCTGCGATCGCGGTGCGAATGTCGTCAAGCCCGAATGAACGGTAATTCACCGGGATGCTGTAAAGTTCCGCGCGGCGGCGAAAGTCGACCTGCGCCAGCTCCATGACGCGGCGCTTGTCCTCGCTGCGCACCGACTGCAGGAACAGCGCGCCGTAGAAGGAGACATAGATCTCAGCAGCAAGCCCGCTCTCATAGCCGGCGACGGCAAGCCCGAACGGTTCGCAGCCGCCCGGCCCCGACATCATGAAAACGGTCGTCGCCTCACGCCACAGCCTGATTTCCATCACCGGATCCGGCACGAATCCGGGGCCGAAGTAAGCCATCGCCATCATCAGGCAGCATGGTCCGCAAGTGAATTCGCAAGTTTGCTGATAAAACGGCACTTCGGTGGCCACCGGAATGTCGCCGCGCAAGGTCTTTTCATAGCGCAGCGCCGTGGCGCCATCCTCGTAATAGTCCGGCTCGCGGCCGATCTTGCGGTAGCCGCTCTGCTCGTAGATCTGGATCGCGCGCGGGTTGTCCTCGCGGACTTCCAAACGAAGCATCATGCGGCCGTGCTCGAAAGCGGCGGCCTCGGCCTCTTCCAGCAGCAGCCGGCCAACGCCACGGCCGCCGAAAAATGGACCAACGGCGATCGAATAAAGCCTCGCGACGCCGCTGCCCTTGCGAAACAGCACGACTGCATAGCCGGCGACGCGGCCATCGCTTTCGCCAACCAGCAGCTCGGCGGTGTCGCGTTCGATCAGTTGGCGAAAGGAGCGGCGAGAAATGCGATCGCTCGAGAAAACGGCTTTTTCGATGGCGGCGAGGTCATCGACGTCGGACGCGCGGGCCTTGCGAATCTCGGCAGGCATGCGGGCTCAGAAAACCTCGATTGGGTTGTGGAAACGGCCCTAGTCTAAACATCGGTCACACCAGCCGAAGTGCCAGCATTAAGCAAGCGCTATCGCACCTCGATTAGGGCCGAATTGTGACAGTTTTGACTGCAGGCAGGTCGCGCAAAGGCTTTGAACGACCTCCGTGTTTAGGCATCGGCGCGGCTTCGGAAGAGCGAGAGCCTGCTCAGCTTTGCAAGCCCGCCAAAAGCTGGCCATAGGCGCTCTTGGCCACTGCGGCCAGTTGCTCGCGCGGCAGCGAGCCGACGACGGCGCAGCCATAACCCTTGTCCAGCCAATAGACGGCCTCAGGACCATCGTCCTCCCCATAGGTGCCCTTGGCCTTGGCTGCCGATTCGGCGGTGACGAAGAGCGATATGCGCTCGCCCTTGACGTCCTCGTAAAGCAGCATCGCGGCCTTGCCCTGGCCGGCGGGCAGCAGCCGGCCACCGACCAGTTGGAATCCTTGCGCCGCCAGATCCGGCGCGACGAGCTTCAGACCCACCTGGTTCGACAACCAGCTCTGCAAATGATCCTTGTCGCTTGCCGGCACTTCCACCGCATGCCGCGTTTCGGCGGCATAGATGACGTGGGCGGCGATCGCCTCTTCGGCAAGCTGGTCCTCGGCGGTATTTTCCAGTCCGAGGCGGCCGATGCCGGCAAGGTAGCCGCCAGCACCGCCAATCGCCAGGATGGCGGCAGCGGCGGCCGCAAGCCACCAACGCGAGCGCGACGGCGATACTCTGACCACCGGCGCCTCGCCAAGCACCACCTTGCTCAACCGCACCGGCACGGGTTCGTCCAGCACGCCATTAAAGGCTGCGCGCAACGCTTCCCGGTCGGCGGCGTAGCGTGCGCTCTTGGCCTTCATCTCGGCATTGGCCTCGAGCCATGCCTCATAGGCCGTCCGCTCGTCGCCCGGCAACTCGCCATCGAGAGCCATGTGGATGTCGCGTTCGGAGAAATCGCGCCGGCTCATTTCTCAACGATCCTTATCGAGCGGCGGCGCGCGGTATCATCCAGCAGCGCTCGCAGTTCGTCACGCCCGCGCGCGATGCGCGACATCAAAGTGCCGGCGGGCACTCCAAGGATGTTGGCGGCTTCGGCATAGGAAAACCCTTCGATGGCGACCATCACAAGTGCCGCGCGCCGGTCAGGGCTGATCGCCTGCAGCGCGTCGACGATCTCGCGCGAGGCGATGCTCTCGACCTGCTCGGCGGGTGCTGCCTGCGCCTCGCTTGTCTCGAGCGGCAGCATCGCCGCCTCGCCGCGCCGGTTCACCTTGCGCATCTGGTCGATGAACAAATGGTGCATGATCGTAAACAGCCACCTCCTGGGGCTTTCTCCTGTCTGCCAATTGTCGAGCCGCACAAGCGCCCGCTCGAGACAATCCTGGACGAGATCGTCGGCGGAATCGCGGTCGCGCAACAGCGAGCGTGCATAGCGGCGCAGACGCGGTATTTCACCCAGGATTGCTGCCTTCTTTTCGTCCATGACCGCTGGTTCTGGAGCCCCTGTCCGTGGTGATTGAACGCGCCTTTGCAGCGCGGCGCAAGCGGCCAGCGCGAAGCGGTCCGCCGCCCCGGTCACCCAAGCAACTGAATAACGCTGCCGGTGGCAGGTTTATTCCCGGGTTGCATCCGAAAGTTGAAAGAAATGCGTGGTGACGAATAGCGGCGCGTCGACAAACGTCAGTCTTCCCGCGTCTCGTCTGTGAATTTCTTCATATCGAAGTCAGGATTGGGCAGGCCCATCCTCACCGCCTCGGCTTGCAGCCTGGCAATCCGGTCGCGAAGCGACACATTGGTGCGACTGCGTTCGAGTTCGTGCAAAGCGCGGTCCGCACCGCCTCCGTTTTGCTTGGAGCGTCCGTCTGGCGCTGCAACATAGTCGCTGAAGCATCCACTTCGGGGCCTCGTATATAGAGTGCCATTTGATCCTATGTCTCCCTTGCTGCGGGTCAGCGGCCGCAGTACTATTCAATCACACGCACCGCTCTATTTACTATATTTGAAGGCACCGTTAGACCGAGCTTTCTCGCGGTCTGCAAGTTCACCACCAATTCGTGCTGGGACAAAGTCTGAATTGGTATGTCGCGGGGGCTCTTGCCATCAAGAATCTTCTTCGCGCACAGCGCCATGTGATATGTTGCGCTTCGCAAGCTGGTGCCGTAGCAGAACAGACCTCCCGCATCGATCTGCTCCCGCGCGAAGATGGTTGGCAAGCGACGCGCAAGGGCAAGCTCCGCGATTCTTGCGCGGAGTGCTGCAATGTTCGGCTCCTCGAGGACGATGAGCGCTTCGACCAGTTCGCGATCCATCGCTGCAAAAGCGCCGTCAAGATCGGGCTGAGGCCCTATAATGCGGAGAACCTGCGGGTTCAGCCCAAATTCTTGTATTGCCCCAGCATTGGAGGCTGACAGGCAATCGGACACCCCCTGATCGCTCAAGATCGCGATGCGGGAGAGCGCTGGTAAGACGGCTCGCAACAACTCGACATGCGTCCGCGCCTGGTTTGGATCGAAGCTGGTTACTCCTGTCATGTTGCCGCCGGGCTTCTCCAGGCTTGCGGCGAGGCCATCACTGACCGGATCGACGACGACAGAATAAACGACGGGGAGCTCCGTTGTCGCCTTTTGGACCGCACGCGCGGTTACCGCCCCGATCACGGCGATAAGGTCGACGTTCAGCCTAACCAGTTCCGTCGCCAGGGTGGGAAGCCTGCCCAAATCACCATTGGCCGATCGCTGCTCAAACCGAATGCTCCGGCCTTCGGCAAATCCCAATTCTCTCAGCCCCTCCTTGAAGCCTTCGATTGGTCCCCCAGGGCCTGCCGTGATGATGCCGATCGTAGCTATGTCGTTTATGAGCAACGCGCTGTCCTCCAGGCTGGAGCTTCTTGCAGTGGACGACCTAATTTACCTCTCTCGCCGCCCTTGTCAGCAGCCGCTGATAAAACAGGCCGATGCCGATGAGCACCGCGCCGAGGCCGATGAAGGACAGCGCCCGTAACACCCCTTCCAGTTCCGACATGTCGAAGACGAAGACTTTGAGCACGGCGATCGAGATCAGCGCCGCCGACGCTATGCGCAGCACCTGGGACTTCAGCCAGACACCGGCGGTGAGCAGCACCACGCCGATGACCAGCCACAGAGCCGAATAAGTATAGGTCTCAAGCTGGCCGAGACCGCTCCACAGTCCGATGAACTCACCCTTGAACAGGCGCCTGACCGACAGCGTGGCATAGGCAAAAGCGAGCACCGCCGCCACCACCGCCAGCATCGCCGCATACCATTGCGGCCGCTTGTCACGGGAATAGAGTGCCAGTGCGCCTGCCGCGACCGCCGGCAAGAGGTAGGCGAGGAACAGAAGGTTGAACACCGGAATGCTGCCGGTCGATTCATCGGTCAGCAACGGGTTCAACGCCAGAAAATGCTGGAGGACGATGAAGGCGACCGAGACCACGCCCGCTGCAATCGAGCCGTAACGCAGCACCTGACTTGGCGAGCGCATGTCGATAGCGACCAGGATGGCACCGGCACCGATGGCGATCAGCGTGTAGATCGCCTGTTCGGCAAGCGTTGCAGCAGCCGTATCGATGACGCCGCCATGCATGGCATGGCGCACCAGCATGGCGACGGTGAGCAGGCAAAACAGCGCGGCGCCGGCCTCCATGGCAAGGCGCGGTCGGCCATTGGTAGTTCGGGCAAGCTGCCAGGCGGCAAAACCGAAAGCGAGCGCCGGCACGCCATATCCAAGCAGCAGCCAGTTGAACACCGGCGTCTTCGACAGGAACTCGGCACCGACGATGGTCGGGTCGAAGGCAGCGCGGCCAAGCACTGCAATCACCGCACCAACGGAAATCCAGCCAAGCACCGGATAGCTACGCCAGCGCGTCGCCAGCGCCGGCACGGCGGCGGCTGCTCCGAGCAGGATGGTTGTCCAGCCGGAACCAAAGGCCATGTGCAGCATCAGCAGGCCGGCAATCGCCGCGCCGCCGAGCGCGAAGGAGACGGCAGCGCCGCCGGTCAGCGGCGGCGCTTCGCCGCGTGCTATCCATTCGCCGCCGGCGACGAAGACGCCGACCAAAACGGCTGCGACCGCCGCATAAGCAAGGTCACGGTCGAGATTGCCGAAGGTAGACCAGAGCGCCAGCAGGATGACCAGTGGCGCGACAGCGCTCCAGGCCGCCCATGTGGCGGCGCGCAGCCAGCCATGGGCCGCAAAACGGCGCGCCGCCCAAAAGCCGAGGCCGATGAAGACCAGGCCGAGAACGATGCCGACCCTGAGCATCAAGGCATCGGACGCCACAACCGGCATGCCGTCGACGCCAAGAGCGCCGCCCGAAAAATCGGAAGCGATCGTGGTCGGCGGAATGATGCCGAGATAGACCAGTACCGTCGCCAGCCCGGCGGCGTGCAGCAGTGCCAGCGCCCGCGGCCGATAGAGCGCCACCCCCACCAGGGCTGCGACAAGGGCGGCACCCGGCAATGCACCGCGGATGGCGGCGAAGGCCGGATCGACAAACAGGGCCAGCGCCGAAAGCCCGACGAAGAAGCCCGGCGCGATCGACGGCCAATCGAAGCCGCTGCCGGCGACCGTTTCGTCGCGGCGGCCAAGCCAGACGAAGGCGAGCACGGCCAGTGTCACCCCGTCGATAAAAAGGATGACGGAAAGGTTCGTCCCCGGCGCTTCGGTCATGTAGAAGACGGTCCAGATGCCGGTGGCGACGAAGGCAGCGGCCATCAAAAGGCTCCAGTCGCGGATACGGGCGATGACGCCGGTGGCGACGAGCACGATCGCCAGATAGCCGAACAGCGCCCACGGATTGGGCGCCTGCGAGGCGACCAGCAGCGGCGTCACCATGGCACCGAGCAGGCCGACGCCGGCCAGCGCCTGACCGTGGACCAGGCTTGCCGCGATCGTCGCCACCCCGATGGCGCCGAGCAGCGTGAAAGCGAGCGTCGGGCCGATGAAGCCGTAAATGCTGTACGCGGCGTAGACGGTACCGAACAGGATGAAAGCGCCGGCGGCCGTCAGGATTGCCGGGATATAGGCACCGGCGGCACCTTGCACCGGCACCCTGAAGCCGGTGCGCCGGATGAACTCGCCGCCGGCGACCAGCACCAGCCCGAGTGCCGCCGTCATGGCGAGCCGCACGCGCGGCCCGAAAATGCCGGCCTCGATGGTGTAGCGGATCAGGAACAGGCCGCCCAGCGCCAGCGCGATGCCGCCGACCCAGACCGCCCAGCGAGTACCGAGAGCCGTTTCGACGTCGGACTGGCGAGCTGGCTTCGCCGCGGCCGCCGGTAGCGCCGACTCCGGCGCGGATGGCGCCGCGGTATCGGCCTCGGCCTCTGTGGCTGATGCGACCGCTGCGGTCCCTGGCGATGCCAGGTCGGCTGCGGCCGCAAGCGGTATTGCGGCATCCGCCGGTTTGCTGTCGTTTGCTGCCGGTTCTTTGGCTTGCAGCGGCAGCGCAGGCATGCCCGAAAGCACAAGGCTGCGCAAGGCGCCAAGCTCGCGCTCGATCAGGCCGATACGGCCCTGCTGGCGTGAAATGATGACGAACAGCGCGATGATGGCGACGAGGCCAATCAGGCTTTCAAACATGGCGGTTCCCCCAAACCAGGCCAGTTGTCACTGACATTCAATGTTCAGTGACATTCAAATGCGGCGGCCAAACGGCCGGTCCATTCAACGTGCCACCAGATTGGCCGCCGGACAGATCGAGCATGTTTCAGTGCCGAAAGCCAGCAGCTTGCCGTTGACATCCTTCAGCGCCGCTTCCGAAACCGCCAGCGTGCCGCCCTTTGTGCCAAGGCCGAGCGGCGAAACGTTGCCGGGATAAGGTTCAACGTCGCTCATCTGGTGGTCTCCCCGGCGGTTTCTGCGGCGCTCGCCTTGCCGGATTCATGGCCGGGTGAGTGATGCCTGCGCAAGGCGGCGAGAAACCCGGCGCGGGCGCCGGGAGGCTCGATGCCGCGCGGTTCGTAGACATGGCGGGTCAAAAAGAAGCCGGTCAGCCGGAAGGCGTCCTCGATCGCCGCCGGATCGGCGCGCAGCCCGGAGCCGCGCTGCAGGAAGGCCGGCAGCGCCAGCATCTTGTCGCGCCACGGCGCGCCCGCCGCGCGCGACACGGCGCGGCCGGATTTCGGCGAGACATAGGCAAGATCCTGCCTGGTGCCGGTCGCCGCACACTGGCTGAGATCGAGGCCGAAACCGAGTTCGTCGAGGACCAGCAGCTCGAAGCGGGCCACCAGCTCGCCTGCGGCATCGGCATCGTCGAGATGAGCGATCATCACCGCAAGCGTCTCGAAAAGGCCGCCATGGGCGTCACGCTCGGGCAGAAGACGCAAATGTGCGGCCATCGTCTGCAGGCCGTAGACGGCAACGGCGCTGTCCATCAGCCGGGCGGCGTTCATCTCGATCGCCTCGACCTGGAAGGTGCCGAGATGCTCGTCGAGCCGCGCCCGCCACAGCAGGTCGACGCGATTGCCGGGCTGCAAGACCGGCTGCTGTTTGCGCGAACGGCCGCCGCGCACGAGGCCGAGATGGCGGCCATGCACGCGCGTCATCACCTCGAGGATGGCGCTGGTTTCGCCATGCTTGCGGGTGCCCAGAATGATTCCCTCGTCGCGCCATTCCATGACGAGAGCTTGTCACCGGTTGGATGGCGAAATCAAGATGAGCGACTATCCGCCGCGAACCAAAACGGCCCGTAGCGTATCGCTACGGGCCGTTCGGAGATACTGGCTTCGATTAGAACGAGCGCTGGAAGCGGAGAATGCCGCCGACGCTGTTTTCCTTGTCGGCTTTGGTGAAATTCGTGACGGAATCTTCACCAAGATGCAAGTAGTCGACTTCGGCTGTGATCTTGAGACCCTTGACGATTTCATAGGCGATGTTCGCTGCAAGGCCGAAGTTCTTGCCTTCGTCATAGGAGAGCTGGGTGTTGAACGAGATCTTCTCGTTGATAGTGTAGGTGCCACCCCCCCAGACCGCCCAGTTGCCGCTCCACTGCTTGTAGAAGCCACGACCGTGGGCGTCGATCGCGTTGCCTGCGTCATCCGTGAGGTTGTCGTCGGTGCCGTAGCCGCCCATGATGAACAGAGACAGGTTGTCCATGGGCTTGACGTCCAGGCGAACCTTGCCGGCCACTTCTTCATAGTTGCTGTCATAAGCGACGACGCCGGTGATGGCGCCCCAACCCTGCGTGTATTTCACGCCCCCGACGACATGCGGAACGTAGCTGTCGATCGTACCAACGACGCCAGAGCCTTCTTCGAGCGAGACCACGGCCGAGAAGCCAGTGCCGGCGTCGAAATAGTACTGGACGACATTCGTGTCGAAGGCACCATACGGAACCAGCGTATCCTGGATGACGCTACCGGCATAGCCGATGAACGTGTCGAAGGCCGATTCGTCCTTACCGACGCGCAGACCACCGAGTTGGATCCAGGCGAATTTTAGCGACAGGCTCCTGTTATGGGCTTCGTTGGCGAAGATGTAGTCGTTTTCATTACCGAAGTTGAAGCGGGTCTCGGTGTAGGTCTTCAAGGTGCCGAGCTCGGTTTCCTGGCCGGTCCAGGTCTTAAGCGTGAAGCGGGCGTTCTTGCGGTAGGTGTCATTCGCGCTGCCATCATCATGGTCGCCGGTGACCGCACCGTCGAACGAGCCGACATCACCCACGCCGATATCGTAACGGACATAGCCGCCGATGCGCAGGCAGGTTTCGGTGCCGGGGATGTAGAAGTAGCCAGCGCCGTAAACGTCGCAGATCTTGACGTATTCGGCGGGTTCCGGCTCGGCAACGACGACGGCGTCAGCGGCGCGCGCGCCGGATACTGCGATCAGCGCCGCAGCGGAGCCGAGAAGCAGGCTCTTGATGTTCATTTTCTGACCTCTCCAGTCAAAGTTAAAAATGGTTTCGAATTTTGTGGCTGAACAGCAGCATTCCCCGCCTCACCCCACATCGAAAAAGGCTCGCACCGCTCCCCCTTTTCGGCGGCGAACATACCCAACCGCGCTTGATCCTCAATGACTATTCCGAAAATAATTATGGTTTTTGCAACAGAATAAATTCGTGTTGCGCAAATATCACGTTCGTTTAATCCACCAAGCTGAAATGACACAAATGGCACATTGTCACGTAAGTTAGAAGAGTACTTGTACGTTAGCCGTCCAATTGCAGCCCAACGTTTATCTACCCATCTAGAAAATTCGAAGGGTAGAAGGAAATTAAGCCAGCTTCATACGTGCTTCGTGCTGAGCAGCAACGGCAACATCCGCCACCAAATCCTGTTTAAGCAACTCAATTGGAATACGGCCGCCGAGCACGGCAGCGGGGCGGATCAGCCAGTGCCATGCGCGCCGCGGATTCGGCATTGCAGACAACACTTCCCGGATGCCGGATGCCGGCCTGCCGTCGACGAACTGCGCCAGCGGAAACACATGTTTGCGGCCGCCGGTGCGCAAGGCGACGACCCTACTGCTCCGCTGCCAACGATGCAGGGTCGACCGGGATATACCGAAATTGTCTTCCAGGAATGTCGGTCCGGCGACGCGACCTGCCCAGTCTTCGACCCGCATCGAATCGACGTCGTCTCGTCCGGCAGGCCGGCTTGAGACGTGTATGCTCCGGCCTTCAAACCCCGATGAGGCAGACGCCTCGGTGGCTTGGCCGCCGGCTTCCGCTGCCAGTATCCTCACGAACTGCAATACCCTGTCAGGCAGCCTTTCCTGCATGGTGTCGATGGCCCGAAGTTCGCTCGGTTGAAGTAGGGCGATTGCAGCGGCGATGGCTCCGGCGATCCTGCCCGCCGAACCAATCGCATCGTCATCGATGATTTGATCTCGCCGCGCCAGCACCCGCTCGATCTCAACAGCGACGGCATTTGCAACTCGGTCTGACGGATGGGGTCGATGCGATTCCAAGTCCTCATCATGTCCTAGATCTGGCTGCTTGCCCGTCACTTCCGTGTTGCTCGGAAGCGGGTCTTTCGCACAGCCTATACGGAGCATGTATGACGGAGGGACGACGAACGAGAACCGTCCAAGCGGCGACGTAAGGACCGGTCTGACCGCCGCTTGTATCAGAGCCGCGCGTCTTGACCTTAGCCGATCTCTAATGCGGAAACTCCAGCCCCATCTCGCGGTAGCGCTCGGGATCGTCGCCCCAGTTCTCGCGCACCTTGACGAACAGGAAGAGATGCACCTTCTGCTCGAGGATGCCTGCGATTTCCATGCGCGCGGCCTGGCCGATGGCGCGGATCGTCTCGCCCTTATGGCCGAGCACGATCTTCTTCTGGCTGTCGCGCTCGACATAGATTGTCTGGTCGATGCGCACCGACCCGTCCTTCTTCTCTTCCCATTTCTCTGTCTCGATGTGGGAGGAATAAGGCAGTTCCTGATGCAGCCTGAGATAGAGCTTTTCGCGGGTGATCTCGGCTGCGAGCTGGCGCATCGGAAGGTCGGAGATCTGGTCTTCAGGGTAGTACCAGGGTCCGGCCGGCAGGGTCTCGGCGAGATAGTCGAGCAGGTCCTTGCAGCCGGACCCCGTCAGCGCCGAAACCATGAAGGTGCGCTTGAACGGCACCCTTTCGTTGGCTGCCGCCGACAATGCAAGCAACGTCTCGTGCTTGACCCGATCGACCTTGTTGAGGATCAACACCATCGGCTGCCGGACATCCTTCAGCCGCTCGAGGATGGCATCTGCATCGCCCCGGATGCCGCGCTCGGCATCGATCAAGAGCAGCACGATATCGGCGTCCTTGGCACCGCCCCAGGCTGTGGTCACCATCGCGGTGTCCAGCCGGCGCTTCGGCTTGAATATGCCCGGCGTGTCGACGAAAACGATTTGCGCGTTGTTGTGGGTGGCAATGCCGCGCACGATGGCGCGCGTGGTCTGCACCTTGTGTGTCACGATCGACACCTTGGCGCCGACCAATTGGTTGACCAGCGTCGATTTCCCCGCATTGGGCGCGCCAATCAGCGCGACGAAGCCGGAGCGGGTAGCGGGCGCTTCTGTTGCGGGAGCTTCGGTGGCGGTCATGCGGCACTCCCTTGATCGAGCCAGACGCCTTCCCGCTGCAGAAGTGCCGCGGCCGCAGCCTGCTCCGCTTCGCGCTTGGAGCGCCCGCTACCGGTCGCCGGCGGATAGGCGCCGACCTTCACACTGACGGTGAACAGCGGATCGTGGTCCGGTCCCTCGCGGCTGTCGATTATGTAAACCGGCACTGCGCTTGCCGCCTGATGCGCCCATTCCTGGAGTTCGGTTTTCGCATCGCGACGGGCGGCGTCAATGGCTTGCGAGCGCGGCTGCCAGTATCTGTGGATAAAGGCACGGGCCGCTTCCAACCCGCCGTCGAGATAGAGCACGGCGATCAGCGATTCCAGTGCATCGGCGCGCAGATTGACGCGCTTGCGCCCATCGAGGCCGCGTACGTCCGAACCGGCGCGAATGAGTTCCGGCAGGCCGATCTCATCGGCGATTTCCGCCAGGGCCTCGGCGTTGACCAGGGCGTTCAGTCTGAGCGACAGCTCACCCTCGGCAGCGTCGGGAAATGCCGCCAGCAGCATATCGGCAACGACAAGGCCGAGAACGCGGTCGCCCAGGAATTCGAAACGTTCGTAGTCGACGCCGGCATGACTGCCGCGAGCGCTGGCATGGGTCAGCGCCCGCTGCAGGCGCTGGTGGTCGCCAAAACTGTGGCCGGTGCGCTCCTTGAGCGCCTCGGCGAGCGCATCGGCGGTCAACCGTTTCGTCGCCGCCATGGTCCTAATTGACGAAATGGAACAGGCGCGAGGCGCGCATCTGCGACGGCCATTTCCAGATTTCGAGCGGGCTGGCGCTGCCGCCGATCGAGAAGAAAATGAGGTTGGCGCGGCCGACCAAATTCTCGTCCGGCACGAAGCCGACGGTGAAGCGGCTGTCCGACGAGTTGTCGCGATTGTCGCCCATCATGAAATAGTGACCGGGCGGCACCTTGAACTCTTTGGTATTGTCGCCGATCGAAGCCTGCGTCAGGTCGAGCGTGTCGTAGCTGACGCCGTTCGGCAGCGTCTCGCGATAGACATCGACCGGCCCGTTCTCCTCGGTGATGTCGCGGTTGTCGATCTGCCCGACTTTGACGCGCGGCACGCCCACGTCGTTGATGAAGAGCTGGCCATCCTTGACCTGGATCTTGTCGCCCGGCAGGCCGACGACGCGCTTGATATAATCGACAGAAGGATCCGGCGGAAACTTGAACACCACCACGTCGCCGCGCTTCGGCTCGGAGCCCCAGATGCGGCCCGAAAAGATGTTCGGCCCGAACGGCAGCGAATAGCGGGAGAAGCCGTAGGACCACTTGGTGACGAAGAGATAGTCGCCTTCGAGCAAAGTCGGCCGCATCGACCCGGACGGGATCGAGAACGGCTGGAACAGGAGCGTGCGGATGACCAACGCAAGCAGCAGGGCCTGGACGATGACGCTGACGGTTTCGCCAAGTCCACCGGATTTCTTCTGGGTTTTTTCAGCCACGCTCATGTCGTCCTCGATTGTGCGTTGGATGGTATAGAGTCTCGGCGCGCGCTGGGCAACGTCATGCCGGTGGTCAGATGCAATCAATGTGGCGCTTCTTCGACCGGCAACGCTTCAATGATCACAAAGGCTTGAGCGAGCGGAAAATCATCGGTTATGGTGAGGTGGATCACGGCTCGGTGCCTTTCAGGCAGGATTTCGTCCAGCCGCGCTGCCGCCCCGTTGGTGAGCGCCATGGTCGGCTTGCCGCTGGCCAGGTTGACGACCCCCATGTCACGCCAGAACACACCCTGTGCAAGACCGGTGCCCAACGCCTTGGCGCAGGCCTCCTTGGCGGCGAAACGCTTGGCGTAGGAGGCCGCACGCGCCGCGCGGTTTTCAGAGCGCGCCTGTTCGATCTCGGTGTAGATGCGTTGGATGAAGCGCTGACCGTGACGTTCCAACGACTTCTCGATGCGTCTGATGTCGATGAGATCGCTGCCGATACCGATAATCATTCGGCGGGAACTTCCGGCCCGGTTTTTCCAGCCTTTGCCGCTCTTTCGGCCAGACGCTTGCGGCGCTGCTCCTGGAAAGTGACCATGCCCCAGCGGGTGATGCCGTAAAACAGCAGCCCGAAAACCAGGCCGAGCGGTATTGCGCCAACCGTCATCGGCTTCAGCACCGGTCCCCACAATTGCGCAAAGGAAAGATTGTGCAGCATGTCGCCGAGATGGGCAGGCGGTCCGTGTGCCGGCAGGTGTTCATGCAGGATCAGCTTGCCGACCTCCCAGGAGGCGGCCCATAGCAGCGGAAAGGTAAGGGGGTTGCCGAAGACCGTGCCGAGTGCTGCGGCAACCAGATTGCCGGCGATCAGCCAGCACAGGATGGCGGCAATGATGAAGTGGAAGCCAAGCGGGAAAAACGACGCGAATACGCCCGCCGCAACACCGGCGGCCACGGCATGCGGCGTGGCTCTAAGCCGCAGGATGCGCTTGGAAAAATACCGCAGCGAGCGCGAGAACGAGCGGCGCGGCCACAAATAAGTACGCACCCGCTCTAAGAAACCATCAGGCTTGCGCCGTCGAAAAAGCACTCTGTTCCTGTTCCTAGTTCCGTCAATAGCTTCACGCCGGCTTCTCCAGCCGGGCGCGACAGCCCCATGCTGCGCTCTGCGGTCGCCGAAAAGCAACTACGACTTTGATATAGCGATGCGCTGGCCGAAGAACAACGAGGCCGAGGGCATCCGCTCGGTGGCCGGTCGCGCCAGCCTTGGGTATCGCCGTTCTGAACAGGGCATGATCGCGGCGAATTTAAGGAGCGCCACTTAGGGTCGATATTCGCTGACCTCGACGAGGTTGCCGTCCGGGTCACGAAAATAGACCGACATCATCGCGCCACGAGCGCCGGCACGCTCGACCGGGCCGACCTCTATCACCACGCCATTGGCGGCGAGGTTGGCACATATCTCGGCGAGCGGACGGGCGGCAATCAAGCAGAAATCTCCGGAGCCCGGGGTCGGCGCCTTGGCCTTCGGCTCGAAGGTGTGCCCGACCTCATGCACATTGATCTTTTGCGTTCCAAACAGCAGCGCCGTCGGCCGGTCCGGCTCGTCGAGGCGCTTGAAGCCAAGCACGCGCTGATAGAAGGCGCAGGTGTCTTCAACGGAGCGAACCGTCAGCACGAAATGGTCGATACCAGCAATCACGGCAGCGCCTCTTGACTTGTTTTATGCATTTCTTTGTCCCAAAACCGCTGCACATGCTCGGTTCAAGCCCGAGGATAAGCTTTGGGCGACATGCATTAGATATTGCGGCTGCCCGGCTTGATCGCCGGTAGGGCGGCAAGCTCGGGCGGCAGCCTGTCGGCCGGATAGGCCGGAACCTCGTATTCGGCGAGCGCGATCAGCGGCACGCCGACATCGGTCTTGCCGGCCGAGCGGTCAATGATGCACGCAGCGGCAACGACATCGGCGCCAAGTGCGCGCAGACAGTCGATGGTCTCGCGGATCGACAGGCCGGTGGTGACGATGTCCTCGACAATGACGACGCGCGATCCCTTGGCGATCTCGAAGCGGCGCAGCCTGAATTCGCCCCCTTCCCGCTCGACCCAGATCGCCGGCACACCAAGATGGCGCGAGGTCTCATAGGCCGGGATCAGCCCGCCGATCGCCGGGCCGACGACGTAGTCGATCCTGCCGGGCACGCCAGTGCGGATCTTTTCGGCGAGCGCCTTGCACAAGCGCTCGGTCTTGTCGGCATGCATGAAAACGCGCGCCTTCTGCAGGAAGACCGGGCTGCGCAGGCCGGACGTCAGGATGAAATGCCCTTCAAGAACGGCGCCGGCCTCGCGGAAAATGCCCAGCACTTCGTCGGTGTTCATCTTTCACTCCATGCCCATGGTGAATGTGAATGGTGAATTGTAGTGAGTAGTGAGTGCACTCTCTTTCACTATTCACTATTCACTATTCACTATTCACTATTCACTATTCACTATTCACTATTCACTATTCACTATTCACTATTCACTATTCACCCATTCACGCGTCGCGCGTCGCTGACGCTCGAATTGTCCTTTAGCTGCGACAGCAGCCTGTTCAAGTGCTTGAGGTCCCACACTTCGAGATCGATCAGCATTTCGGTGAAATCGGGCGCGGTGCGCACCATCGACAAAGTGTGGATGTTGGCATCGTTGGATGCGACGACTTGCGCAATGTCGGCTAGCGAACCCGGCGCGTTGATGGCGGTGACCGAGACGCGCGCCGGGAACCGCTCCTTGGTGCGCTCGTCAATATCCCAGCGCACGTCGATCCAGCGCTCGGGCTGGTCGTCAAAGGCCTGCAACGCCGGCGACTGGATCGGATAGATGGTGATACCGGTTCCCGGCTGCACGATGCCGACGATGCGATCGCCTGGCACTGCCCCTTCCGGCGCGAAGCGCACCGGCAAATCGCCGCGCACACCGCGGATCGGCACCGCATCGTCGCGCGGCTGGTTTTTATCCTTGCGCGCGGCGCGGCCCGGAATCTGGAACAGCATGCCGGCGGCATTGCGGATCTTCGACCAGCCCTCCTCGCGCTGCTTGGGCGCGACCAGCGTGACGCGCTCGTCCTTGTAGTCGGGAAACACCGCCTTCATGACATCGGTGGAGGCAACTTCGCCTCGGCCGACCGCGGCCAGCACATCCTCGATGTCCTTGCGCGCGAGGCGGTGCAGCACCGGCTTCAGGCTTTCCTTGGTGAAGGTCTTGCCGGACCGTTCGAAGGCGCGCTCCAGAATGCGGATACCGAGACCTGAATATTGCTTCCGAATAGCGTTCTTGGTGGCGCGGCGGATGGCCGACCGCGCCTTGCCGGTAACCACCACCGATTCCCATGCCGCAGGCGGCACCTGCGCCTTCGAGCGGATGATCTCAACCTCGTCGCCGTTCTTCAGCTCCGTCATCAGCGGCATGATGCGGCCATTGACCTTGGCGCCGACGCAAGTGTCGCCGACATCGGTGTGGACGGCATAGGCAAAGTCGATCGGCGTGGCGCCGCGCGGCAGCGCGATCAGCATGCCCTTCGGCGTAAAGCAGAACACCTGGTCCTGGAACAGTTCCAGCTTGGTGTTTTCGAGGAAGTCCTCGGGGTTGTCGCCTTCGGCAAGCTGCTCGATGGTGCGCCGCAGCCAGGCATAGGCATTGGTTTCCTTCGAGATCGCATGGGCGGCACCATTCATCTTGCCGCCGGTATCCTTATAGATCGAATGAGCGGCGACGCCGTATTCGGCGATCTTGTTCATCTGGTAGGTGCGGATCTGCAATTCGACGCGCTGGCGCGACGGGCCGACGATGGTGGTGTGGATCGAGCGGTAGTCGTTCTGCTTCGGCGTGGAGATGTAGTCCTTGAAGCGGCCGGGCACCATCGACCAGGTGGTGTGGATGGCGCCGAGCGCCCGGTAGCAGTCCTCGACGGTATCGACGACGACGCGAAAGCCGAAGATGTCGGACAGCTGCTCGAACGACAACGCCTTGGCTTCCATCTTGCGGAACACCGACCACGGCTTCTTCTGCCGGCTCTTGACCTCGGCCTTGATCGAATATTTGTCGAACAGCGTGGAGAGCGCCTTCTCGATCTCGGACAGCACACCCTTGTTGCGCTCGAAGATTTCGGCGAGCCGTGCGGTGACGGCGCGGTAGGCTTCCGGATTGATGAAGCGGAAGGCGATCTCCTCGAGCTCCTCGCGCATGCCTTGCATGCCCATGCGCCCGGCCAGCGGCGCATAGATGTCCATCGTTTCCTCGGCGATGCGCAGGCGCTTGGCTTCCGGCACATAGTCGAGCGTGCGCATGTTGTGCAAGCGGTCGGCGAGCTTGACCAGCAGCACGCGAACGTCTTCCGAGATCGCCAGCAACAGCTTGCGCAGGTTCTCCGCCTGCTCGGCCTTTTTGGAGACGAGGTCGAGCTTCTTCAGCTTGGTCAAGCCTTCGACCAGCTTGCCCATTTCCGGGCCGAACAATTCGTCGATCTCGGCCCTAGTCGCCGTGGTGTCCTCGATCGTGTCATGCAGCAAGGCAACGGCGATTGTCGCCTCGTCCATGTGCATTTCGGTGAGGATGGCGGCGACTTCGAGCGGATGCGAGAAATAGGGATCGCCGGAAGCGCGCTTCTGGTGGCCATGCTTCTGCATGGCGTAGACATAGGCCTTGTTGAGCAGCGCCTCGTTGACGTCAGGCTTGTAGCGCTGGACGCGCTCGACAAGCTCGTACTGACGCATCATGGGCAGGATCTCGCAATGCTGAAATGAATCATGCGCCGCACTGGCGTACGGCGCATGTCATAGATAGCCACGAAACCGCCGACGCGAAAGTGTCGGCAGTTGTCGCTAAGATCAATAATCGTCGCTTTTTTCCGGCGGCACCAGACCTTCGATGCCGGCCAACAGGTCTTCTTCGGTCATGCGATCGAAGGTGACGTTGTCCTCGGCGTCGTCGGCATCGGTGGCCGCAACGGCGCTGCCGGTCTGGTCGGCAATCGCCTCGCCATCGGCTTCCGGCTCATCGACCTCGACATGCTTCTGCAGCGAATGGATGAGATCTTCCTTGAGGTCGTCCGGCGACAGCGTCTCTTCGGCGATTTCGCGGAGCGCAACGACCGGGTTCTTGTCGTTGTCGCGCGGTACGGTGATCTGCGCGCCCTGGCTGATCTGACGGGCGCGGTGGCCGGCCAGGAGCACCAGCTCGAAGCGGTTGTCGACCTTGTCGATGCAATCTTCAACGGTTACGCGGGCCATGAGTTGCCCCTTTCATGCCTGGATTTAATGGAAAACAGGCGCGGTCCATAACCCGAACGCCGCCAAAATACAAGCTTTTATGGCGGTGCGCAGCTCTGACGCGGGCCGCCTACGACGACACAGCGCCGATCACAATTGCTTGCAGTGCGGCATGGCGCCTTGGATTGCCGTAAAACTGGCGTTATCTCGAACAATGAAGGCCAACAGGTCTATTATCAGACCGGTATCAGACTGGCCGGTAGTCGCGACGCATTTAGACGACCGCTTATTTCGAAAAAGGACATTTTTCCATGTTCGATCCTCGTGAAAAAATCGCTCTCTTTATCGACGGTGCAAATCTCTACGCCACCTCGCGCGCGCTGGGTTTTGACATCGACTACCGCAAACTTTTGTCGAGCTTCCAGAAACGCGGCTATCTGCTGCGCGCCTATTACTACACCGCGCTGGTCGAGGATCAGGAATACTCCTCGATACGTCCGCTGATCGACTGGCTCGATTATAACGGCTTCAAGGTGGTGACCAAGCCGGCCAAGGAATTCACCGACTCGACCGGCCGGCGCAAGATCAAGGGCAATATGGATATCGAGCTGACCGTCGATGCGCTGGAGCTTGCCGACGTCGTCGACCATTATGTCATCTTCTCAGGCGACGGCGATTTCCGTACGCTGGTCGAGGCGCTGCAGCGGCGCGGGCGCAAGGTGTCGATCGTCTCGACGATGGCGTCGCAGCCGCCGATGATCTCCGACGATCTGCGCCGCCAGGCCGACCATTTCATTGACCTGATGACACTCAAGAACGAAGTCGGCCGCGATCCGTCGGAGCGGCCGGTGCGTCGGCCCGAACCGGCCGAAGTCGACGAGGAAGACTATTGACGGTCGTTGCCTTGACCGCGCCCCTGGTCGTCTCGCCCGAACCCGATCGCGATTGCCCGCTCTGCCCGCGGCTGCACGGCTTCATCGCCGAGTGGCGGCGGCGCGAGCCGTCCTGGTTCAACGCGCCAGTGCCGACCTTTTTGCCGCCGGAAGGCGAGGACGCGGTGCGCTTGCTGATCGTCGGCCTGGCGCCTGGCCTGCGCGGGGCGAACCGGACCGGGCGCCCCTTCACCGGCGATTTTGCCGGCGACCTGCTCTACAACACGCTGATCGCGCACGGCTTTGCGCGGGGCGAATTCAAAGCGCGACCAGATGACGGGCTGGAGCTTGTCGGTACGGCGATTACCAATGCGGTGCGCTGCGTGCCGCCGGATAACAAGCCGGTTGGCGCCGAGATAGCGACCTGCCGGACGTTCCTGGTATCGACGATTGCGCGGTTTCCAAATCTGCGCGCTGTGCTGGCGCTGGGCTCGATCGCGCACCAGTCGACCGTGCGGGCGCTCGGCCAACGCGTTGCCGCCTATCCGTTTCGGCATGGTGGGCAGCGGCAGGCCAATGGCATCACGCTGTTTTCCAGCTATCATTGCTCGCGCTACAACACCAATACCGGCGTGTTGACGGAAGCGATGTTCGTCAACGTCTTCAGTCAGATAGAAGCTTTTCTGAAGACATAGAGTCGGACGACGCCCGCCAGGGCACGAGCCCTAGATTCGAGCAATCGCAAACAACCAGGCCAGGAGATCCAGCAACCACAGAAACAGTGCAAGCTGCAGCGCGACGCGCAGGCGTTGGATGATCCGCCAATTGCTGGCCATGTCGGATTTGATGCGCAGCAAGCGCTCGGTGCATCCCGTCCACGGTTGCGGGAGGGTGCTGATCGACGAAGTCGTGGAGCAGCTTCTTGGGATCGAAACGGAACGTATAGTTATAATACGGCCACACCATAATCGCGACCAGCAGCCCGATCAGAAAGAGCAATGTCAGCGCCATCCAGTCCCAAGGCCCTACGCCATCCAGGAGCGCCCTGCCTCCAAGGAGAGAACTCGCGAACGCAGTTGCGAAAATCAGATTGCCAGCGCGCGTACTGAGACTTTCAACCACACCCCGCTGGTGTTGGAGGCCACGCACCGCCTCCGCGTAGACAAATGCCAGGCGGGGGTCGCCGCCGTCCGTCGCTGCAGGCGGGGCGTTGCTGTCATTGGTCGATGAAGGGCGCTTTGGCATCAAATGTACTTAGCACAGCGCCACCTGCGATATGAATTGGCGAAGGCTTCGTCGTCATCGCGCCACTGAGGGTGCTTTCGGGCGGACAGGAATAGTGTCAATCCGACGCCGTCGCTTCAGGCTCTGCGGCAAACAACGCGGCCAGCGTCGCCGGCCCGCCTTGGAGAACATTCAGGTCGACGTCGCCGCTGATGCCGTCGACGCGGCCCCGGTTGTGGTACTGCCAGTAAATCCAGGCGTCATGGCCTGGCCGCAGCGCCAGCGAACGCAGCCAGCGCCGGCGGCCGGCTACCTGCCCGGCATAGGCTTGGGCGGCCTCGTCGGTCACATAGAGGATCGCCGTCTTGCCGAACGCTGCTTCGACCGGGCCGAGGAAGGCTGAGAGTTCGGCGCTCAGCTGTTCGGGAGTTGGCCGCTGCGGGCAATTGCCGCCGAACTCGATGTCTACCACCGGCGGCAGCAAAGGCTGATCGCGCGGCACCACCGAGATAAAGTTGCGTGCCTGATCGGCACCCGGCCTGCAGAAGGTGAAAAAGTGATAGGCGCCGACGGCAAGGCCGGCGGCGCGGGCCGCACGCAAATTGCCCGCGAAGGCATCGTCGACATGGTCGCCGCCTTCAGTTGCCTTGATAACGGCGAAGGCGACATCGTCGGCGGCAACACGCCGCCAGTCGATCTGCCGCTGATGGTGGGAAACGTCGATGCCCCTGATCGGATATTTGCCGCGATCCGGAGAAAACGTCTGAAAGTAGGTATAGCCGCCGGCCAGGATGAGGCCCGCCATGAGCAGACCGGCAGCACCCCACAAGACGATCCGGTTTTTCAACAGAGACCTATCCCTATTGGTCCGCCCTGCCCGCCGCTATGGCTCCGGGCGTTCGTCGCTCGAAAAGCCAAATCATTGGCTTTCCTCCGCTTCGGACCGCCCCTCACCCTCGCTCTTTCAGCAGCCGGCCCTTCTCGCGCGACCAGTCGCGCTGCTTTTCGGTCTCGCGCTTGTCGTGCAATTTCTTGCCACGGCCAACGGCGAGCAGCAGCTTGGCACGGCCCTGGTCGTTGAAGTAGATCTTCAGCGGTACCAGCGTCATGCCTTCGCGGTCGACGCTCTGCGACAGCTTGGCCATCTCGCGCTTGTTGAGCAGGAGTTTGCGGCGGCGGCGTGGCTCGTGGTTGAAGCGGTTGGCCTGCAGGTATTCCGGCAGATAGGAGTTGATCAGCCAGATCTCGCCGCCCTCGACCGAGGCGTAGCTGTCCTGGATGTTGGCCTGGCCCTGGCGCAGCGACTTCACTTCGGTACCGGTCAGCACCAGGCCGGCCTCGATCGTGTCGAGCACCTCATAGGAAAACCGCGCCTTGCGGTTTTCCGCAACGGTCTTGTTGTTGGGATCGGCTTTTCTGACTTGATTCATGATGCGGAGAGGTGGCGCCTCATCCCTAGTTTATCAAGCCGGCGTGCTTCATCGCCGCGTCGATCTTCTCGGCGGTCGACGGCTCGACCGTCATTAGCGGCGAGCGCAGCACGTTTTCGACCTTGCCCAGCTTCGACAGCGCATATTTCGCGCCGGAAACGCCGGGCTCCATGAAAATCGCCTTATGCAGCGGTAACAGACGGTCCTGCAGGTCGAGCGCCTTGGCGCTGTCGCCGGAAAGCGTTGCCTCCTGGAATTCGGCGCAGAGCCTGGGCGCGACATTTGCTGTCACCGAGATGCAACCGACACCGCCATGCGCGTTGAAGCCGAGTGCCGAGGCGTCTTCGCCGGAGAGCTGGATGAAATCCTTACCGCAAGTGGCGCGCTGCTCTGAAACCCGCTCGACCTTGCCGGTGGCATCCTTGACGCCGACGATGTTCTTGAAGTCGTGTACCAATTGCCCCATCGTCTCCGGGCTCATGTCGACCACCGAGCGCGGTGGAATGTTGTAGATGATGATCGGCAGGCTGGTCGCCTTGGCGACGGCGGCGAAATGCGCATAGAGGCCGCGCTGCGTCGGCCTGTTGTAATAGGGCGTGACGACAAGGGCCGCGTCGGCGCCCGCCTTCTCGGCATACTGAACCAGGCCGACCGCCTCTTCGGTGTTGTTGGAGCCGGCGCCGGCGACGACCGGAACCCGGCCCTTGGCGACCTCGATGCAAACCTTGACGACTTGGCGGTGCTCGTCATGCGACAGCGTCGGCGACTCGCCGGTGGTGCCGACCGGGACCACGCCCGTCGTGCCTTCCGCGATCTGCCACGCGATGAACGCGCGAAAGGCTTTCTCGTCGAAACGGCCGCTCTTTTCGAACGGTGTAACGAGCGCGGTCAGCGAGCCTCTCAGCATGTCGTCCAACTCCTTGGGGCCTTTCGGGTTTTGTCGTGCGCGCCTTCTAGCCGAAAGCGAAGCGGCGCACCATAGTCTCGACATTGTTGCGCGGCAAGCATTGCGCCGGCAATCGCAATTCGAACGACCTCGACAAAGTTTCTTTACGGGCCCTTCACCACCGACGAATAGGCTTCGGTTCAACTGTGCCTGTTGTAACGTCGAAGAACAGGAAATGACCAGATCCATGCCGGCCAGGCGGCCTCATCTTTTCGCGCTTTTCGGCGCGATCGTCGCGTTGATACCCGGCGCGGCGATCGGCGGCAGCGTCGATATGCGGGTCACGTCGGCGATCCCGATGACGGCGCCGGACAACGATGCGCTGCCGCAGTCCCCGTCGCCTTCCGCCAGCGTTGCGATGCTGAAGAGCGGTCTCGACGCGCTGGCGGCAAACGACATCCAGCGCGCGCGCCAGATGCGCGAGGCGCTGCCGGCCAAATCGCTCGATCGGCACATCCTTGCCTGGGCGATAGCGCTCTATGGCGGCGACCAGGTGCCGAGCGGCGACATCGCCGATGCCGCGAAGATGCTGCCGAACTGGCCGGGCACGATCGCCTTGCGCAAGAACAGCGAGCGCGCGCTCTATCGCGAGAACCCCGCGCCACAGGTCGTGGTGCGGGCGTTCGACGGCAGCCAGCCGCTGACCTTCGAGGGCGTGGTGATCCTGGCCCGCTCCTATGTAGCGCTGGGCGATACGAAGGCGGCGCGCTCGGTGCTGTCGCCGTTCTGGCGCACCGAAAAGCTCGAAGCCAGGGACGAGGCGGCGGTCATCCGCGAGTTCGGCGCGCTGATCCCGGCCGCCGACCATCGCTTCCGCATGGAGCGCATGTTCTATGCCGACCGGGTCGCTTCGGCGCTGCGCGTCGCCGGTCTCGCCGGCGCCCAGCAATTGGCCGACGCCTGGGCGGCAGTCACCAAAGGCGACAAGAACGCGGCCAAGCTGCTGAAGGCGGTGCCGACAGCGCAGCGGGCGGCCGGCTATCTCTTTGCCGAAGCCGAATATCTGCGCAAGCAGCAGAAATTTTCAGACGCTGCCGCGCTGGTGCTGAAGGCGCCGGGCGACCGTGACGCGCTGGTCGATCCGGACGCCTGGTGGGTCGAGCGCCGGGTGCTGTCGCGCGCGCTGGTCGACCAGGGCGACATGAAGACCGCCTACAGAATAGTCGCCGCGCACGCCGCCGAAAGTGCCGCCAATGCCGCCGAGGCGGAATTCCACGCCGGCTGGTACGCGCTGCGCGGCCTCAACGATCCCGGCACCGCCGCGAAGCATTTTGCGCGAATCGCGGAGCTCGCCCAAGGGCCGATGTCGCTGTCGCGCGCCTATTACTGGCTCGGCCGCGCTGCTGAAGTCGGCGGGCCCGGCAATGCCAAGGATTATTTCAGCCGCGCCGCCAGCTACGGCACGACCTTTTACGGCCAACTCGCCGGCGAGCGCGTCGGCCGGCAGACCCTCAACATCGTCTACCCCCAGCCAAGTGCCGCCGACCGGCGGAATTTTGCCATCCGCGAGGCGGTCAGCGCCATCAAGCGGCTGCAGGAGGCCGGCTATGACCGCTACGCCGAAACGCTCTACCGCGACCTTGCCGGGCAGCTGAACAGCCCCGGCGAACTTGCGCTGCTGGCGGCGCTGGCGGAAAGACAAGGCAACCATTTCATGGCGCTGAAGGTCGGCAAGATCGCCGGCGCCCGCGGCATCGACGTCGGCGCGCTGTCGCATCCGCTCGGCGTCATTCCCGACACCGCCAACATCACCGGCTCGGGCAAGGCGCTGGCCTATGCGATTGCCCGGCAGGAAAGCGAGTTCAACATCGGCGCTGTCTCCAGCGCCGGCGCGCGCGGACTGCTGCAGCTGATGCCGGGCACGGCCAAGCAATTGGCGAAGAAGGCCGGCATCACATTTTCTCAGGCCCGGCTGACCACCGATGCCGGCTACAATGCAACGCTGGGCGCTGCCTTTCTCGGCGAGCAGCTCGGCCGTTTCGATGGCTCCTACGTGCTGACCTTCGCAGGCTACAATGCCGGCCCCACCCGCGCCGCCCAGTGGGTGGCGAAATACGGCGACCCGCGCGGCAAGGACGTCGACGCCATCGTCGACTGGATCGAGCGAATTCCCTATACGGAAACAAGAAGTTACGTCCAGCGCGTGATGGAGAATTACGAGGTCTACAAGATGCGCATTTCCGGCAAATACGACATTGTCGGGGATCTGGTGAACGGCCGAGGGTGACGACCGGGCTTCAAGCCAAGTCAGGCTGCGATCCTTCGCGCCCCCCTCTGTCCTGCCGGACATCTCCCCCTCTAGTGCAGGGCTATCGCATATGAGTGATGGCATTGATGAGATAGTCGTCGTTCCAGGCGCATTTCTTGATGCGATGGCTGATGGGGACTTTGGCAGCATCGGCGGTC
>NZ_JAMYUV010000035.1:0-59643 GCF_040323405.1 Mesorhizobium sp. M0048 | reverse complement strand
GGCCGATCCGCCGCATCAGGCGCGGCAGGTCGCGCAGGATAGCGCTAAGCCCCATCAGCGCGATCTCGCTGCCGTCGAACAATGGCGCCAGGCCGAGCGCCTGCAAATGGCGACCGCCGATGCCGACAAGCCGAACGTCGCGCCCGGTCATGCGTTTTAACGCCTGCACAAGATCGGCACCAAGCAGGTCGCCGGACTCCTCGCCGGCGACGACGGCTATCTTCAACGGCCGCTCATTCGCCATGCGCCGGCTCCGCAGCAGGCAGCCCGATCACGAACAGGCCGAGCGCATTGGCACGCCCGATGGTGGCGGGACCTTCGAGCACCAGCGAGCGGCCGGCTTCTACGGCAATGCCGGCCAGTCCGGCGGCATGCGCCGCCTCGACGGTCAGCGGGCCAATGGAGGGCAGATCGGCACGCAGTTCCTGACCGGGCTTGGCGCATTTGACCAGGACACCGCGCGTCCTGCCCGCCAGCCTGCCGTGCCCGCGCAATTCCCTTGTCCGCTCGAGCAGCCCGTCAGTCCCTTCGACGCCTTCCAGCGCAATGGCGCGGCCGCCGACCGCAACAGCCGCTTGGCCGATGTCCAGCGCGCCGATGGCTTTTGCCGCCGCGTGCGCCGCCTCGATGTCGCGCCAGTCGGCTTTGCGTGGCGCCGCCTTGGTCAGCAGTCCTTCGGCGGCGACCAGCTCCGGCACGATCTCGTGAGCGCCGACGACTTTGATGCCGCTGCGCTCGATCCTGCGCACGAACAATTTCAGCACCGTATCGTCTCCCCGGGTTACACCGACAAAAAGGCTGGGCAGCCAGGCGAGCAGGCCCAAATTGAGGCGCATGGCGCTCAGCCTGGGGCGGCGCGTGATATGACCCGCGGTCACCAGATGCGTAACGTGATGCTGCTTGAGGATCGGCAACAGCGAGCCGACGTCTTCCAGCCTCAAGGTTGCCTGCTCATAGGGCTCGAAATCGGCTATGCGATCGACCTCGCCCGCCGCCATCACGATGAAGGGCAATTTGCCTTGCCGGGCGAGCGCTCGGGCAATTTCGACCGGGAGGCTGCCGCCGCCGGCGATGATGCCGACCTTGGCATCTGGCGCGAGATCAAGGCCCTTTCCGGCAGCCTCAATCTTCGTCATCTGCTCTCAGTCTTCATCATCGGTATCGTCGCCGTCGCCACCCTTGAGCGACGGCACGGCATAGTGCCGCTTGCCGCGACCGGCGATGAAATCGACGATCTTCATGGCAGTCGGCGACGAGGCGAACTCCGCCTTGGCGAATTCGATGTTTTCGCCGACGGTCCGGGAGCGATCGAAGATCGTCTTATAGGCTTTGCGCAGCAAATGGATCTCCGAACGTGGCAGGCCGGCGCGCTTCAGCCCAATGATGTTGAGGCCGCGAAGGCTGGCACGGTTGCCAACGGCGATGGCGTAGGGAATGACGTCGCCGACGATCGCCGAGCAGCCGCCGAGAAAGGCGTTATCGCCGATGCGGACAAACTGATGAACCGCGGTAAGGCCGCCGATGTAGACATTGTCACCGACTTCGCAATGCCCGCCTAACGTCGCTTGATTGGCGAAGGTGGCGTTCTTGCCGACCACGCAGTCATGGGCAATGTGGGCATAGGCAAGGAAATTGCCGTTGTCGCCGATCGTCGTTTCGCCGCGGCTGGAATCGGTGCCGACATGCATGGTGACGCCTTCGCGGATCGTGCAGTTCTCGCCGATCACCAGCGTGGTACGGCCGCCCTTGTGCTTGGTGTTCTGCGGTGGTCCGCCCAGTATCGCCATCGGATAAACCTTGGTCGATGCACCGATGGTGGTCGCGCCAATCACCGAGACATGGCTGACCAGCTCGACGCGGTCGCCGATCACGGCATCGGGGCCGACGTGACAGAAGGGCCCGATGCGGGCGCCTTCGCCGATTTGGGCGCCTGCCTCGATGACCGACGATGGATGGATGACTGTCTGGATTTTCATTAGCATTCGTTTGTCAGCCGCTTGCGACCATCATCGCCGAGATCTCGGCTTCCGCCGCCTTGGCGCCATCGACGAGGGCCTCGCAAGCGAATTTGAGAAGATTGCCGCGTTTCTTGATTTTCTTCACATGAATTTTCAACTGGTCGCCTGGAACGACCGGCTTGCGGAACTTGGCATTGTCGATGGTCAGGAAATAAACCAGCGACGGCTTTTCCGTACCAAGGCTGCGGATGCAGATGGCGCCGGCCGTCTGCGCCATCGCCTCGATGATCAGCACGCCGGGCATGACCGGCTGGTCAGGGAAATGACCTTGGAAATGCGGCTCGTTTATGGTGACGTTCTTGATGCCGATTGCGGATTCGTCGCCATCTATGTCGACGATACGGTCGATCATCAAGAACGGATAGCGGTGCGGCAGGAGCTTCATCAGCCGCATTATGTCAACCGCTTCGAGCGTCGCCGCTGCGATGTCAGCCATTTCCCCCCTCACCCTGTCTGCGCGTCCGTGCAAGTCTGCGCAAGGCCGCTATCTCGCGCATGGCTTCCGCCATCGGCTGCGCCGGATATCCTCCCCAAATCTCACCGGCAGGCACATTGCTCATAAACCCGCTTCTTGCCGCAAGCTTGGCGCCGGACCCGATGGTCAAATGATCCGCAAGGCCGACGCCGCCACCCATGGTGACGTTGTCGCCTATCGTCACTGAACCGGAAATACCCGAAAGCCCGGCTATTATGCAATTGCGGCCGATGCGAACGTTGTGCGCGATCTGCACCAGATTGTCGATCTTGGTGCCCTGGCCGATGATCGTGTCGGACATGGCGCCGCGATCGACGGTCGTATTCGACCCGATCTCGACGTCGTCCTGGATGATGACGCGGCCGATCTGCGGAACCCGCTCAGGACCCTTTGCGCCGGCCACAAAGCCGAAGCCATCCTGGCCGATCCTGGCGCCGCCATGAATGATAACGCGATTGCCGATCAATGCATATTGCACGCTGGCACCTGGACCGACATAGCCGTCGCGGCCAATCTGCGAGGAAGGACCGATAACCGCATGAGGGGCAATGACGGTTCCGCTGCCGATGGCAGCGCGCGGTCCGATGACCGCGCCCGCTTCGATGATCGCACCGGGCTCGACATGGGCGGTCGCATCGATATGGGCGTGCGGCGAGATACCGGTTTCGCCGGTCATCGGTCCAGGCGTCGCAGCCGCCGGGAAAAGCAGGCGCCCGACCATTGCGAAAGCCTGCTGCGGGCGCGGATGCACCAGAACCGCGATGCCCGCTGGCGCCTTGGCGGCAAATTCGGCAGGGCAGAGAACCGCTGCCGCCCGCAGTGACTGCATCAGGGCGAAATTGCGCCTGCCATCGACGAAGACAAGGGCGTTCTCGCCGCCTTCGTTGGCGGGAGCCAGAGCGTCGATCGAAACATCGGAGAGAGCGGAATCGACAAGCATCGAGCCGGTCAGATTCGCGACTTCGCCGGCCGTATACCGGCGTGAGGGCGCGAAGAACACCGGATCGGTCATTCCAGAAGCAATATCCAGCTAGCGTATGACCCCGAAATCGGAAATCGATCCTCGGAAAGGATCATGCGCAAATCAAATTGCTACAACGTTCTTTGAGCGTCCGATAGGACGCACTGCGCTGTAGTGTCGGATCACTGACATCCGGATCCAAACGAGCCGGAAGCATCGTTACCCGCACATTAGAAGCGGGTCGATATGCCGAAGTTGAATTCCTGCACGTCGTCGGTCTTTTCCTTCTTGACCGGGATCGCATAGTCGATGCGGATCGGGCCGAAAGGCGATGCCCACATCAGACCGACGCCGACAGAAGCGCGCCATTCCATGCCGGTCGTCGACTGATTGACGAGGTTGGAGGCAATCTTGCTGCCGTAGAGCGTTGCCGCATCGGCGAATACCGCGCCGCGCAAACCGAAGCTTTCCGGGATGACCGGCAGCGGGAACTGCGCTTCCGCCGAGGCATTGAAGTAAGTGGTGCCGCCGAGATGGTCATTGCTGTTGTCCGAGGCAACCGGACCGATGCCGCCATATTCGAAACCGCGGATCATTCGATCGCTGCTCTGGAAATGGTCGAAGACACGCAGGTCGCCGCTGCCATATCCCTGGACATGGCCGGCACCGCCAGAAATGAGGCCTACCAGATCCAATTGTTCGGACAACGTTTGATAAATGCTGCCGCGCGCTGTCACCTTGATGAACTTGGCGTCGCCGCCCACGCCAGCCACTTCCGTGCCGACGTTGGCAAAAATGCCTTCATGGGGATTCTTCATGTCGTCAATGGTATTGTAAACTAGGCCGAGACTAACCGACGATTTGAGCCACGGACTCTCTTCGACACCGTTTATAATCGCCTGGGAGACATCGCAGGTGGCAGGGTCGCAGTCCTCGTCGAACTCATACTTCTCCTGAGCGATATTATACGCGAGCTGCGTCGAGATGTTGTCGGTAATCGGCAGGCCGAAGCGCACTGTCGCGCCCGTCGTGTCGCTATCGTAATGGTCATAGTTTCGAGTCTGCTTGTAGATGTCGAATCCGGCAGCGATACGGCGACCAAGGAAGTACGGTTCGGTAAACGAGAAGCTGTAATCGCGCGAGTTCTTGCCGCCGCCAGCCGCCACCTTGATGAATTGGCCGCGGCCGAGGAAGTTCCGCTCACTGATTGAACCTTCTACGGACGGACCAGCCGTCTCGCCACCAGTCGAATAACCGGCACCGACCGAGAACTCACCGGTCGATTTCTCGACCACGTCGACCACCAGCACGACTTGATCAGGCTCAGAGCCCGGAACGGTGGAAATCTCGACTTTCTCAAAATAATCGAGTGCTTCCAGCCGCCTCTTCGCGCGCTGGATGAGAACCTGATTGAAAGCGTCGCCTTCGCTGACATCGAACTCGCGGCGAATGACGTAGTCGCGCGTCCGATCGTTGCCGCGGATCTCGATGCGCTCGATATAGGCCTTGGTGCCCTGGTCGATCGTATAAACGACAGAGATGGTGTGGTTTTCGAAGTTGCGGTCACCGCGCGGCGTCACCTGGGCAAAGGCATAACCAGAACCGGCGACCTTTTCGGTCAGCGCGATGATCGTGTCCTCGACATCCTTGGCGTTATAGACATCGCCCTTGTGGGTCTCGACCACCGATTCAAGCGACTTGCTGTCGACCTCGGGGATCGTGCTTTCGACGCTGACGTCCCCGAACGTATACCGCTCGCCCTCCTGCACCGTGATGGTAACGGTGTATTTGTTGGTTGTGTCGTCGAGTTCGCCGACAGCCGAGACGACCTGGAAGTCGGCATAGCCGTGATTATAATAGAAGCGGCGCAGCAGCTCCTGGTCGGCGCGCAGCTTGTCCTCGTCATAAACATCGTCGCGCAGCACGAACGACAGGAAGGACGAGCGCTTGGTGGAGATGATGTCCGACAGACGGCGGCTCGAATAGGCGCTGTTGCCGACGAAATTGATCGCCGCAATCTGGGTGCGGCCGCCTTCGTTGATGTTGAAGACCACGTTTACCCGGTTGTCGCCGAGATCCATGATCTGGGTGGTCACGGCGGCATCGTCGCGGCCGATACGCCGGTAGGCGGCCTTGACCGCCTCGACATCGGCGTCGAGCTGTTGTTGCGAGAAGGTGCCGCGCGGCTTCAATTGCACCGCGGCTGCAAGCGCGTTGTCCTTGAGCTTCTTGTTGCCCTGGAACAGCACCTGGTTGACGACCTGGTATTCGGAAACCTTGATGACCAGCGTCGATCCGACCTGGTTGATCTGCACGTCCGAAAACAGCCCGGTGCCAAACAGCGCCTTGACCGCATCGTCGATGTCGGAGCTGGAAAACGCCTTGCCGGGCTTGATTGTCACGTAATTGCGGATGGTGTCCGCGTCGACACGCTGATTGCCGGTGACTTCGACTCTGGAGACGACAGCCGCCTCGGCGGCCGATGTGGCAACGAACTGCACTGCGAGCGCGCCTGGTACAACCAGAGCAGCGGACATAGCCACCGCGGACGCGGCGCTCAGAAACTTGGATGCTGCCTTCATCGGGCTTTTGTACCTTTTCTCGAAGTCCCCACGGCGAGAAAACCGGACGTGCGGTAATTTCCCCTACCGTATTAACCGGATTTTCCCTACACGCAAGGCTTCTGGTTAATTTGTATTTACTTAACCCTGTGGCGTGGCTTTCGCGTCACGCATATCCCCACGCATGGTAAACGGCGTCTCAACATTGGTCGCGCTGAAGCCAAATTTCTTCATGATTTCAGCACCCAAACAGATCGTTCCAGAAAACAAAACCCATGAAGCCGAGCACCAGGATGAGGCCGCTCCGATAAGCCATTTCCATCATCCGTTCGGACACCGGCCGTCGGATGACAGCTTCCACGCCGTAGAACAGAAGATGCCCTCCGTCGAGGGGGGGAATCGGCAGAAGATTGAGAATTCCTATCCCGACTGACAGATATGCAACAAGCTGGACGAGCAATTCGAAGCCGAGCTTTGCCGCCTGGCCCGACATCTTGGCGATCTTGATGGGCCCGCCCAGCTGGCACTTGTCCTCGCGGCCAACAACGAAACGCTGCAGGAACTGGCCGGTGCGCTGGATGACGTGGCCGGTTTCCTGGATGGCCGCCCCGACTGCCCCGGCCGGGCTGTAGGTGATCAGCCGCGGCTGGCCGAGTTCCTTGTTGTTGATGACGCCGATCACGGCCACCTGGGCTTTGTTGCCCAATGCGTCTTGTTGTTCCATCAAACGCGGCGTCGCCGTGACGGTGATTTCCTTGCCGCCGCGTAACATAACGAAGGTGATGCTGTCGCCGGCGCGGCCCGAAACCAGACGCTGGACGTCGGCAAAGGTCTCGACCTTGCTGCCGTCGACGCTGACGAATCGGTCACCGGGCATGATGCCGGCCGCCGCTGCCGGACTGCCTTCGGTGACTTCAGCCACCATCGGCTCGTATACCGGCCGACCATATATGGAAAACAGCACGGCAAAGACGGCGATCGTCAGCAGGAAGTTGAACAGCGGCCCCGCCACGACGGTCGCCGCCCGCTTCCAGATCGGCTGCGTGTGGAAGGCAACCTTGCGTTCGTCGTCGCTCAGCGCCTCGACCTCCTCCGAGCTGGGCTGGCTCGACGTCGCGTTCATATCGCCGACGAACTTGACGTAGCCGCCGAGCGGTATGGCGCAAAGCTTCCAGCGGGTGCCGCGGCTGTCGTTGAAGCCGATGATCTCTGGGCCGAAACCGATCGAAAAGGCTTTTGCGCCGATACCGCACCAGCGGCCGACGAGGTAATGGCCCATTTCGTGGACGAACACGACCACGGTCAGCACGAACAGGAAAGGCACCAGCGTACCGAGGACAAGGCCGTCCGTGCTGAAAACCGCGTGAAGAATCTCGTTCAATTCATGCCCTCAAATTCATCCACGGCGCAGATCACGCCGCGACTGTGACATCAATCCAGGCGAATCCATGACGCAGCCCCGCGCCGGCCCACCGACGATGCCGTTCAAACCGGAAACAGCCCCTGTGCCGGATGGTCGGCGGTCGCGGAAATCCAGCCGATGACGTATAGGGCGAAAGCCGCCGCGACAAGCCCATCGACCCGATCCATGATGCCGCCATGGCCGGGTATCAGCGTGCCGGAATCTTTACGGCCGTGGCGTCGCTTGACCCATGATTCGAACAGGTCGCCGGCCTGCGCGACGATCGAAAGCACCAGTGCGACCACGCCAAGCACGGCGAGGTTGCCCGTTCCGGCTACTGCGGCCAGAAGCAGACCGGCCACTACGCCGCCGACCACCCCACCGAGCGCCCCGCTCCGCGTCTTGCCCGGCGAGATCGACGGCGCCAGCCTTGGGCCACCGACGGAGCGGCCGACGAAATAAGCAAAAATATCGGTCGCCCAAACCACGGCGAATAGGAACAGAATGGCCAGCAGCCCTGAATGGTCGCCATCACGCAAGAAGGCCAGCGATAAGCCCGATACGGCCGCATAGGCAAGGCCGGATGCTTCCCACGGTCCTGCCTTTCGCATCGACGCCGCGATGGCAGTGACAGCAACCAGAGCCGCCACGAGCGGCAGCAGCAAAGACGCAGGCAGGCCGGCGACGAGGGCACCAATAAAGACCACGATCAGCGCCTCGGGCAGAAAGCCGAGACCTGCCATAGGACTAGCACCTGCCGGGGCAACGGGGCGGCTCATCCGCGTCCACTCGTAGAAGATCACCGCCGCCATGGCAGCGCAAAGCAACCGGAAGGGCAGTCCGCCGAGCCAGGTCAGGCCAAGCGTCACGATGGCAAGCACGACGGCCGAAATGACCCGGAGTTGGAGGTTGCTCATTCCTCAGCCTGAGGCGACATCTTGGGCGGCAAGTCCGCCGAAGCGGCGCTCGCGGCCGGCGAAATCGCGCAGTGCATCGGACAGGTGCTCGCGACTGAAGTCGGGCCAATAGCAAGGCAGAAAAACGAGTTCACTATAGGCAGCCTGCCATAACAGGAAATTCGACAACCGAAGCTCGCCGCTGGTGCGGATGACCAGTTCCGGATCCGGAATGCCCTCTGTATCGAGCGAGCTGGCAAAGGACTCGGCCGTGATCGCCTCGCTGTCGATCTCACCGCGCGCCACCGCAGCTGCGAGCTTGCGCGCGGTGCGCACGATCTCGTCGCGCCCGCCGTAATTGAAGGCAATGACCAGCGTCAGCGCTTCGTTGCGGAGAGTGAGCGTTTCGGCTTCCTCAAGCAGGCCCCTTATGTCGGGCTGCAGCCCTGCCCTGTCACCGATGACCCTGATCCGCACCCCACTCTGGTGCAGCTCGGCGAGGTCACGTCGGATGAAAAGCTTCAGCAGGCCCATGAGGTCGCTGACTTCAGATTTCGGTCGTGACCAGTTTTCCGACGAAAAAGCGTAGACGGTCAGGAAGGAGATGCCGAGGCCGGGGGCGGCGCGCACTGTCTTGCGCAGCGCCTCAACGCCGGCGCGGTGACCAGCCAGCCGAGGCAAGCCGCGCGCCTTGGCCCAGCGTCCGTTTCCGTCCATGATGATCGCGACATGCGCGGGCGTTGCCATGTTCTCACTTCCGGGCCAGCCGTGGCCAGACCCTAGACCTGCATGATTTCCGCTTCCTTGTCGGAAAGCAGGTGGTCGATGGTGCTGATTGTCTCGTCGGTCAGTTTCTGAACCTGGTCGGCCCGTTTGCGATGGTCGTCCTCACTGATGTCGCCGTCCTTTTCCGCCTTTTTCAGAAAGTCCATGCCGTCCCGGCGAACGTGTCGTGCGGCGACACGGGCATTCTCGGCATAACCGTGCGAGATCTTCACCAGCTCCTTGCGGCGCTGTTCGTTGAGCTCGGGCAGCGGAATCCTGAGATTGGTACCGTCGACGATAGGATTGAACCCGAGATTGGCTTCACGGATGGCACGGTCGACCGCGCTGACCATCGACTTGTCCCAGACCGAAACCGAAATCATGCGCGGTTCCGGAACCGACACTGTTGCCACCTGGTTGATCGGCATGGTGGTGCCATAGGCCTGCACCTGGACGGCATCGAGCAGGTTGCTCGACGCGCGGCCGGTGCGCAGCGAAGCCAGATCATGCTTGAACGCGGCGATCGCCCCGTCCATGCGCCGTTTGAGATCGTCGTATTCGCCATTCATCATCGTCTCCTCGACCCGTTAACCCGGGTTCACTGCTTAGGGTAAGCCCTGTTCGAGCCTCATCCGCAACCGATCCCTTTCGGGTTCATGGTCCGGTCAATCGTCTGCGACGACCGTGCAACGGCCGCCACCCCTCAGGATATCGCCGAAACCACCCTTCTCGTGGATCGAATAGACGATTATCGGAATGTTGTTTTCGCGCGCAAGTGCAATCGCCGCCGTATCCATGATCGAAAGCCCGCGTTTGATGACTTCGTCATGGCTGATCCGCTCGAAACGTGTCGCGTGCGGGTCCTTCTTGGGATCAGCCGAATAGACACCATCGACCTGGGTGCCCTTGAACAGAGCATCGGCTCCGATCTCGGCGGCGCGAAGGGCTGCAGCCGAATCGGTGGTGAAGAACGGATTGCCGGTGCCGCCGGCGAAGATAACGACCTTGCCCTGGTTCATGTAGGCGGTCGCCTGACGCTGCGAAAAACTTTCGCAAAGCTCGGGCATGGCGATCGCCGACAGCACCACGGCGTCGACGCCGATCTTGTTGAGCGAGGTGCGCAGCGCCAGCGAATTGATGACGGTGGCAAGCATGCCCATATGGTCGCCGGTGACGCGGTCTCCGCCTTTTGACGCGACTGCGACGCCACGGAAGATGTTGCCGCCCCCTATGACGACACCGACTTCGATGCCCAATGCGCGGGCCTCGGCGATGTCGGCGGCGATGCGGTCGACCACCGATACGTCGATGCCGAAATGCTGCTCGCCCATTAACGCTTCGCCCGATGCTTTCAGCAAGACACGTCGGTAGAGGGGCTTCACCGTCATCTGGTCCTCGTCATCGTGCGTGTGACGCGTTTCGGTGCGCCCCGAAACACTGGGCGTTCCGATACACGAAGGGCGCCACGATGTCACGCGGCGCCCGAGCCCGAAAACTCTCTTCCAGCTTCAGCTTACACGGCAAAAGCACCTTGCATGAACGGGTTCGGCATGTTGCCAGCCGGCTTGTCACCGACTGTCTGACCTCCGGTAAGGCCATCCTGTATTTCCGAGCCGAAGAACGAATACGAAAAAGGGTGTGAAAGACCGGCTCACCGCATCGAGCCGTGCCCGAAGGTCCTGCGCAATGTCGAAATCGAGCGCGCCGAGGTCGTCCTTGAGTTGATCCTACGCCGCGCAAGAATCGGCCGGGCATCCTCGCGGACACCCGGCCGAAAAAGACTTTTAAACGAATAGTTTACTTCTTGACCGCTGCCGCGACTTCCGCCGCGAAATCGGTCTCTTCCTTCTCGATGCCCTCACCGAGCGCGAAGCGCAGGTAGGCAGCGATTTTGGCTGGCGCGCCGATCTCGCTTTCGGCATCCTTCAGCGCCTTCTCGACGGTGATGTCGGGATTGAGCACGAAAGCCTGCTTGAGCAGCACGACCTCTTCGTAGAACTTGCGCAAACGGCCCTCGACCATCTTCTCGATAATCGCTTCTGGCTTGCCGGACTGGCGTGCCTGGTCGGCGAAGATCGCCTTCTCGCGCTCCACCGCGGCCGGATCGAGCTCTTCAGTGGTCAAGGCCATCGGATTGGTGGCAGCGACATGCATGGCAACCTGACGGGCGAAGGCGTTCGCGGCATGCGCGTTGCCTGTCGTCTCGATGGCCACCAGCACGCCGAGCTTGCCAAGGCCGTCGGCGACCGCATTGTGAACGTAGGTTGCGACAGCGCCGTGCTCGACGGTGAGCTTGGCCGAGCGGCGGAAGCCCAGATTCTCGCCGATGGTGCCGACGGCGTCCTTGATGGTCTCGGCGACCGACTTGCCCGAGCCCGGATAGGGAGCGGCGGCAACGGCTTCGGTCTTGCCGCCATAGGCAAGCGCGACCTTCGCGACATTGGCGACGATCTCTTGGAACGCAGCATTGCGGGCAACGAAGTCCGTCTCGGAATTGACCTCGACGATCGCTGCCTCGCGGACGCCCGAATCGACGCCGATCAGGCCTTCGGCAGCGGTACGGCCAGCCTTCTTGTCGGCCTTGGAAATGCCCTTCTTGCGCAGCCAGTCGATGGCTTCTTCCATATTGCCGTTGGTCTCGTTCAACGCCGCCTTGCAGTCCATCATGCCCGCGCCGGTCAAGTCGCGGAGTTCTTTGACCTGTGCAGCCGAAATGCTCATTGTCGCCTCTTTGTCTAAATGCACTGACGCACCATCGATTTTCGATGATGCGCCTGGTGCCGGTAGCGCTTACCGCGCCAACATATTGGAAAGATGAAGGCCGCAGCCGGCCTTCGCTACTATGCTTCCGGGGTCTGGGCTGCCGGGCTCTCGGCGGCCGGGGTCTGCTCGAGCGCCGGCTCGACCGGAGCCTCGACCGATGCGCCGATATCGACACCGAGCGCGCCCTGCTGACGGGCGATGCCGTCGATAGCTGCCTTGGCGATCAGATCGCAATACAGCTGGATGGCGCGGGCCGCGTCGTCATTGCCGGGGATCGGGAAGTCGATCTTGTCCGGGTCGCAGTTGGAATCGATGATGGCAACGACCGGGATGCCGAGACGCTTGGCCTCGAGAATGGCGATCGCTTCCTTGTTGGTGTCGATCACGAACATCAAATCGGGCGTCGAACCCATATCCTTGATGCCGCCCAGCGCCTTGTCGAGCTTTTCACGCTCGCGATCGAGGTTGAGGCGCTCCTTCTTGGTCAGGCCCTGAGCCTCGCCGGCCAGCATCTCGTCGAGCTTGCGCAGGCGCTGGATGGAATTCGAGATCGTCTTCCAGTTGGTCAGCATGCCGCCGAGCCAGCGCGAATTGACATAGTACTGGGCCGAGCGCTGCGCGGCATCGGCGACAATGTCGGAGGCCTGGCGCTTGGTGCCGACGAACAGCACGCGGCCGCCCTTGGCAACAGTGTCGGAAACCTGCTTCAGCGCCTGGTGCAGCAGGGGCACCGTCTGCGAGAGGTCGATGATGTGGATGTTGTTGCGGGCGCCGTAGATATAGGGCGCCATTTTCGGATTCCAGCGGTGGGTCTGGTGGCCGAAGTGAATGCCAGCTTCCAATAGCTGGCGCATGCTGAAATCAGGCAGAGCCATTCTTATTTCCTTTCCGGTTAGCCTCCACGGACACAGGCATTTTTGGACTTTGTCCTCAAACGCCACCGGAGGTTTCAGCCGGATTTCTCCCGGGCAGACACCAAAGTCCGTGTGTGGAATGAGCGCGCATATAGAGGGGAAGCGCGACAAACGCAAGCGGTGTGGCGTCTTGCGGCTCAGCGTGCGGCGATCAGCGCACCGGTGTCATTGTCGCATCTTCCCCTTCGGCACCCGCACACGCCGGAAAACAGCGACGATCTCCTCGCGGGTGCATTCGATGGCGCCTAACCGCACTGCGCGGTCACGCTCCAGCCCGGTTATGTCATAATGCGGCGCCGATGTCTTGGGTGGCCCTTGATAGGACGAGCGCTTGACGCCGAGCTGCGCGGCGAAGCGATGCAGCTCGTCGGTATCGTCTGCCAGCAGATGACACCAGCGGTGGCCGACCCATTTCCAGATCGCCGCATCGACATAGACCGCCATGAGGTTTGCCGCACTCCTTCATCTTGCGCCGACCAACACGCCGCTAACGATGATAGAAGGGATTGGCACAGAAAATGAAGGCGCCGCCGGCCTCGAGTTGCGTCATCGTCCTGGTGACGGTCTCCTGCATCCGGTGGTGCAGTTCGGCGAGTGCCTCCTCTACGGAGCCTTGATAGGCGTGCAAGCCAAGCGGCTCCGGTACCCGGACATAGGCGCGGCGTGGGCCTGCCGGCTGCGGCACGAAACGGTTGATCGTATCGCGCAGCGTACCTTTGCAATAGTCGTTGCGGATCCGCTTCAAATGTTCGGCGATCTCCTCCTGCGTGATGCGCGGATTGGCTGAGGCCCACGGCCCGACACGCTGCAGTCGCTGGATCGTATCTGCCAGCGTTCGGACCTGCGCCTGGTTTTCGGCGCCGTCTATGTTCTCCCGCAGCCAGCGCCGCGAGCGCCGCAAAAGCTCGGCAGTGTCGAGCGTGTCGGCGTCGACCGAGACAAGTTCAGCAAGGCGACGGCCGAGTTCCGCGAGCAGGTCTTTTTGACGTGCGTCATACGAAACCCGCTCATCGGACCGCAGGCCATATGCAGCCTCATCGCGCGACAGCAACGTCGCATAGATATGATGGATGCGCTCCGGCAGCGAATCGGCGGCACGGCGTTCGATCTTCAGGCTGTGCTCGACATAGGCACATTCCTTTGCCAGCGGTGCCTCGACATTCCCCGTGAAAGCAAGCTTCCAGATCACGGGCGCGATCCAAACCTTGAAATCCGGATCCGTCAGGCGGCCGCGCTTCAGCGCCTCGAACCGCATTTCGACCGCACCTGGCAGCAGCGGGGCAACGATGTTGGCATGCCAGCCGACACCGCCTTCGGGATGCAGGAGCACGCCGTGCCCCTTCAGCGCCCAGGCCACCGAATGTTCCTTGGCGGCCGCGCTGTTGCCCGGGATTTGCGCGATCAGATTGTTGGCCAACCAGAATTTCTGCATTAGCCGGCCAAGCCCGTTGACGACGCCGTGCGTGGCCCAGGATGCCGTCAGCGGGCTTACCCGCGAGACGACCTCCTTGTCGATCATCCAGTCGGTAAAGAATTCGGGATGGTTGGGCGTGATGAACGTCGCCTTGCCCGCACCGCAACAAGCCTTCAGCCTTTGCCGGTCATCCTCTGGAAAATAGATGTGGCGGACATTGGCGACGCCGCGCAAACCGGCCAGACGGTTGAACGGCAACAGGTCGCGAAAGCCTGGAATGCCGTGCAGCATGACAATTCGGTTGACGAACGTCATGGCCTTGATCAGCGTCGCATTGGGCCGCGGCGCCACAAAAACGTCGATCCTGCTCAACCTGCTCCCCCACGGCGCTTACCGTCGTTAGGCGATGATGGGCAATTGCGGCATGCTCAAGTCGATACGACACGCCCGCAAGATCAAGCGCTACTATCCCGGATAGCGGCCGGCGGCTTGTCGTTGGTTCGAGCCTATTTCGACGGGCAGGTCTTTGGCTGATCGAACAGCGACAGATTGACCAGTTTGCCGGTCATCGAGAACTCGCCATAGTCCATGACGAGATCGCGCGTGATGCCGTTCTTGTGCAGCTTGAAGCTGATCCGGTATTCCGGCACCTCCTCGCCGCCTTTGTCGGCATCATCGAAATAGGCGATGTCGACCGGCCAGTATTTGTCGGTGGCGAGCTTGGCCAGCGCCGGCGCTTCCGGATCGGCGTTGTCGGCATCGGCTTGCTTGCCGACGACGACGGTGGTGGTCACCACCTTGTTGGCATCCTCAGAGCCGTCGAACAGGTTGGTTTCGTAGAAGCGCTCGCCCTTTTCCGCCTTGCCGATCATTTCGACCATTTGCTGGGTCGGGAACTGGGTCGGCGCGAGTTCCAGGCTGTTCTTCTCGGGCTTGTCGATATCGACCTTGAGACCGTTGGCCTCCTTCGTTGCGGTACCCTTGACCTCCTTGTCGAGGTTCTGGTCAACAAAGGATTTGTTCACGAAGGAGAAGGTCTTGCCCTCGGCGTCCTCAAAGGTGGTCATCTGCTGGTCTGTCAGCCTGGTGTTGTCGCTGGTTACGATCTGGGTCACCAAACGGAACTTTACCGTATAGCCCTCGCAAGGGGAGCCGTTGAACTCGTAGACCATGCGGCCAGTGATGCCGGTGATGCCGGAGCGGTCGGAGGCTTTGTCGAGTGAAATGTCGTAAACCGCGCGATGCGCCTGCAGCGCCGGCACCGCAAAAGCGGGAGCCGCCCAGGAAGCCGCTGTCAAGAGAACGGCGTTGAATGCGAGGCGCGTTGCGCGCATGGGGTGCTCCGATCATCGCGGCTAATGGCAGGCCGCATGGAAAGATGGTCCAGCTTAAAAAAAGTCGTGGCGGAAGCGAGGCAAAAATAGCAATTTCGGCCCGGCCTGCGCGGCACCTTCAAGCAATAGGGAAATAGCATGAGCGAAACAATCGAAAAGCGGCTAAGCGATCTCGGCGTGACGCTGCCGGCCGCCGCCGCGCCCGCCGCCAATTACGTGCCCTATTGCAGGACCGGCAATCTGCTGTTCACCGCCGGGCAGTTGCCGCTCAAGGACGGCAAGCTCCAGGCGAGCGGACTGCTTGGCAGCGATGTCGACACCGCGACCGGCAAGGAAGCCGCAAAATACTGTGCGATCAACATATTGGCGCAAGCCCAGGCAGCACTTGGCGATCTCGAGAAAATCCGTCGCTTGGTGAAGATCACCGTCTTCGTCGCCTCGGCACCGGACTTTGTCGAACAGCATCTGGTTGCCAACGGTGCCTCGGATTTTCTCGCCGCGGTGCTCGGCGATCGCGGCACGCACGCTCGCTCCGCCGTCGGCACCGCCTCCCTGCCGCTTAATGCCGCAGTGGAAATCGAAGCGATCTTCGAAGTCGAATGACCGGGACTGCAACCATGACCGATCTTTCCTGGCTGACCGCCCGGCCCGTCGCCCATCGCGGCCTCCACGACATGAACAAGACGCGCTGGGAGAACACCCTTTCCGCCTTCGCCGCGGCGGCCGAGCGTGGCTACGCGATTGAATGCGACGTGCACCTGTCTTCCGACGGCGTCCCCGTCATCATCCACGATGGCGATCTGCGGCGGCTGACCGGCGAAAACGGCTTCGTCTGGCAGCGTACGGCTGCCGAAATCACCGCGCTGAAGGTCGGCGGCACCGCCGACCATTTGCCGACGCTGCAGCAGGCGCTTGATCTGGTCGACGGCCGTGTGCCGATGGTTGTCGAACTGAAAGGAGCTGCCGGGCACGACGACGGCCTGGTCGAAAGCGTCGGTAAGATGCTCAAGCAATACAAGGGCAAGACTGCGATCATGTCGTTCGACCATTGGCTGATCCGAGAGTTCCCGAAATATGCTCCCGGCATACCCGGCGGGTTGACCGCCTACGGCAACGACAACCACCTGATCGAGGCGCATTTCGCCATGCTGGCGCATGACATCGCCTTCACCTCCTACGCCGCCGGCGATCTGCCGAACCGGTTCGTCTCCTTCGTGCGAGAAAAACTCGGGATGCCGGTGATCACCTGGACCGTGCACGACCGGCCTGCCGTCGACCTGACCTTCAAATATGCCGACCAGATGACGTTCGAAGGATTCGAGCCAGATCTGGTACGGCTTGCTTGAGCGGGCTTGTATGGGTCAGCAGCGAGCTTAAGTAAGCCTCATGGATCAAGGGGACGACTGCGAAAGACAAACGGCGAACGCGGAGCTGTCGATCCGCATCGCGGCGGGCATCGGGGCCTTTACCAGCGCTGAATGGGACAACCTCGGCGGCACTACACGCGGCGATGCCGAAAACGGCTACAACCCACTTGTTTCATTAGCTTTTTTGAGCGCGCTGGAAGATTCCGGCTGCGCTGTTCGGCGTACCGGCTGGCAAGGCCATCACCTGAGGCTGGAAACCGCCCGAGGCAAGCTGCTCGGGGCGGTCCCCTGCTATCTGAAGTCGCACAGCCAGGGCGAATATGTATTCGACCATGGCTGGTCGGACGCATTCGAACGCGCCGGCGGGCGCTACTACCCGAAGCTGCAATGCGCGGTGCCGTTCACGCCCGTCACCGGCCCTCGCCTGCTGGTCGGCAAGGGCGAGCACAGTCCCACCGTCAAGGCCGGTCTTGCGGCCGGCCTGAAGGCGGTGACGGATAAGCTCGGCGTGTCTTCCGCCCATGTCACCTTCGCGCCGGAGGACGATGTCCAGATATTCGCGGCGGCCGGTTTCCTGCATCGCACCGACCAGCAGTTTCACTTCTTCAACGAAGGTTTTTCGAGCTATGACGATTTTCTCGCGACATTAGCCTCGCGCAAGCGCAAGGCAATTAAGAAAGAGCGGCGCGAGGCGCTCGCCAACGGCATCTCGATCGACTGGCTGACCGGCAAGGATCTGACCGAAAAGGCCTGGGACGACTTTTTCGCGTTCTACATGGATACCGGCAGCAGGAAGTGGGGCCGGCCCTACCTCAACCGCGATTTCTTCTCCCTAATCGGCGAGCGCATGGCCGACGACACCCTGCTGGTCATGGCCAAACGCAACGGACGCTACATAGCGGGCGCCATCAACTTCATCGGCTCAGACGCGCTCTACGGCCGCAACTGGGGCTGCATCGAGGACCACCCATTCCTGCATTTCGAAGTCTGCTACCATCAGGCAATCGATTTCGCCATCTCGCGCAAGCTGAAGGTGGTTGAAGCCGGTGCTCAGGGCGAGCACAAGCTGGCGCGCGGCTACCGGCCCGTGACGATGCATTCGGCGCACTATATCGCCCATCCAGGTCTGCGCAATGCAGTGGCCGACTACCTCCAGCGCGAGCGGCGCGAAGTCGAGCGAATGAGCGAATATCTGGAAGAGCACACCCCGTTCCGCAAGGACATGGCGGAGTAGGGTAGCGAGCCCAATCGCCCAGCCGCGCGGGCCCGCACGGCCGATGTCGATCGATCATCTTGCCCGCCCGGAACAGCTTCGCTACACGAGACAGCGAGCCAAGAACCGGAGCGCGCGCCATGGCCGAAGCAACCTACGACAGCAGCAACATCTTCGCCAAAATCCTGCGCGGAGAAATCCCTTCGCATCGCGTCTACGAGGATGAAGCGGTCATTGTCTTCATGGATGTGATGCCGCAAGGACAGGGTCACACGCTGGTGGTGCCGAAAGCGCCGTCGCGCAACCTGCTTGACGCGGATCCGGCGGTGCTTGGCCCGCTCTTCGCTCACGTCCAGAAAGTTGCGCGGGCCGTAAAGAAGGCCTTCGATGCCGATGGCGTCACGGTTATGCAGTTCAACGAACCAGCTTCGGGGCAGACTGTCTTTCACCTTCACGTCCATGTCATTCCGCGCTTCGAGGGGATTCCCCTGAAACCGCACAGCGGACAGATGGAAAAGCCTGAAGTCCTGGCCCAGAACGCCGGCAAGATAAGGATGGCGCTGGCAAGCTGAACCGGCGCAAACTGCTCCGGCGGGCGCCGGGTGCTTAACCGGAGGGTGTCACAAAAAAAGCCCCGTTTCCGGGGCTTTTTTACTGGCTGGTTCGTCAGTTCTTACGCGGCAGTTGCGGCACGAGACTGCGCTTGCCGCCGTCCTTACCTTTGGGCTCCGGCTTCTGCGCCACCGCCTTTTTTGCAGCGGGCTTCTTCGCCACCGCCTTCTTGGCCTTCGGCACGTCGTCCGGCTCTTCCTTCTTCGGCTTCACCGGCGCCTCGTCGGCGAGCGATTCGAGCTTCAGGCCGGTCTCGCCGGTTTCCTTCTTCTCGACGGTGACACGCACCGTGCCGCCCTTTTTGAGCTTGCCGAACAGCACCTCGTCGGCCAGCGGCTTCTTGATGTGCTCCTGGATGACGCGGCCAAGCGGCCGGGCGCCCATGCGCTCGTCATAGCCCTTGTCGGCCAGCCATGCGATTGCATCCTGCGACAAGTCGAAGGTCACGCCACGCTCGGAAAGCTGCGCTTCCAACTGCATGACGAACTTCTGCACCACCTGATGGATGACCGGCACCGGCAGCGAGCCGAACGGAATGATCGCATCGAGACGGTTGCGGAACTCCGGCGTGAACAGCCGGTTGATCGCCTCGACATCGTCGCCTTCGCGCTTGGTCGAACCGAAACCGATCGCCGCGCGCTGCGCATCGGATGCGCCCGCATTGGTAGTCATGATCAGGATGACATTGCGGAAGTCGATCTGCTTGCCGTTATGGTCGGTCAGCTTGCCGTGGTCCATGACCTGCAACAGGATGTTGAACAGGTCCGGATGCGCCTTCTCGACTTCGTCGAGCAACAGCACGCAATGCGGATGCTGGTCGACGCCGTCGGTCAGAAGGCCGCCCTGGTCGAAGCCGACATAGCCGGGAGGCGCGCCGATCAACCGCGAAACGGTGTGGCGTTCCATATATTCCGACATGTCGAAGCGGATCAGCTCCACGCCGAGCGAGGCGGCGAGCTGCTTGGCCACTTCCGTCTTGCCGACACCGGTCGGGCCCGAGAACAGGTACGAGCCGATCGGCTTTTCCGGTTCCCGCAGGCCGGCCCGCGCCAGCTTGATGGCCGAGGTCAGCGCTGTGATCGCGGTGTCCTGGCCGTAAACGACGCGCTTCAACTCGATGTCGAGGCCTTGCAGCACCTTCTCGTCGTCTGCGGAAACCGTCTTCGGCGGGATGCGCGCCATGGTGGCGATCGTCGCTTCGATCTCCTTGATGCCGATGGTCTTCTTGCGCTTGGCTTCCGGCACCAGCATTTGCGAGGCGCCGGTCTCGTCGATCACGTCGATCGCCTTGTCCGGCAGCTTGCGGTCGTTGATGTAACGCGCCGAGAGTTCGACCGAAGCCTTGATCGCCTCGCTCGTGTAGCGGACCTTGTGGAACTCCTCGAAATAAGGCTTGAGGCCCTTCATGATCTCGATGGCGTCCTCGACCGTCGGCTCGTTGACGTCGATCTTCTGGAAGCGCCGCACCAGCGCGCGGTCCTTCTCGAAGAACTGGCGGAATTCCTTGTAGGTGGTCGAGCCGATGCAGCGGATGGCGCCGGACGACAGTGCGGGTTTTAACAGGTTCGATGCATCCATGGCGCCGCCGGAGGTGGCCCCTGCCCCGATCACGGTGTGGATTTCATCGATGAACAGCACGGCGCCGGGATAATCCTCGAGCTCCTTGACGACCTGCTTCAGCCGCTCCTCGAAATCGCCGCGATAGCGGGTGCCGGCCAGCAGCGTGCCCATGTCGAGCGCGAAGATGGTGGCATTGTGCAGCACTTCGGGAACGTCACCCTCGACAATGCGCTTAGCGAGGCCTTCGGCGATAGCCGTCTTGCCGACGCCGGGATCACCGACATAGAGCGGGTTGTTCTTGGAGCGGCGGCACAGCACCTGGATGGTCCGGTTGATCTCGCTCTCGCGACCGATCAATGGATCGATCTTGCCGGCCTTGGCCTTGTTGTTCAGGTTGACGCAATAGGCAGTCAGCGCGTCCTGCTGCTGCTTCTTCTTGCCGCCTTCCTCCTGCGGCTCGGCTCCGCTCTGGCTGCCCTGCTCGTCGTCGGCGCCGCGCGGGGTACGCGTCTCGGAAGCGCCGGGGCGCTTGGCGATGCCATGCGAGATGTAGTTGACCGCGTCGTAGCGGGTCATCTGCTGTTCCTGCAGGAAGTAAGCGGCGTGGCTTTCACGCTCAGCGAAGATGGCGACGAGCACGTTGGCGCCGGACACTTCCTCGCGGCCTGACGACTGCACATGGATCACCGCGCGCTGGATGACGCGCTGGAAACCGGCAGTCGGCTTGGAATCTTCATCGTAGCCGGTGACGAGATTGTCGAGCTCGGTGTCGATATAGGTGAGAACCGTATGCTTCAACTCGTCGAGATCGACGTTGCAGGCACGCATGACGGCCGCCGCCTCGGTGTCGTCGATCAGGGCGAGCAGCAAATGTTCAAGGGTTGCATATTCATGGTGCCGCTCATTGGCGAGCGTCAGCGCTTGGTGAAGCGCCTTTTCCAGGCCTTGGGAGAAAGCCGGCATGTTACCTCACTTCTTCTCCATCACGCATTGCAGCGGATGCTGATTCTGTCGGGCGAAATCCATGACCTGAGACACTTTGGTCTCGGCCACCTCGAATGTATAGACCCCGCACTCGCCCACCCCATGATTGTGAACATGAAGCATTATGCGTGTGGCGGCTTCGCGGTCCTTCTGGAAAAAGCGCTCCAGCACGTGGACCACGAATTCCATGGGTGTGTAGTCGTCGTTAAGAATGAGGACCCGATACAGACTGGGCTTCTTGGTCTTGGTTTTTGTGCGCGTGATGACGGCCGTGCCGCGACCGGCCTCATTGCCGTTGCTGCCGTTCTGCATTCGCACCACGTAGCTCGTGGCAGTCAAACCTGTAGTCACGTAGTCCTGCCTCTTTCGAATCCTCATGCATGCTCGACATGTAGGTGTTCGATGGACGATTTTAAGCCCTTCTGTTTAGCTGACAATATGGCTAGGTGGCCAAACTTGCCCGATTTTTCAAATCGTGAAGACCGTAGGCCCCCGATTTCGAGCTGGCATGAAAAAACCCGGCCGTGCGTTCGCGACCGGGTTTGTCTTTGCAAGCCCAGGGGCCGGCTCGGAATGTTCGTCGAATTTACTTCGCCTTGGCGACGATCGATTCGAACGGCTTGTAAGCTTCCTTGGCGAGTTCGGCATAGAGATCGCCAAGCTTGGTGGCCTCGGTGACGAAGCTCTCATAGGACTGCTTGGCATAGTCGGACTGGATCTCGATCGCCTTGTCCAGCGACTTGGCGGAAAAGAGCTTCTCGACAGCGGCGCTACCGGCTTCGAAGCTTTTCTTGGTGTACTCGCCCGCCTCGGCGGCGATAGCCTGTGCACCCTTGGACAGCGAGGCGAAGCTCTTCAATCCGGTGTCCGCAAATTCCTTGCCGTATTTGCTGAAATCTTCATAGGTCTGGGTCATTTCACGCTTTCCCTTGAACGGTTGCCTTGGACGATAGACGCGCCTTGTCGGGCCGCGTTGTGCAATGCGTGTAAATATATTGTGCAGTGCACAAAAGTCAAGATTCCCGCGGCAATGCGCATCGTGAGCTGCCGGCAATCGCTAAGATTCGAATAAAGAGAAGCTCAATCCCGCAGAAAATGGTGAACGCGGCGGTTACCATAAACGGATTGGTAACGCTGCCCGCGTTAGCGTGGCCGAAGGTGAGGCAGGACCCCTTTGCCGCCTCCAAGGCAACGGAAATTCAAAGGAACTATCAGTGCGTAAGGCGTTGTCGGGCTTCGTTTCCAAATCCGCGTCCCCCCTCAAAACGATCATGATCCTCGCTATGGCGATGAGCTTCGTCGTCGCGGACGCGGCTTCATCCATGGCGGCCAAGTCGGCGGCCATCGTCATCGATGCCAAGACCGGCAAGGTGCTTTATTCGTCGGATGCCGATGGCCGGCGCTATCCGGCTTCGCTTACCAAGATGATGACGCTTTATCTGACGTTCGAGGCATTGGCGAAGGGCAGGATCAGCAAGAATTCCCCGGTCGTGTTCTCGGCCAATGCCGCTGCCGAGCCGCCGACGAAGCTAGGCGTCAAGCGCGGCAGCTCGGTCACGGTCGAGACCGCGATCCTGTCGATGGTGACCAAATCGGCAAACGATTCCGCAACGGCGCTTGGCGAGATGCTCGGCGGCAATGAAGCCAATTTCGCCCGCATGATGACCGCCAAGGCGCGGGCGCTGGGCATGAGGGGAACCGTTTTCCGCAACGCCAACGGCTTGCCTGATCCCGGCCAGTTCACAACCGCGCGCGACATGGCGATGCTCGGCATCGCCCTGAGAGAGCATTTTCCGCAATATTACGGCTATTTCTCGCAGCGCTCCTTTCTTTATGGGCGGCAGCGCATCAACGGCCATAACCGTCTGCTCGGACGCATCAAGGGCGTCGACGGCATCAAGACCGGTTACACCCGCGCCTCCGGTTACAATCTGGTCTCCTCGGTCTCGGATGGCGATCGGCGGATCGTAGCGGTGGTCATGGGCGGCAGATCCGGCGGCAGCCGCGACAGCCAGATGGCCGGGTTGATCAATGCCTACATGCCGAAGGCCTCGTCGAGCGGCGGCGGCGTGCTGATTGCCAAGGCTGGCGGTGGCAATCCGATTTCAGCCTTGGCCAAGGTATTTCTACCGAACCATGACGCGCCGACACCGGACAGTAAGCCGAACGACGATGCCGTTGCCTCCCTTGTCGAGGAAAATGCGCCCGTCGTTGAAGAAACCACTCCGGTCGTTCAGGCCAAGAGGGTCAAGACGACGGCCGCGGCGACCGTGGACGACGTGGCGACAGCCCGGGTCGCCGCAGCCTATGCCGAACCGGCGGCAGAGGTCGATCCGGTCAGCACGGCCTCGGTGCCATCCGGCTGGGCAATACAGGTCGCCTCGTCGCCAAAACAGGCCGAAGCGAAGGCTTTCCTCGACAAGGCGACGAAGCAGGCACCCTCCGTTCTGGCCGATGCCTCCGGTTTCACCGTCGCCTTCGACAAGGACGGCGTCACCTACTACCGCGCCCGGTTCGGTGGTTTCGGTTCGAAGACCGCTGCCTGGAAGGCCTGCAACGCTTTGAAAAAGAAGAAGATCGAGTGCTACGCCGTCCAGCAGTAAGCGGCGCGCGAAACGATATCTTTCCCGAAAGTTCTGCGTCGAAGGAGACTAGTTGTGATTGGAGAGCAAGACGTCCTTGGCTTCATTGATCCGCGCCGCCAGGAAAGACGTGCCACCGATATCGGGGTGCAGGCGCTGCATCAGGCGGCGGTGCGCCTTGCGGACATCCGCCGCGGCAGCCCCCGCTTCAAGACCAAGGATCTTGTAGGCCTCCTCCTTAGTCATGGCGCCAGAACCTGGCGCAACACCCAGCCCTTCGCCGTCATTCGCATCAGCGTCTTTGCGCCAGATGGGAAATCTGCCGTCAAGATACGTCTCTAGCAATTGGCGGCTCTCCGGATCGCCTGAGAGTTCGCGATAGAGTTGCTGCAATTCGGCACGCCCCATCGAGCCAAGCATCTTGCCTTCATGGCGCCCGGCCAGCACGAGGCCTTCGAGGCCGCCGGTATCGTGATCGAGTTCCATTTCAAGCGCCGCGGTACGAACTGTCGAACGCTTGCCTTGTGCCAGTTTTGCCGCCGGCCGATTCATGCGCATGGAGCCGTACCAGGCGAGCGCAACCGACAGGATCAAGCCGCCGATGCCCTCGCGCCCGACCAGCAGCACGGCGACGCCGACCAGCCCGAGCAGTACAGGTCCAAGCGTTCTCATGCCGCCTGCAAGCTTCGCCGCATCGGCGCGCAGGAAGATGGTGAGCATGCCGAGAAGCACTAGAAGCAACGCTACAAAAGCGATAATTGCGCTCATCAGTTTCCGCCGCCCCGCATATGCTCGATCATCAGCCGGTCTTCCGGTCTGCCCCGGGCCTCCAGTGCTTTCAGCCCGCCGGTCGCAAACACGGCGACGGACGAAAGCAGGCCGGCCAAGGTTGCGGCAGCCCGCCGATCGAAGCGGAACCAGGCCCCTTTCGACAGCCGCGCAATCTCCTTGAACGCCTTTTCCGCGGCGGCATCATCGCCCTCCTGAAAGACGAAGACAGGAACGCCGTGCAGACCGAGGCTGCCGGCCTTTTCGGCCAGATCATCTATGTTTTCTTCCATCGCGTCGCCGATATAGACCAGCGCGTTGACCTTGGCCGCCGCCGTCTGTTTCAGGGCATGGGCGAGCACCTTGCCGATCTGGGTATGGCCGCTGCGGCAGTCGATGCGCGTCATCAGCTGCTTCAGAGCTTCGGTATCGGTGACGAATGCGGAGGAGCGGCACTCGCCAAGGCCGCGAAAATAGACAAGTTGAACCTTGAGCGCCCCGGCCTTGCCGACGGCGTCGAACATCTCGGCCTGCAGCGCACAGGCGAGATCCCAGGTCGGCTGGCGGCTCATCGTCGCGTCGAGGGACAGGATCAGCCTGCCTGACCCGGTGGCGGATGCAGCGAGCGTCCTTGCCTGACGGAGAAACGCGTCGATCTCGCCGGTGCTCGATTGAGACTCGACCGGTGCAGGATTGGCCCTTGCAGGCACGGGCTGCTTCTTGTCGCTCATGACATTCAAGATGTGGCGTTGTTCCCCGGCTTGCAAGCCCAGATGAGGCGACCTGGAGGACCGATGATGCAATTGCGGACAAGCACTTCGGCTGGCGGTCTTGGCGTTGCGGTTCTCGGCGTCAGAGCAGGCCGAGATCGGCAAGCTCTCGCCTGAGCTTCGGCGGCATCTCGATCAGCCCGGCTTTGCCCTTGCCGAGATCGGCCGGCGCGTCCGCCTGCTTCAGGTAGCGCCATCCCTGGAATGCACGGCGCGGTTGCCAGTCAGTGCGCACGACGTCGGGATCGAGGATCAGATGGCAACGGCCGATGCCCTCGTCATCGGTGAAGGGGCGGATTTCGGTGATCAGCTGGCGGCATTGGACATTGCCCTTGATCACCCAGTAGAGCGAGCCGCCGTCGGTAATCTCGACGCCGCGTGTCGGCACCATGCGGGTGGTGTGGTAGTGCTCGGCCGGTTCGCCGGCGCGGCGCCGCTCGTCGAGACGGAAGGCAATCCACTCTTCCAGATCCTCGACGCTGTCACAGCCGACGCAAAGCTTTATGAGATTGAGAGACATCGTTTAAGGTTTAGTCCAGCACGCGAACGCGTCAACGGCCTGATCGACTTCTCCACAGTGGTGGTCCAGGCCACCAGATTGGCTCTCAGCACTCCACGACATTGACTGCCAATCCGCCAAGGCTGGTTTCCTTGTACTTTTCGTTCATGTCGAGGCCGGTCTGGCGCATCGTCTCGATCGCGGCATCGAGCGGCACGAAATGAACGCCGTCGCCCTTGATGGCCAGCGAAGCGGCGGTCACCGCCTTGACGGCACCAAGCGCATTGCGCTCGATACACGGCACCTGCACCAGCCCGCCGACCGGATCGCAGGTCATGCCGAGATGATGTTCCAACGCGATCTCGGCAGCGTTCTCGACCTGCTCGGGCGTGCCGCCCATGACGGCGCACAATCCCGCCGCAGCCATTGCCGAAGCCGAACCGACCTCGCCCTGGCAGCCGACTTCCGCCCCCGAGATCGAAGCATTGGTTTTGATGATGCCGCCGACGGCCGCCGCCGTCAGCAGGAAATCGCGTATGCTGGGCTGGTCGGCTTCTGGATGGAAATGCAACCAGTAGCGCAGCACTGCGGGCAGAGTGCCGGCCGCCCCATTGGTTGGCGCGGTGACGACACGGCCGCCGGCGGCGTTCTCCTCATTGACCGCCATCGCATAGATCGACAGCCAGTCGTTGGCGAGCAGCGGGTTGGGCCGGTTCTGCTGCCATTGCTCCTGCAGCTTGTCGCGCAGCATCCGGGCACGGCGGCGCACCTTGAGTCCGCCCGGCATGATGCCGCCTTGCGACAGGCCGCGCTCGATGCAGCCCTTCATGGCGCTCCAGATGCCGTCGAGGCCGGCGTCGAGCTCCTCGCGCGACATCTGCGTCTCCTCGTTGACGCGCTTCATCTCGGCAATGGAAAGCCCGCTTTTCGCTGCCATGGACAGCATTTCGACGGCGTTCTTGAACGGATACGGAACCTTCTTGCCTTCGGTTGTCGCCGAGCCCCTTGCTTTCATCCGCTGCAGTTCCTCCTCGGACACTACGAAGCCGCCGCCGATCGAATAATAGACGCGCCTCAGCAGCAACCGGTCGCCGGCGTCATAGGCAGAGAAGGCCATGCCATTGGCGTGACCCGGCAGCGGCGTCTTGCGATCCAGCACCAGATCCATTGCCGGGTCGAAACGATAGGACGGATGGCCGGGCGGCGAGATCCGCTTCTCGGCGGCGATGCGAGCGACGATGCCGTCCGCCTGGTCGGGATCCACCGTCTGCGGCGTCTGGCCGGCGAGGCCGAGCACCACGGCACGATCGGAGCCATGGCCGATGCCGGTATAGGCGAGCGAGCCATGCAGGCTGGCCGCGATCCGGTCGACCTTGGCGCCGGCCGGGCGCGGCCAGTCGTCTCCCGCAATCTCGTCGAGAAACCGCCGTGCAGCCGTCATCGGCCCCATCGTGTGCGAACTCGATGGGCCGATGCCGATCTTGAACAGGTCGAAAACCGAAAGGAACACGTGGGCGTTTTCTCCTGGGACCTTGTTGAGGTCTACATATAGGAATTCCCATGGTGTTGTCCGCTGTTTTGAAGATTGCGGCGCTGCACCTGCCGACCTTGTTTGCTCCGGCAGCGACATTCCAGCTTCGGCCATCGAAGCGTCCCCTCCGCCTGTGGTAAAAGCAACGCATGAGCGATTCCTTTCATCTATCGATGGCCGACCTTGCGGCGCTGGGGTTCTTCCTTGCCGCGTGGGTGCTGCATACGCTCGCCGCGGACGGAATGCTGGTCAGCCGCGTCTCGCTGACGAGGGCGATGAACGCGCAGCGCGAGGCCTGGATGCGGACCATGGCCGAGCGCGAGATCCGCATCGTCGACACCGCCATCATGAGCGGCCTGCAGCAGGGAACCGCCTTCTTTGCCTCCAGTTCGCTGATTGCGATCGGCGGCTGTTTTGCTTTGCTCGGCGCCTCCGACCAGGTTCTGACCGTGCTGAGTGACCTGCCGCTTGGCGCCACGTCCTCACGCGCGGCGTTCCAGACGAAGGTGTTCGGCCTGGTGCTGATCCTGGCCTTTTCCTTCTTCAAGTTCGGCTGGGCTTACCGGCTGTTCAACTATTGCTCGATCCTGATCGGCGCCGTGCCGATTCCGCATGGCGAGGCGTCGCGCAATCCGGTCACCGAAACGGCAGTCTGGCGTGCGGCGCGCATGAACATGCTGGCCGGGAAGCATTTCAATTCGGGCCTGCGCGGCGTGTTCTTCTCGATTGGCTATCTTGGCTGGTTCGTCGATCCCGCCGTTTTCGTGCTTTCGACGCTGCTGCTGCTGGCGGTGCTGGTGCGCCGCCAGTTTTTCTCGGCGGCGCGGCAGGCGGTGCTCGGTCAGCCGCCCGGCCCGGGAAAAGGCCGATCGATGCGGCCCGACAGCCAGTAGGCGGTGAGCCCTATCCATTCGCGGATCGCAACAGTGGTGACCTCCAGCCAGTCGCCGGGATAGGGGAACGTGGCGATGCCTTCCCTACCGGAGGTGCGATAGTCGACTGGCCACGGAATGGTCGAAAAGCCGGCTTTGTCGAACAGCGCCTTGGCGCGTGGCATGCGGAAGGCCGAGGTCACCAGCAACCAGGTCTCGCCTGGTTTCGGCATCACCAGTTCCCTGGTAAAGACAGCGTTCTCGTAGGTGTTGCGGGATTTGCTCTCGAGGATCAGCCGATCGGCCGCCACGCCGAGAGCGGCAAAAAGACGCGGTGCGGTATCTGCATCGCCTTCGCCTCCGCGGAAGATTTCGATGCTGCCACCGGAGATAACGACTTTCGCTGTCGGAAACCGCCGCGCCAGCACGGCCGCCTCGACCATCCGGTCGCCACTGGAGTTCATTTCATAGCCGCCACGCACCAGATTGACGGCACCATCCAGACTGCCGCCAAGCACTATGATACCGTCGACCTTTTCCGGCAGCGGCGGCCTGGGGAAGCGCTCCTCCAGCGGATTTAGCATCATGGGGCCGAGCGGGCTCCATGTCGCAACAACAAGGATGAGGAAGGCAAGAGTGCTGCCAACGGCCGCCAATCGCCGCCGGCCGAACATCGCCGCGACCAGCCCCGCCAGCAGCAGGAAGATCGCGAGATTCAACGGCTGAACGAAGAACCAGAGAATCTTGGAGACATAGAAGAACATCCCTCACCCCCTCAGATGAGAAACGATCCTACCACCATTTATCCGGCTGAAATGTGCCGGCCGCCTGTTCGATGACATGGGCGGTCTGGAACAGCGTTTCCTCGTCGAAGGGCCGGCCGATCAGCTGCAGGCCGAGCGGCAGCCCCTTGGCGTCGAGCCCAGCCGGAACCGCTATGCCGGGCAGGCCGGCCATGTTCACTGTCACCGTAAAAATGTCGTTGAGATACATCTTGACCGGGTCGGCGGCCATGTCCTCGTCGGCGATGCCGAAGGCGGCGGAAGGCGTTGCCGGCGTCAGGATGACGTCGACGCCTGCGGCGAACACATTTTCGAAGTCGCGCTTGATCAGGGTTCGAACCTTCTGCGCCTGTAGATAGTAGGCATCGTAGTAGCCGGCGGAAAGCACATAGGTGCCGATCATGATGCGGCGCTTGACCTCGCGCCCGAAGCCGGCGGCGCGGGTCTTTTCATACATGTCGACAATGTCCTTGCCGGGCACGCGCAACCCATAGCGGACCCCGTCGTAACGGGCGAGGTTGGACGAGGCTTCGGCAGGCGCCACGATGTAATAGGCCGGCAGCGCGTATTTGGTGTGCGGCAGCGAGATATCGACGATCTCGGCGCCGGCATCCCGCAGCCAGGCAATGCCTTTCTGCCACAGCGCCTCGATCTCCGCGGGCATGCCGTCGACTCTATATTCCTTGGGGATGCCGACCTTCATGCCCTTGATCGGGCGGCCGATCGCCGCCTCGTAGTCCGGCACCGGCAGGTCGACGGACGTCGTGTCCTTCGGGTCGACCGAAGCCATCGACTTCAACAGGATCGCGGCATCGCGGACGTCGCGCGCGATCGGCCCGGCCTGGTCGAGCGACGAGGCGAACGCTACGATCCCCCAGCGCGAGCAGCGGCCATAGGTCGGCTTGATGCCGACTGTGCCAGTGAAGGCGGCGGGCTGGCGGATCGAGCCGCCGGTGTCGGTGGCGGTGGCGCCTGCGCACAGGAAGGCCGAGACGGCTGATGCCGATCCACCGGACGAACCGCCCGGCACCAGTTGGGCATTGTCCAACGTGCGCGCGGTCCTGGTGCCGCACGCCGAAACGAAGCCACCCTCGCCCTGATGTGTCGTCGGCATCACCACCGTGTCGAGGCGCGAACGCCGCCACGGGTTGATCACGGGCCCATAATACGAGGTCTCGTTGGACGAGCCCATGGCGAACTCGTCCATGTTGAGCTTGCCGAGCATGACGGCGCCATCCGCCCACAGATTGGCCGTGACCGTCGATTCGTAGCGCGGCATGAAGCCGTCTAGCACATGGCTGCAGGCCTGGGTGTGGACGCCTTCGGTGCCGAACAAATCCTTGATGCCGAGCGGGATACCCTCGAGCGACCCGCCCTCGCCCTTGGCCAATTTCGCGTCGGAGGCCTTGGCCATGTCGCGCGCCTTGTCGTCGGTGACCACGACATAGGCATTGAGCGCCGGATTGGCTCGCTCGATCGCCGATAGATAGGCCTCGGTGACTTCGGTGGCGGTGATCTCCCTGGAACGCAATTTGGCGCGGGCCTGCGAAATCGTCAGTTGGGTCAGGTCGGTCATCAGGCAAGGCTCTTTTCGTAAAATACCGACCACTCGGAATCGGGATAATCCAGTACCGGGCCGCAGCGGGAAAAACCGGCGCGTTCGTAGACGGTCCAGGCGGCGGGATGACGGTCCCCCGTCTCCAGCACCAGACGCTTAAGCCCTTCTTGGCGCGCCAGCGCCTCGATACGCTCGACAATCTTCGCGCCGATCTTGCGGCCGCGATGCGAAGGTCGCGTATACATTCGCTTGACCTCGCCGACCACAGCATCGTGGCGCTTCAGTGCGCCGCAAGCGATGGCAAGGCCGTCATCGCGGGCGATGAAAACGGTCGTGTCGCGATCCGCCATCTGCTCGACGGTCAAATGATAGCAATGCTCCGGCGGCGTCAGCTCCAGCAATGTGGCGTTCAGCTCTTCGACCAGCCCACGCACATCGTCCTGCAGCGGCGTCTCAGCGGCGATGTCGATTGCCATCGGCCTGCTACTCCACGACCTTCGGCACAAGGAAGAAATTCTCGTCGGTCGCTGGCGCGTTGGCGACGATGTCAGCTGCCTTGCCGCCGTCGGTGACGACGTCCTGGCGCTTTTTCATTGCCATCGGCGTGACCGAGGTCATCGGCTCGACGCTGGAAACATCGACCTCATTCAACTGCTCGACAAAGCCCAAAATGGCGTTCAATTCGCCGGTCATACGCTCTGCATCCTCCTCGCTCACCGCAATACGGGCAAGGTGCGCGACGCGCTTCACGGTTTTTATATCAACGGACATGTTTGTGCCTCGGGGAAAACCAGCGCTATAGCGGCGCAGCGCGTGCCGCGCAACATGCATCGTGCCGACAACTGCCCTATGGCATCGTGACGCCGTCGCAGAGGAAATAACTGCCGCCGTTACCGCTCTGCTCGCCTTCGTCGGCGGCAGGCCGTACCGATACCAGGTCGATCTGCTTCGGGCTCATCTGTGTCAGTGAGAGAACATCGGGAAAGACGTAGCCCGGCTCCTGGCATATAGCGGTCACCGCCCAGCTTGGTGAGCGTGTCGCTTTGGTGATCTGCAGGAATTCACAATTATATTCGATGCTTTCCAGCCCATTTGCCGACAGCACGATATTGCCGCCCTCGATCACCGTCTGCAGCGTATCCTTTTTGGCCTGCGCGCAGAGATCCTCCGATTGCAGATAGACCCCGTTGATGAAATCCTCGGCGGCCAGCGCCGGCGACGCGGCAACCAGCATGGAAATGCAAAGAGAGTTTCTCAGATCCATGTCGTCATTCCGGTTCGCTGTCGCTACAGCGTAATCGTCTCGCCGATCTTCGGCAACGCCACTTTCACACCCGATCCGTCCAGCCCGGCCACGAATTTGTCGGCGGTCTGATCTATCATCGGAAATGTGCCGAAGTGAGCGGGAACGACCGTCTCGAACTTGAAGAAACGCTGGCAGGCAAGGGCTGCCACCGCGCCGCCCATGGTGAAGCGATCGCCGATCGGCACGATGCCGATCTTCGGTTCATGCAACTCGTTGATCAGGGCCATGTCGGAAAAGATGTCGGTGTCGCCCATGTGATAAAGCGTCTTGTCCTCGGGGAAGTGCAGGACAAGCCCGCCCGGATTGCCGAGATAGGTATTCTGGCCGCCCTCGCCCGGAAACGACGATGAATGCAGAGCCTGAACGAAGGTGGTGGTGAAGCCGCTGCAATCGACCGTACCGCCGATATTGCCGGGATTGATCTGCTTGTTACCGACGCCCTTGCCGACCAGGTACATGCAAATCTCGAAATTGGCGACCAGCATCGCGCCGCTCTTCTTGAGCACTTCGATGGCGCCGCTGATGTGGTCGCTGTGGCCATGGGTGAGCAACACGTGCGTGACCCCTTCGGCCGGCCCTTCCCACCCACCCGTCCACGACGGATTACCGACCAGATAGGGGTCGATGAGGATTTTCGCGCCTTCGATTTCGATTCGGAATGCCGAATGTCCGTACCAGGTCAGTTTCATCAATGCTTTCCTCGATTTTTGCTTCGGTAGAGGATAGAACGCCGACGGCGAAATTAAAGTGCCGCGCACGCTTTGCGCGTATAGGACGTGCGGCGTCGCGGTCAAAGGAAAAGCCATTGGGCATCATCACCATCGAGGAGTTGCCGGCCCGGCTCGGCGGCGGCAAGACCCTGGCCGGTCTCGACCTCGGCGATAAGACGATCGGCGTGGCGGTTTCCGATCGCGGCTTGTCCTTCGCCCACCCGCGCGCTGTCATCATGCGCAGGAAATTCTCGCTCGATGCCGCAGTGCTGCTCGCTCTGCTACAGAAGGAAAATGCCGGCGCCGTGGTGATCGGCCTCCCCATCAATATGGACGGCTCGGAAGGCGCGCGCGCCCAAAAATCCCGCGCTTTCGTGCGCAATATGGCTGGATTGACCGATCTGCCCTTCGTCTTCTGGGACGAGAGGCTGTCGACGGTGGCGGCCGAGCGGACGTTGATCGAGATGGATTTTTCCCGCAAGAAACGCGCCGGCAAGATCGATTCGGCAGCTGCGGCCTTCATCCTACAGGGTGTTCTCGACCGGCTTCAGAGCCTGCTTGCAAACCCTTAACGCCAAGACCAATTGCTTCGCAGATCGCTAGTTTTTCACCACCCTTCGACACGCCAAGGATGGCCCGTATCTGTTCGTCGCGAATATGAACGAATTTTTCCGAAAGGACTTCGACGCGACTGAGGGCCGACAAGTTGTCAACTTGTCTGGAAGATTGCACCTGCCAATCTTGAAATGCCCTCTGTATTGATCTTCTGAAGCCGTCATCATCGCTTACCTGCCGCGGTGCGATTGGCGCAATCGGGAAAAGGCTCCTCCGTGCACATCAGTGGCCCGTCACGCTGCATCAACCCTTTCGAGCTTGGAAGCTTTAATCATTTCGCGCGCCAATTTTTTGGCTGTTTGTAGACCTTGCTTGTAATCGTCCGCCGCCATTGAAAGAGATTCGGGAGATGTTGCCCCTTCAAGATCGTCGGCCGACCAGTCGTCAGAAAGACGCTTGCTGATGGCGTAGCAAGTCACTTTCCCGACGCGAAACGCCGCTGATCGGCGTGCTGCACGGAGGCATTCCGATCGCACAACCTCGGGCTCCCCCGTGCCTACGAGTTCCCGTTCCAAATCGGCGGCCATACGTTCTATGATTGGGTACAGGCCATTGACAAAGAGCGTTTGAGATTCGCTGTAGTATCGTCCAGCACGGCCTTTTACGCCCTTGTCGGAAATCTCATCGGGGTCTAACAGGATCGTGATGGTGGGCACGCGCTCCAGCGCCTGCATCGCTTTGGAGGGCTTAGAACCGGCTGGTGCTTTGCGAACTTTTTCCTGCGTAGCACGTGCACCACTGCGGCCAGTCGGCTCATCGGGGCCGATGAATTCAGTGTTCCCAGGAAGATCTTGGTCGATATCTACGCGCTCGCTTGCGTCGCTACCCTCAAAGTGGCTTTCCATGTTCAACGCGCTAAAGTTTCTAGAAGGTTTGAACGCCACCGTAGGCACGCGAAACTCATCTAAAAGTTTTTGGAGGTCGGTTTGGATGTCATCCAGATTGTCATCGGATTCCGGTGACTCGGATCGAATGACATCTTTCACCCAATCCGGCATCAACTCCCGGACATAGTCGACAAAGTCTTCTGCGGTCAGTGGTGCACGGTCTTTGGGCCACATGAGCCCATCGCGATATTGGTTGGAAAGCGCCATCGTGTCAGGGATTTCGATTTCAACCGTAAGCACCTTCGAGCCAAACGGGATACCGAATTTCGGTGCTGCTGCTGACCAAGCTTTGCTGGTTTTGATGTCATAGCGTTCGCTCTTATGCACCACCGCGCAGAAGGTGGTGGACGAGGTTGCCGGATTGGCTCGAGCACTGAGCGAATGACTCGACATCGGGTGCTTCGGGTCGTGAATGTAATGGATAGTCAGGCCGGTGTCAGCGTCGTGGACGCGCTGGCTATTGGGCAGCTTATCGAGAACGTCCGCGAGTGGTCTGAGTTGCCGGTATTTGCCAGTTTCATCTTTGCCGCCTCCTTTGGTCATCGCGACGTCGATGCGAACTTCAACTCCCTCGGAGAAGGCGGCGAAGCGACGAAAGATGGTACTTGGTACATAGCTGCGATCGACAGATTTTCCTCTGCCCAAAGGTTCCGCGACGGTGTCATGATCCTCGCTTTCACCGAAAAGAATCACTTCGGTCCAGTCGTATTGCGTTTGTCTGCCTTCGGCGACAGCCGCCGCAGTGACGTCATAGACGGTATCGTAACTGCCGTCCGGCAGCATCGCAGGGAAGCGGACATATGTGCCTTCTTCCTTGTCGTAGCCGATGGTTATTTCGGACACTGAGCCGTTCTTGCATGAACGATATCTGATCCCGGCCTTAGACATCGTCAGTCCGGACACTTTGGCTCCGATCCCAAAATTGGCATCAAGAGCCATGTCCTTGCCGATCGATGAGGATAGGTCGGTCGCCCTCTTAAGCTCCGCACCGTCCATGCCAGGACCGGTATTCCAGAAGGCTAATTTGCGCACTCTATCGATCTCGACAGGATAAATCTCGATGCGCCGATTTCCGACCGGTGCCAGCGCCGCGCTTTCATCTGCGTTCTTGAAGAACTCTCGAATTAGGGTGCTGACAGGCGCCTGTTCAATCAGGCGATTAATAAGGAACCGTTTGTCGTTGATGTTAAGCGGTTCGGCTTTCACTGCGGTTGCCCCTTGAGCTTGAACTTGTTGAAAGTCTCACCTGTGGTGGAACTGAATTTTCGCTCTATTTCCGTCGTCGCGTCACGCAAGGCTTTGACGATCGTTTTAACATCAGCATCCGTGTATTCGTACGCTCGACTGTTCGAAAGATTGCCGATTTTCCTGATAGCGTCCAGCGCAAGCTGGGTACGCCCTTCCGCCAGTCTTACAAAATTTTCACGTTTCTCATTTTTTCCTGCCAAATCTTCCTCCGCATACATCCGATGAATATCAGATAGCCAAGACGCTCGGCAAAAGTCAAACATATTTTCATGAATTTCACGATGATATTCACATCATGAATTACGGAAAATGCTAAGTGGCGGAGATGCGTGACCCCTATCGCTTGGCGCGCCTTGGCATGCTGGAGAATTCCATATCGCGAAACACGGATTGCGATGTTTGTATTGTCGCACGTTGCTGCGTGCCCCGTCCGACCGGGATTCTTTGCTGAGAAAGCTAGCTTTGAAGCTTCTTGGCCAAATCTGTTGGTATCAAGAGAGCTCCATCAGGGCCGAGATCGACATACTCCATCAGATTCGCACGGCTAAAAATCTTCCAGATTTTTTGGCTTGCGCGTGCGAAAATGGCCTCTAGTCTAGAAAAAGGAGCATTCGACACTGCCGTTGAAGGGCCCGAAAGCCTAGCTCTCCCGGCCACGCGCCCTCATTGAAGAGGCGGTGAACGAAGAAGTCGCGTTTCGATTTCACCCATTGAGGTATGCGATACCTGCATGTGCCACCCCATGCTTCGACAAGGTCGTGATAAGATTTCCTAGGGTCGAGCTTTGAAGCTGGTCTCGCTTCTGGATCAGTTCCCACGCGGCGCTATCGGCTCCGAGGAGCTTCGACACCTTAATCCGGCCACAAATCGACATCGCATTGATGATGGCATCCTCCATCAGAGAGAGATGCACGAACGTGGAACCAATTTGGTAGCAATAGTGAATTCGTTCGGCGTTGATGTCCTCTTCCTGCGCAACAATCGTGCGAAAGCCTTGAGCATCAAGTGGTGCCCTTTTGCTCATGAGCGTCGAGCTATCTCCTCCAGGTTCAGCCCACTGGCCGCGAAATGTGCCTTGAGCACTTTGCGGTACTCCTGGCTCGTGCCGTCAATTGCTTCAGCTAGATCGATCTCAGTAACCTCGAATTTATCGGGAATTGAGAAAAGCAGTTCGTGGCCGATGACGCAGTCAACGACATAGTCGTAGCCAACACTGTGATCTTCGTGATGTTCGACAGCGCACAGACCAAAATGTTTGTTTATGAGTGGATTTATATTCTTGTACAAGAACTTAGCGCGAGCCTACGAAGGTCCACGTTCTCGCCAGGCGAGCAAAAATGCTGGATAGCATTGCGCGCTTTGCGCAACTTTTCAAAGCTATCCAAGTCGGGAAGGCGTTCGCCGGTAGCTACCCAGAGCAGTTTTGCAAGATGTTCAAAATTGTAGGTCTTTCCCTTCTCGATGATATGTTCGATTTTTAAATCTTGATTGACCGGGTCGTCGAGTTGAAATAGGTCGCGAAATATTAGGAGCGGATGCTCCTTTGCTACGATCGCTTTGATGAACAATTCGCCGGCCATGGCGGCGTTTAGAACAGACATATCGGTCCAGTGATCCATGCCAGGATCGTAATAAACCGCATGTTGATTAGCTTGGGTTAGCGCCCCAATCGCTACGTCGAGGATTCGAGCGGGTATATTTTTCAAAGCCTCATGCATATGCTTCAGGTGCTCGGCGTCGATGCCTGGTCGAAATAGCGGTTGCGCATCGCCGTGATCCAGCCACCAATTGCCTTGCGGCGGCGAAATGCCCAGAACCCCGTCAGCAGCAGCCCATCGAACACGCAAGCTTTCGCCACCATGCCCGGAATGAGTGCCGGATCGACGCCGAGCATCTGTCCATAGAGCTGGAAGACGAGATCGTGCAATTGACGGCTCAGCATGACGTAGCCGAAATTGATGTCGTTGAGCGACAGAAAGAACCAGCCCCAAAACAAGAGGAGCGGAGCCGCCCAAAGCGCGAACAAGGTGCGCATCAGCGGTCGTCCCTCGAATCCAGCCGGCCGGAAATGCGGGCAAGCGAGGAATTATGCGCCGCTGCCTTGGCCATGACATGCGCGGCCGCTCGGATGTCGCCGGTCCCTGGAACTGCCGCGGCAACGGCCGACCGCCGCTCGGCGAGCATCGCGACATAGGACGCCAGAAGTGCCGCCAATTGCACCGCAACAACCATGAACAGCCCATTGATGCCTTGCGCGGCGCCGCCGATGACTATCAGCGACAGCACGCCCAAGGCGGAGATGAAGGCGATCCGCACGACGCTGTCGGCAGGATCCGGGTTGGTCGCGTGGCTGGTCAGTGCTTCAACAAAGGCCCAGCAGAACAACACCGCGACGACAAGCAGTGCCACGGCGAGCGGTGCCACGACGACGGCGTTTTCGAGATCGGCAAATCGAGTGTTCTGGACGGGAACGCCCAGTACGCCAAGGGCCGTCGCCACGCCTCGATTCCCGTCGATGCAGATGAACGCCAGCAGGGCGAAAACGGCCGCCCAATGCAATGCCAGAAAAGAGCTCAGAATATGCCGCATGACGCTCCCGCTTCGCAGGGCAAAGCCGCTCAAGCTGAACAGTCCTTGCCTTAACCATAACATTGGGCTTTGCCACCGGCCGCCGCAACGGAAACCATTCGTTAAGGTTAACGGCCATCCACAGGGGCGCGAGAGCGGCAGCGAGTTTGGCGACGGCACCTAGTTGATCGGCGGGTAGAGCGTATCGATGATCATGCGGGCATCATGGCGCGAATCGATCATGCCATAGGTATTGCGCCACTGGCCGGCGAGGCGCGTTTCCACGAAGGCGTCGGCGATCCGCCCTGCCCCCAGCCTGCGAAGCTCTGCCGCCGCCGCCGACAATGCCAATTGCTCGGTCAACAGCCGCGCCGAGCCCTCGTCGGTTGCTGCGACCTGCATTGCCGCCTTGAGCACGCCGACGGTGCCGCGTCCGCCGGCGCCTAGATCGCGGTCGATGCCGGCCAGCACGTCGTCGAACAGGCCCGGCGCGCGGCCGAGCACGCGCAACACGTCGAGCGCCATGACGTTGCCTGAACCTTCCCAGATCGCGTTGACCGGAGCTTCGCGATAGTAGCGGGCGAGCGGCCCCTCCTCGACATAGCCATTGCCGCCGAGGCACTCCATCGCTTCATAGAGCAGCGGCGGCGCAATCTTGCAGACCCAGTATTTGACGACAGGCGTCATGGCGCGGGCGAAGGCCGCCTCGCCGCGGTCGCCGGCCGCCTCGTCGAAGGAGCGCGCCAGCCGGAACGACAGCGCGGTAGCGGCGGCAACGTCGAGCGCCATATCGGCCAACACACGCTGCATCAGCGGCTGCTCGATCAGATTGGTTCCAAACACCTTGCGGTGGCGCGTGTGGTGGACAGCCTCGGCCAGTCCGGCCCGCATGATCGCCGACGAGGCGACAGCGCAGTCGAGCCGCGTCAGGGTCACCATATCCATGATCGTCTTCACGCCGGCGCCGGGCTCGCCGACCATCTCGCCGATGGCACTGACGAATTCCACCTCCGACGAGGCATTGGAGCGGTTGCCGAGCTTGTCCTTCAGCCGTTGAAAACGGAAGCCGTTACCGGATCCGTCGCCGAGCAAGCGGGGCACGAGAAAGCACGACAGTCCCTCCGGCACCTGTCCGAGCACCAGGAAGGCATCCGACATCGGCGCCGACATGAACCATTTGTGGCCGGTCAGGCGATAAAACCCGCTGCCGGCGCGCTCCGCCTTGGTGACGTTGGAGCGGACATCGGTGCCGCCTTGCTTCTCGGTCATGCCCATGCCGAGTGTCAGCCCTGCTTTTTCGACCGGCGGCTTTTGGCTTTGATCGTACTTGCGCGTCGTCACCCGCGGCGCCCATTCGCGAAACAGCTTCGGGCTGGCCATCAGCGCTGCCAGCGAAGCGCTGGTCATGGTGATCGGGCAGAGATGCCCGGTCTCGAGCTCAGCCGTGAGATAAAAGCGCGCGGCGCGCACCTGGTGGCGACGGCCGATCTCGGCGTCGCCATTCTCCCAAACCGACGAATGCAGCCCGTTGGCAACAGAGCGGCGCATGAGCGCGTGATAGGCGGGATGGAACTCGACCTGGTCGATGCGCCGGCCCTGGCGATCATGGGTCCTGAGCTTCGGCGTCTCGACATTGGCAAGACGAGCCAGTTCCTGCGCTTCATGGGTCAGAACGAAACGGCCAAGCCCGTCGAGGTCCTTACGCACCGGATCGGAAAAGCGCTCGGCAAGCTGGATCAGCAACGGATCGCCCCGCCAGGCGTTGCCGCCGGCCAGCGGCGGCGGCTGGTTGGTCACGTCGTCAGTCACGCTTCGTCCTTATCACCTGAAGGCTGCGAATCCAAAGCCAAGGCGGTTTATAGCCTATGGCCAGCGGCGCGCGACGAAAATCCCGGGGAGAACCGATCCAATCCCAAGCCGATGCTTGCAGCCGCGGAGCCTCCCCCCTATAGCAGCGACTTGAGATGACCGACGCATCGTCCCTGCCACTTTATCCCCACCGCCATCTTCTGGGCATCCGCGATCTTTCCCCCGCCGACATAGAGCTTCTGCTCGACCGGGCGGACCGGGCCGTTGCCATCTCGCGGCAATCGGACAAGAAGACATCGACGCTGCGCGGCCGCACCCAGATCAATCTGTTCTACGAAGCCTCGACCCGTACGCAATCGTCGTTCGAGCTGGCCGGCAAACGGCTCGGCGCCGACGTCATGAACATGTCCGTAGCGAGCTCTTCGGTGAAAAAGGGCGAGACGCTGATCGATACTGCGATGACGCTGAATGCCATGCGTCCCGACATATTGATCATCCGCCATCAATCGGCCGGCGCGGCAGCACTTCTTGCCCAAAAAGTCGGCTGCTCGGTGGTCAATGCCGGCGACGGCGCCCATGAGCATCCTACCCAGGCGCTGCTCGACGCACTGACCATCCGCCGCGCCAAGGGTCCGCTGTCGAAGCTGATCGTGGCGATCTGCGGCGACATCCTGCATTCGCGCGTGGCCCGCTCCAATATCATCCTGCTCAACGCGCTTGGTGCCCAGGTCAGGGTCGTCGCCCCTTCGACGCTTTTGCCCGCCGGCATCGAGAAGATGGGCGTCATCGTCACCCGTTCCATGGCCGAGGGTCTGAAGGACGCCGACGTGGTAATGATGCTGCGCCTGCAGCGCGAACGTATGGAAGGCGCCTTCGTACCGTCGGTACGCGAATATTTCCGCTATTTCGGCCTCGACGCCGAGAAGCTGAAGGCGGCCAAGGACGGTGCGCTGGTTATGCATCCCGGCCCGATGAACCGCGGCGTCGAGATCGCCTCGGAGATCGCCGACGGCCCGCAAAGCGTTATCCAGGAACAGGTTGAGATGGGCGTCGCCGTACGCATGGCGGTGATGGAAGCGCTGCTCGACCCGCGTCGAAACGACGAGGGTCGGGGCCGATGAGCATAACGGTCTTCAGCCGCGCCCGCATCGTCGACCCATCGCGCGGCATCGACGAGATCGGCACCGTCATCGTCGAAGGGCGCAAAATTGTTGCCGCTGGCAAGGCGGCCTTGAACCAGGGCGCGCCCGAAGCCGCCACGATCATCGAGTGCGCCGGCAAGGCGATCATCCCCGGCCTGATCGATGCGCGTGTCTTCATCGGCGAACCGGGCGGCGAACACCGGGAGACCATCGCCTCGGCCAGCGTGGCGGCAGCGGCCGGCGGCGTAACCTCGATTGTGATGATGCCCGATACCGACCCGGTGATCGACAATGTGGCGCTGGTCGAATTCGTGCTGCGCACCGCCAAGGATACAGCCATCGTCAACATCTTTCCGGCAGCGGCGATCACCAAGGGGCTGGAAGGCCGCGAGATGACCGAATTCGGCCTGCTGCGGGAGGCCGGCGCGGTCGCCTTCACCGACGGCAGGCATTCTGTTGCCAGCGCGCTGGTGATGCGCCGGGCGCTGACCTATGCGCGCGATTTCGGTGGCGTGATCGCCCACGAAACCCAGGATGCCGATCTCGCCTCGTCAGGCGTGATGAATGAAGGCCTATATGCAAGTTGGCTCGGCCTTGCCGGTATTCCGCGCGAGGCCGAATCCATCCCCCTGGAGCGCGATCTGGCGCTGGCGCGGCTGACGGGCGGCGCCTATCACGCGGCCAAGATCTCGACGGCGATGGCGGCAAACGGGGTGGCGCGCGCAAAAGCCGATGGCGCCAACGTCACATCAGGCGTGTCGATCCACAATCTGTCGCTCAACGAGAACGATGTCGGCGAGTACCGCACCTTCTTCCGGCTGACGCCGCCGCTGCGCGCCGAGGAAGACCGGCTGGCGATGATCGAAGCGATCAAGGACGGCACCATCGACCTCATCGTCTCCTCGCACGACCCGCAGGACGTCGACACCAAGCGCCTGCCCTTTGCCGATGCTGCGGCCGGCGCCATCGGGCTGGAAACGCTGTTAGGCGCAGCGCTGCGGCTCTATCACAATGGCGACGTGATGCTGCTGCGGCTGATCGAGACACTGTCGACCGCGCCGGCAAGATTGTTCAGCCTGCCCGGCGGCACGCTGAAACCGGGGGCATTGGCCGACCTTGCGCTCGTCGATCTGGACGAGCCATGGGTCGTTACCGAGAGCGGCATCCGCTCACGCTCGAAAAACACCTGTTTCGAAGGCGCGCGACTGCAAGGCAAGGTCTTGCAAACGATGGTGGCGGGCCGCACAGTGTTTTCGGCCTAGGACGAAGCGGGTGTCACGTCTTCAAATTCGCTCAGCCAAGGAAAGTTCGGGGGAACAATGGTTTACAGTCCCGTCTTGGCATTGGTGTTCGGCTATCTTCTCGGCTCGATCCCGTTTGGCCTGCTGATCACCCGTGCCGCCGGCCTCGGCGACGTGCGCAACATCGGCTCCGGCAACATCGGCGCCACCAATGTGCTGCGCACCGGCAACAAGGGCTTGGCCGCGGCCACGCTGCTGCTCGATGCGCTGAAGGGCACCGCGGCGGTGTTGATCGCAGGCCGCTTTGCACCCGAGCTCGGACTTTGGGCCGGATTCGGCGCGTTTTCAGGTCATCTTTTTCCGGTCTGGCTCGGCTTCAAGGGGGGCAAGGGTGTCGCCACTTACCTTGGCGTGCTGATCGGCCTTGCCTGGCAAGTGGCGCTGATCTTCGCCGTCGTCTGGCTGGCGGTGGCCTTCCTGTTCCGCTTCTCCTCGCTTGCGGCACTGACGGCAGCGGTCGTCGTGCCAGTTGCCCTGTATTTCCTGAGCACCCAGCAGATTGCCGGGCTTTTCGCGGCGATGAGCCTCATCGTCATCGTAAAGCACCGCGCCAACATTGTGCGGCTGCTTGCCGGCACCGAGGGTAAGATCGGGGCCAAGGAGTGAGCGAGCCCGACTCCGGGCCGCGCCTCAGCGACCGGCAGCGGCTGAGCTGGCTTCGTCTGATCCGCACGCCGAATGTCGGCCCGGCTTCCTTTCGCGACCTGATCAACCGGTTCGGTTCGGCCGAAGCAGCATTATCGATGCTGCCCGAGCTGATGATTTCGGGTGGCGCCAAAAAAATCGTCCGCATCCCGTCCATTGCCGAGGTCGAGGCGGAGCTGGAGACGGCCCGGCGGGCCGGCGCCCGCTTCGTCGGCATCGGCGAGGCGGATTATCCGCCGCTGATGAAAAGCATGGATCATCCGCCGCCGCTGCTCGCGGTCAGGGGCAACAGCGCGGTGTTCCGCTTGCCAGCGGTCGCTATCGTCGGCGCTCGCAACGCATCGCTGGCAGGCATCAAGATGGCGCGGATGCTGGCGGCGGATCTCGGCCGCGACGGCTATGGCATTGTTTCCGGCCTGGCGCGCGGCATCGATACGGCCGCGCACCGGGGCAGCCTTTCGACCGGCACGATCGGCGTGCTCGCCGGCGGCCTCGATTTGCCCTACCCGCCCGAAAATGCCGGCCTGTGCGACGAGATCGCCGAGGGTGGCGGCGCCATCATTTCCGAAATGCCGTTTGGCTGGCAGCCGCGCGCACAGGACTTTCCGCGCCGCAACCGGCTCGTCGCCGGTGCTGCATTGGGATTGGTAGTGGTCGAGGCCGCACAGCGCTCCGGCTCGCTGATCAGCGCCCGCCTCGCCGGCGAGATGGGGCGGCTGGTTTTCGCCGTTCCCGGTTCACCGCTCGATCCGCGCGCCGCCGGCGCCAATGGCCTGCTCAAGGACGGCGCCACCCTTGTGACCGAGGCCGCCGATATCACCAGTGCCATAGCGCCGCTGGTCGGCGGCTGGTCGCCAAGGACATCGCCGCTTGAAGAGCCGCCCGACTTTTCGGCAACACCGCCGCCGCGCGAGGACGATCGCGACCGCGTCGTCGAAGCGCTCGGCCCGACGCCGGTATCAGTGGACGAGATCATCCGCCACACCGGCCTGCATCCCGCCCAAGTGTTCATGGTGCTGCTGGAGCTCGACCTCGCCGCCCGGCTCGAACGCCATGCCGGCGGCAACGTCTCACTGATTTGACCCAGAACTTGCGCATGTCCCGGCAAGCAATTCCGACGTGATCCGATGGCCGATCCGAGCAACAAACCAAAGCAGACGCTGTTCACTCGTATGACGGCCCTTGTCTGGTCAGCTCTGAGCGTCATGCTGGCGCTGCAATGGTCGATGGATCTCGGCATGTCGGGTTTTCCCGACGGCTACATAACGCCCTTTGCAAGAGCGACCAGCACGCTTCTGGGCCTTCTGACGGCAGCCTGCATGGCCCAGGGTCTCTACTTTTTCCTGGCCGGCGCGTTCGGCAGGAAGGTAAGCGCCGTCGTTCTTTTCCTGCAAATCCTTGCCGCGGCGGTTCTTACCGTGGCGCCAGTGCTTATCGTGAAGGATTGTCCGGGTTCTCAGGTGTGCAGCAGAGCCTATGAGGCGCTCACCGGCACGATGATGGACGATGGCGCGGGCGGCTAACGCCACTGCATGCGTTCGGCACGAGGCTGTCACCCATGTCGTAGGTACAAACTGTTACCCATGTCTCCGGGCCGTACACAAAATCACCTATGATGACGACGTGAAGGGCTTTGGCATCCGCGTCAGCAAGGCCGGTGCCCGTGCCTTCATCCTGAACTACCGGACTCGCTCGTCGATACACGATCGGCTCTTTCCCTGACTGGAAGTGCGGCGCGGCCCGTGAGGAAGCGAAGCACCTCTAGAACGACGCAAGGTCAGCGAGTATTCAACCCTCGCCGACGAATTTCTTCTCGGTATGTCTCTAGGACCCTATCAGCCCAAGAATTAGGGGGATCCAAAAGAACCGGGAATTTCTTCGCAAGGCCGCCGTATGTCGAAACTAATTCCGTGTCTGTCATAAGGGGGATTTTTTCCAGCACGTCGGCAAATTGGTCATCGAGTTCGGTCATTGTCTACCGCCGTTCCAGTTCACTAACTCTGGCCTCCAGCGAAGCGATTTGCTGCGCCAGTTCCCGGAGCAATTTCTGCTGATTGTTGTGGTTCTCGACCTCCCGGTCGTTGATAAAGTTGACGCAGGCCACCAAGCGCTCGCTTACGGCATTGATGTGATCGGCGAGATCGAAGCCGTACATCGTCGCGCCTCGTTTACACGTGCCTTCATCCATGAGGCCGCTTCCGGCTGGCAAAGCGGTCATCATCAGGATTATTCCCGAAAGTAGAAGCGTTAGCCGGCACATCTCAAATCTCCCCGCATTGAGCGCGCGAGCTTTGTCCCTTGTTGAGGAAAACGCAAGCTCGCCGGCCAGTGCAGTGACCTTAATCCACCATGTCACGCAACGGCTTTTTGCGCTTGGGCGGCCTGTACTTCTCGACCGGCTTGACCTTCCCGAGATCGACCGTCACCAGCGGTCCCAGGTCGATTGTCACCTTGCCGCCTTCCTCGTCTATGCGCGTGACCTCGCCCATCAGCTCGATCTGCTGACCCCGCTTGACCTTGGATTTGCTGTCCACGATCGAATGCGGGAAGTTGTAGGAGGGGATTGAGACGCTGATACGGTCGTCGGTGACCCGCCTGCGTACCGTGGCCGTGATCGCAACCACGTCACCGATGCCAATGCCCCGCGCCATGTACGGGAGTCTGGGGCGGCCGGTGCCTTAATCAAGATTTTGCTAATATAGACTCAGACTGCAAGCTTCGTGCGTTTCCTCCTCTCTACTGCCCCGATTTGGCGAATTTGGCCCGCTGCCTCACGGTGGCGGGCTTCTGACTTAGCCTGTTTGCTCACGGGCTCTGAACTGACTTCCGACGCTTTGAGGGCCAAGTCTGTCATTGCCCTTCCCCAGCGGATAGCGTCTTGCATTTCCTCGATCGAGGTGACTTCAACGGCCAAGCCGTCACCTTCCCTTTCGTAGCGCAGAAACACAATCCAGTTCGGTCTGCTGTTAAGGTGACCTGCACAATTCGAATGAGCGATTCGATTTCGCACCTTTGACCGCAATTCATACTGCCGCTTGTGTTTCTTCATGCTACGCGCCGCGGCCTCGCCGCCTGGTTGTGATCTTAGCTTTCGATAAATCTCATTAAACCGCTTTGGTGTAGAGAGCTGCTGAACAAAGTCGGCACCGTCCACCGGGTGCATATTGAGTATCTTCGCGACCATCAGGCCCATTGCGCCGTCTAACTTGGCCCAGACCAGGATGACATCCAACATGACCTCGCGGTGTCGAGCGGTCAGTTGATTTAGCGCTATGTCATTCAAGGCAATGTTGATGGGCGTCATAGTCTGGCCTTTCATTTGGCGCATCTGTTCGGACATAGTGCGGACACCAACTTCCGCGGACACAAAAACCCGCCCTCACCTCTCGCAACCTGTTGAAAACTGTGGATTTGGTGAGCGCGATGGGATTCGAACCCATGACCTACTGATTAAAAGTCAGTTGCTCTACCGGCTGAGCTACGCGCTCCCGCGGGCTCAGAAAGGCCGCCCTCGAAATTGCGCGGAACATAGGGAGAGTGCCTCTGCCGGTCAACCGGAAAAAGACGGCTCCCAAACCGGACTTTCCTGTCGCGTCATCATGCCGTGCGGTGCGCTTCGGCGTTGACGGAATTGCCTCCGTCTCGCGCAAGTCCGAAGCTCGCGCTTTGCGGGACAAGCGCAAGCAGCGAATCGAGAGAACCTTTGCAGATCAGCAACTTGGGATTCTTAGCGGAACAATTTGCGCAGCCTGCCCGTTTTTCCGCGACAAGGGACACGCGTTTCAAGGAGAAGATCATGAATAGAATCATGTCGGGCCTGCTGGCGACCACCCTTTCGATCTCATTCGCTGCCGCGGAGATCGTGCCAGTCAACGCTCAGCCCAGCTATGCGCCCCCTGCCCAAGGGCTCACCTCGAATGTCCAGACCGTTCAGTACGAGCCGTGGCGGAGGCACCGGAATTTCAATCGCGATTTCTCGCGTCGCGATTTCTCCCGGCGCAGTTTTGCGCGTGACGACGGCATGTATTGGCGTGGCCATCGCGGCTATCGCGAATATCGTCGCGGCTATCGCCGCCATGGCGACTACTGGTTCCCGCTGGCCGCTTTCGCCACCGGTGCGCTGATTACCGGCGCTATCATCAACAACCAGAATCGAGTCTATCGCGGCGATGCCCATGTGCAGTGGTGCTATGACCATTACCGGAGCTATCGTGCCTCTGACAACACCTACCAGCCCAATTACGGTCCGCGCCGGCAGTGCCGGTCGCCTTACTGAGTCGTGATTAGAGACTGTAAGCCCGCGCCCGCAACGGCGCGGGTTTCATGGGTGCGAAGCCGGTGCCCTCCCTGCTTATTGCACGCTTAGCGTCCTGCGCACAGCGTGGCGCCAACCTGCCAGCTTGGCGGCACGTGTCGAAGCATCCATCTCCGGCTTGAACCGGCGCTCGAGCGCCCAACTCCTGGCGAATTCCCGCGCCTTCGGCCAGACACCGGCCTTCGAGCCGGCCAGCCATGCCGCACCAAGCGCGGTCGTCTCGAGAATTGTCGGCCGGTCGACCGGCGCATCGAGAATGTCGGCCAGCCGCTGCATGGTCCAGTCCGACGCCACCATGCCGCCATCGACCCTGAGCACAGTCTTGGCCGAAGCGCCCTTCCAGTCCTTGCGCATAGCGTCGAGCAGATCGCGCGTTTGGAACGCAACGGATTCCAGCGCCGCGCGGGCAAATTCCGCCGGCCCCGAATTGCGGGTCAGCCCGAAGATGGCGCCCCGCGCCTCGGCATCCCAGTGCGGTGCGCCGAGCCCGACGAAAGCCGGCACCAGATAGACGTTCTGCGTCGGATCGGCCTCCGCCGCCAATTTGCCGCTCTGCTCGGCCTTGCCGATCACCTTGATGCCGTCCCGCAGCCACTGCACGGCGGCGCCGGCGATAAAGATAGAGCCCTCCAAGGCATAGGTGGTGTTGCCGTTCAGCCTGTAGGCGATGGTGGTCAAAAGCCGGTTCTTCGAACGCACCAGATCGCTGCCGGTGTTGAGCAACGCGAAGCAACCGGTTCCGTAGGTGGATTTCATCATGCCCGGCTCGAAACAGGCCTGGCCGATCGCCGCCGCATGCTGGTCGCCGGCCACACCGAGGATTCTGATCTCTGCGCCGAACAGACTTTTGTCGGTCATTCCAAAATCATCGGCACAGTCTTTCACCTGCGGCAGCATTCTTGCAGGTATACCAAGAATGGCCAGCAACTCGTCATCCCAGGCGTTTTGTTCGATGTTGTAGACCAGCGTGCGCGAGGCATTGGTGGCGTCAGTGGCGTGGACCTTGCCGCCAGTCAGGCGCCAAATCAGGAAGCTGTCGATGGTGCCGGCCAGCAGTTCGCCCTTCTCGGCGCGTTTTCTGGCGCCCTTCACCTTGTCCAGCATCCAGGCGATCTTGGTGCCGGAGAAATAGGGATCGAGCAGCAGGCCGGTCTTTTTCGTGAATTTCTTCTCCAGCCCCAGCTTCTTCAGTTTCTGGCATAGCGGCGCGGTGCGGCGGTCCTGCCAGACAATCGCGTTGTGGATCGGCTCGCCGGTCTCCTTGTCCCAGATGACGACGGTTTCGCGCTGGTTGGTGATACCGATCGCGGCAACGTCCGCTGCGTTGCGGCCGGCTGTCTTCAGCGCGGCCCTCACCGTTTCCACGACGCTTGACCAGATTTCCTCGGGATCATGCTCGACCCAGCCGGAGGCCGGATAATACTGGGTGAATTCCTTTTGCCCGCTGCCGACGACCTTCATCTTGTCGTCGAACAGGATCGCCCGGCTCGATGTCGTGCCCTGGTCGATTGCGAGGATATATCCGGTCATTCTCTCTCCCGTCGAAGCGAATTCAAGGTGCTACGATGTCTCGACGCCCGATGGCGCGGAGCCGTTCACGCAAACAGGGGAGACGGCAACATGCCGCCTCCCCTGAGTATGGCGATGCGGGCGCGAACGCCCGCATCAAACAGCCCTATTGCTGCCAGCTCTTCACCAGCTCGTCATAGTTGATGGTGACCGGTTTTTCCTTCTCGTTCTCGATCTTGAGCTGAGGAGCGAGATTGCCCTTCTTGACCGCATCGGCGTTCCAGTAGGCGAGGTCATGCTCTTCGGCCATCTTCGGGCCGATATCGCCCTGGACGCCCGACTTCTCGATGCGGCTCATCACCTTTTCCTGCTCGGCGCAGAGCGAGTCCATTGCTTCTTGCGCGCTTTTGGCGCCCGACGAAGCATCGCCGATCGCCTGCCACCAGAGCTGTGCCAGCTTCGGATAATCCGGCACGTTGGTGCCGGTCGGGGACCATTGGACGCGTGCCGGCGAGCGGTAGAACTCGATCAAGCCGCCGAGCTTCGGCGCACGCTCGGTGAAGCTCTTGTCGTGGATCGTGCTCTCGCGGATGAAGGTCAGGCCGACATGGCTCTTCTTCACGTCGACCGTCTTCGAGGTGACGAACTGCGCGTAGAGCCAGGCGGCCTTGGCGCGGTCGGTCGGCGTCGACTTCATCAGCGTCCAGGAACCGACGTCCTGATAGCCAAGCTTCATGCCGTCCTTCCAGTAGACGCCATGCGGCGACGGCGCCATGCGCCACTTCGGCGTGCCGTCGTCGTTCAGCACCGCCTTGGCGCTGGCGTCGACCATGCTGGCGGTGAACGCGGTATACCAGAAGATCTGCTGGGCAACCGCGCCCTGCGCCGGCACCGGCCCTGACTCGGAGAAGGTCATGCCCTGGGCTTCCGCCGGTGCATAGGCCTTCAGCCAATCGAGGTACTTCTGGATGGCATAGACGGAAGCCGGACCATTGGTGTCGCCGCCGCGCGCCGTGCAGGAACCGACCGGTCGCGAATTCTCGTCGACCTTGATGCCCCATTCGTCGACGGGCAGACCGTTCGGAATGCCCTTGTCGCCATTGCCGGCCATCGACAGCCATGCGTCGGTGAACCGCCAGCCGAGCGACGGGTCCTTCTTGCCATAGTCCATATGGCCGTAGACCTTCTTGCCGTCGATCTCGCGGCCGGTGAAGAACTCGGCGATGTCCTCATAGGCCGACCAATTGACCGGCACGCCGAGGTCGTAGCCGTATTTGGCCTTGAAGTCCGCCTTGTTCTTCTCGTCATTGAACCAGTCGTAACGGAACCAGTAGAGGTTCGCGAACTGCTGGTCGGGAAGCTGGTAGAGCTTCTTGTCGGGCGCGGTGGTGAACGAGGTGCCGATGAAATCCTTCAGGTCGAGATTCGGGTTGGTGACATCCTTGCCGTCGCCTGCCATCCAGTCGGTCAGGTTGCGCACCTGCTGGTAGCGCCAGTGCGTGCCGATCAGATCGGAATCGTTGACCCAGCCGTCATAGAGGTTCTGGCCGGTCTGCATCTGGGTCTGGATCTTCTCGACAACGTCGCCTTCCTGGATGACGTCATGCGTGACCTTGATGCCGGTGATGGCCGTAAAGGCCGGCGCAAGCACCTGCGATTCATACTGATGCGTGGCGATGGTTTCGGAGACCACCTTGATATCCATGCCGGCGAAAGGTTTCGCGGCATCGATGAACCATTGCATTTCGGCTTCCTGGCCGGCACGGTCGAGCGTCGAGAGGTCGCCAATTTCCTTGTCCAGGAAGGCCTTGGCCTCGTCCATTCCGGCATAGGCATTGCTGGCCCCGAGCAACAGGACAAGCGCAGTTGTTGATGTCAAGAATTGCCGTCGCATGTATTTCCTCCACTGTTAAAGTTCAAAGTGCGATCTGGATCGGCGGCCGGCACGCCGCCGTTCCAACAGTTTCCCCCTCTATACGTAGCGGAACACGCCGACGGCGAAGACCACGGAGAGAGCGAGAGCCCACCACAGATTGGGTCCGACTAGACCCAGCCAAGCGAGATGGATAAAGGCGCTGCCCAGCAGCGACAGGAACAGGCGGTCGCCGCGCGTCGTTTCGAAGCGCAGTACGCCGACGCGCGGATTGCCGCCCGGCGAGACGTATTCCCACACCGCCATGCCGCAAAGCAGCAGAAAGATGGTTCCAAAGAAGGCCGCGGTCGGCCACGTCCAGGCCATCCACGAAAAATCGAGGTTGGACGAGAGGTTAAATCCCCACAGGCGGATATTGGCCGGGTCGCTGAAGCCCACCGTTATCGCCACGAAATCGATTTGAAGTGCCACCCAGGCCACGACGACCAGGGCAAGAAACAGCACGGCCCACCACCATGGGCTTCTGTCGACCTGTTCCATCATACCCTCCCCAGGGCAAAGCCCTTGGCGATGTAGTTGCGCACAAACCAGATGACGAGCGCGCCCGGAATCAGCGTCAGCACGCCGGCGGCGGCGAGCAGCCCCCAATCCATACCGGCGGCCGAAACGGTGCGGGTCATGGTCGCGGCAATCGGCTTGGCATCCGTGGTCGTCAGCGTGCGGGCGATCAAGAGCTCCACCCACGAGAACATGAAGCAGAAGAAGCACGCCACGCCGATGCCGCTCGCAATCAGCGGCATGAAGATCTTGATGAAGAAGCGCGGGAACGAATAGCCGTCGATATAGGCGGTCTCGTCGATCTCCTTGGGCACGCCCGACATGAAGCCTTCGAGGATCCACACCGCCAGCGGCACGTTGAACAGGCAATGCGCCAGAGCCACGGCGATATGGGTGTCGATAAGGCCGAAGGCCGAATAAAGCTGGAAGAATGGCAGCGCGAACACCGCCGGCGGCGCCATGCGGTTGGTCAGCAGCCAGAAGAACAGATGCTTGTCGCCGAGGAAGCGATAGCGCGAAAAAGCATAAGCAGCAGGCAGTGCCGCAGCCACCGAAATCACCATGTTCATAACCACATAGGTGATCGAGTTGATGTAGCCCGAATACCAGGACGCGTCGGTGAAGATGGTGCGGTAATTCGCCAATGTCGGCGCGTGCGGGTAGAGAGTCAGCGACGAGACGATCTCGCCATTGGTCTTGAAGCTCATATTGATGAGCCAGTAGATCGGCAAAAGCAGAACGACGATGTAGAGCGTCGGCACGATCCACCACCAGCGCGACTCCTCGCCGCGACGGCGCATCAGCCGTGCGATCTCGTCCTGCCGTAGCGTGCTGGCGAGCCCTTCCGAAGCTGTCGTCTCGCTCACCCTATCGGCTCTCTCTTCGGTGCGGCTCATCTCAACGCTCCGCGTCATAATTGGTCATCACGGTGTAGAACACCCACGACAACAGCAGGACGATAAGGAAGTAGACCAGCGACATCGCCGCCGCCGGGCCGAGGTCGAACTGGCCGAGCGCGGTCTTGACGAGATCAATCGAAAGAAAGGTCGTCGAGTTGCCGGGGCCGCCACCAGTGACCACGAACGGCTCCGTGTAGATCATGAAGCTGTCCATGAAGCGCAGCAGCACGGCGATCAGCAGCACGCGGTTCATCTTCGGCAGCTGGATGTAGCGGAACACCGCCCAGCGCGAGGCACCGTCGATCTTGGCTGCCTGATAAAAGGCATCCGGAATCGAGACCAGGCCGGCATAGCAGAGCAGGACGACGAGGCTGGTCCAATGCCAGACGTCCATGATGATGACCGTGACCCAGGCGTCATATGGGTCTTGCACATAATTATAGTCGATGCCGAGCGCGTTGACGTAATAGCCGAGCAGGCCAATGTCGTTGCGCCCGAACACCTGCCAGATGGTGCCGACGACGTTCCACGGGATCAGCAGCGGCAACGCCATCAAAACAAGGCACACAGGCACGCCCCAACCCTTCTTCGGCATATTGAGCGCAATGAAGATGCCGAGCGGCACTTCGATCGCCAGGATGATAAAGGAGAAGACAAGGTTGCGGATCATCGCCTGCCAGAAGCGGCTCGAGGAAAGCAGTTCCTCGAACCATTCCGTGCCGGCCCAGAAGAAGACGTTATTGCCGAAAGTGTCCTGCACCGAATAATTGACGACCGTCATCAGCGGTATGACCGCCGAGAACGCCACCAGCAGCAGCACCGGCAACACCAGGAACCAGGCTCTATTGTTCCAGGTCTTTTCCACTTCAGGCTCCCATCTCGACGCGCCAGGAATCGGCATAGATGTTGATGCCGGCTGGGTCGAACCGCACCTTCGGATCAGCCGGAACTGTCTCGTCCTCGCCGATGACGGCGGCGATCTCGCGCCCTTCGAGATTGGCACGGACCACCTTGTGGCGGCCGACGTCCTCGACCTTGCTGATCCGGACGGCCATGCCCTGTCTGCCCAGGCGCACATATTCGGGACGGATGCCGAGCTCGATGGCGCCCTCACCCGCCTTGGGCACGCCCGGCAGTTCGATCTGCTGCGAGCCCAGCCGCGCAGTCTTGCCGTCGATCGCCACCGGCATGACGTTCATGCCGGGCGAGCCGATGAAATAGCCGACAAAGGTGTGGCGCGGGCGCTCGAACAGCTCTGCCGGTGTGCCGATCTGTACGATTTCGCCGTCATACATGACGACCACCCTGTCGGCGAAGGTCAACGCCTCGGTCTGGTCGTGCGTGACATAGACCATGGTGTAGCCGAAGCGGCGGTGAAGCTGCTTCAACTGGGAGCGCAGCACCCATTTCATATGCGGGTCGATGACGGTCAAAGGCTCGTCGAACAGGATGGCGTTGACGTCGGAGCGCACCAGCCCGCGCCCGAGCGAGATCTTCTGCTTCTGATCGGCTGTCAGTCCGCGGGCCTTTCGTTTGGCCATATCGGCCAGCCCGGTCATCTCCAGCGTTTCGCGCACCTTACGGTCGACGTCGGCCTCCGGCACGCCGCGATTGCGCAGCGGGAACGCCAGATTGTCGTAGACCGTCATCGTGTCGTAGATCACCGGGAACTGGAAGACCTGGGCGATGTTGCGCTCTTGGGTCGACAGATTGGTCACGTTCCTGCCGTTGAACAGCAACTGGCCGTGTGAGGGATGCAGCAATCCCGAAATGATATTGAGCAGCGTAGTCTTGCCGCAGCCGGACGGGCCGAGCAGCGCATAAGCGCCGCCATCCTCGAAGGTGTGGTGCACTTCCTTCAGCGCGAAATCGGCATCCGTGCGCGGGTTCTGCAGATAGGAGTGACGGATATGATTGACATCGATGCGCGCCATCGCTTCCTCCTAAGCCGCCAGCTTCGGCGCGGCCACGGCGCGGCCGTGCTCGTCGAAGACCATGATGTGGCGCGGGTCGATGAACACCTCGACCTCCTCGTCCGGCTCGAAGTCGCGAATACCGTGGGTCAGCATGACCCAGCGCGCATCGGCAAAATCGAGATGGATGAAGCTTTCCGATCCGGTGATCTCAGTGATCGTCACCTTTGCGCGCACCGGCACTGCGGCGGCGTTGGGCCGATCGAGGGACAGATGATGCGGCTGGAAGCCGATCGTATAGATCGCATCGGCAATGCCGAAGAGTTCCGCCGGCACCGGCAATTTCACGCCGCCCTCGAGCAGGAAATCCAGGCCCTTCTTGGCAAGCACGATGGTGTTGAGCGGCGGATCGGCGAAGGTCCTCGCCGTCACCAGATCGACCGGTTTGCGGAACACTTCGATGGTCGGCCCAAACTGGGTGATGCTACCCTCGGAGAGCGTTGCCGTGTTGCCGCCGAGCAGCAAGGCCTCGTGCGGCTCGGTCGTGGCATAAACAAAGATTGTGCCGGCGGCCGCGAAGACTTTCGGCAGTTCCGCGCGTAATTCTTCACGCAGCTTGTAGTCGAGATTGGCGAGCGGCTCGTCGAGCAGCACGAGGCTGGCATTCTTGACGATGGCGCGGGCCAGCGCGGTGCGCTGCTGCTGGCCGCCCGACAGGCTGAGAGGCGTCCGGTCGAGATAGGGCGTGAGTTTGAGAAGGGCGGCCGCATTGCGCACCTCCCTGTCGATCGTTGCCTGATCCGTGCCGGCTACCCGCAGCGGTGAGGCGATGTTTTCGTAGACCGTCATCGCCGGATAATTGATGAATTGCTGGTAGACCATGGCGACGTTGCGCTTTTGCACCGGCATGCCGGTGACATCCTTGCCATCGAACCAGACTGAGCCCGAGGTCGGCACGTCGAGGCCCGCCATCAGCCGCATCAGGCTGGTCTTGCCGGAGAGCGTCGGCCCGAGCAGGACGTTGAGCGAGCCGTGCTGAAGCGTCAGCGAGACATCGCGGATATGTTCCGCCGCGCCCACCGTCTTCGTCACGTTTCTCAGTTCAAGCATGATGCCTCCTCCCAGGCTTTCTGCATCAGTCGGCCGTTCCTATTCGGCAGCCGCTACGTGCTGCCGGCTTATTCCGCGCATGAACTCCTCGAGCACTGCCGCCTGCTCACGGCTGAGACGCAGGCCGCGCTTGGTCCGGCGCCACAATACATCCTCGGCAGTCATTGCCCATTCGTTTTCGGCGAGGTAGCGCACCTCGGCTTCGTAGAGATCGGCGCCGAAGTTGCGGCCAAGATCGACGTTCGATTTGGCGAGGCCCAGCAGCTTCCTTGCGCGGGTGCCGTAGAGCCGGGTCAACCGGCGGGCCAGCCGGGCGTCGAGGAACGGGTACGCCGTTTTCAGTTTCGCCAGCTCGGTATCGAAGCCAGTGACGGGAAAGTCACCGCCCGGCAGCGGCGCGTTTGCCGTCCATGGCTTGCCGCGCCTGCCGAGAAAACCCTCGATCTTCTCGAGCATCGATTCCGACAATCGGCGGTAGGTGGTGATCTTGCCGCCAAAGGCATTGACGATCGGGGCGGCACCCTCGCCTCCATCGGCCTTCAGCACATAGTCGCGGGTGGCTTCCTGCGCCTTTGAGGCGCCATCGTCGTAGAGCGGGCGCACCGCGGAATAGGTCCAGACGATATCCGACGGCTTGACCGGCTGCGCGAAATATTCGCTTGCCGCAGCGCAGAGATAGTCGATCTCGACATCACTGATCCTGACGTCGTGCGGATCGCCGGGATAGTCCCGGTCGGTGGTGCCGATGAGCGTGAACTCGTCTTCATAGGGGATGGCGAAAATGATGCGCCCGTCCTTGTTCTGAAAGAAATAGGCGCGTGGGTCGTCGAATTTCTTGCCAACGACGATGTGGCTGCCTTGCACGAGGCGTACATTGTGCACGTCGTTCAAGCCGACGGTGGCCGACAGCACCTGATCGACCCACGGGCCGGCGGCATTGACCAGCAGCCGCGCCTTGACCTCCTCGGTATCGCCGGTCCGCACGTTTTCAAGCCTGACCGTCCAGAGATTGCCTTCGCGGCGTGCGCTGACGACCTTTGTTCGGGTTCGAATGGTTGCGCCGCGTTCGGCAGCGTCGCGGGCGTTCAACACAACCAGCCGGGCATCGTTGACCCAACCGTCCGAATATTCGAACGCCTTTCGAAACAGCGGCTTTAGCGGTTTGCCGGCCGGATCCTTGGCCATGTCCAGCGTTTTCGTCGGCGGCAGCAATTTGCGCCCGCCGATATGGTCGTAGAGGAAAAGCCCGAGACGAATCAGCCAGGCCGGACGCAGCCCCTTGGCGTATGGCAGCACGAAGCGCATCGGCCAGATGATATGCGGCGCGTTCCTCCACAGGACCTCGCGTTCCATCAGCGCTTCGCGCACCAGGCGGAACTCGTAGAATTCGAGATAGCGCAAGCCGCCATGGATCAGTTTGGTCGAGCCGGAAGAGGTTCCGCTGGCCAGATCGTTCATCTCGGCAAGAAATACCGAAAACCCACGCCCAACGGCATCGCGGGCGATGCCGCAGCCATTGATGCCGCCACCGATGACGAAAATGTCATGGATCGGTGATGCGCCCAAACAATCCTCCCTCGATTTCGCATCGCAGCATTTTTGGGTTCTTGCGAAACCGTACGGGAATTATTTCGAAATGATAACGAATGTCAAACGAAATATGATTGGCGACAGGATGCCGCAACGGCATCTCTAGGAGAGCGACGTTTCGATCAGCTGAACTTCTGCCTCCTGGCAGATCTTACGCACCGATGGGATGTCGCAACGATCGGTGATAAAGGTGTTGACCTGCGACAGATGGCCGATGCGGACGGGCGCGGTGCGCTCGAACTTGGTCTGGTCCGACACGAGGATCACATGCCGCGCGTTGGCGATGATCGCCTGCGCGACTTTCACCTCGCGAAAATCGAAGTCGAGCAGTGCGCCGTCGTGATCGATGGCCGAGGCGCCGATCACCGCAAAATCGACCTTGAACTGCCGGATGAAATCGACCGCTGCCTCGCCGACCACACCGCCGTCGGAACCGCGTACGACACCGCCGGCGATCACCACCTCGATCGAAGGATAAACGCGCATCCTATTGGCAACATTGATGTTATTGGTGATGACCATCAAGCCGCTGTGATCGAGCAGCGACTTGCTGACAGCTTCCGTCGTTGTTCCGATATTGATGAAAAGAGACGCGTTGTCGGGGATCAGCCGGGCTGCTGCGCGGCCGATCGCCTCCTTCTCCTCGGCGGCGATCTTGCGCCGAGCCTCATACTCCATGTTCTCGATGCCGGACGGGAACAATGCCCCGCCATGAATGCGAGACAAAAGCCGCTGGTCGCAGAGATCGTTGAGATCCTTGCGGATCGTCTGCGGCGTCACGTTGAAATGCGTCGCCAACTCCTCGACCAGTACGCGGCCATGGTCCTTGGCCATCTGGATGATTTCGGAATGACGCGGCGACAGATACATCTAGCAACCTCTCGTTTTCGTTTTACTTGTCTATAACGGAAAACGAAAGCCATGAACAGGAAGATCAGGTGACTGCAAGAAAAGCCCCGGCGCACCCTCGATGATGCCGGTCAGCCCAGGCCGCGCGCAATTTCAGTAATGACCTCGAAAGCAGTATCGACATCCGCCGCTGTCGTTTCGAACTGCCCGACCTGAAAGCGGATCGCCACCTTCCCGTCCACCCGGGTTTGCGTCAGGTAGATGCGGCCGTCATCGTTGATCGCGCTGACCAACCGCAAATTGTGCTCGTCAGAGTCGGCGCCCGCAGCCGCGAGATGCCGGAACGAGAACAGCGACAGCATCGGCTCGGTGACGATCTCGAAATCCGGTTCCTTTGCCAGCCTTGCGGCGAGGCTCTCGCTCCAGGCGACATGGTTGCGGACCATGGTCCGCAGATTTTCCAAGCCATGTGCACGCAGCAGGAACCAAAGTTTCAGCGCGCGGAACCTCCGGCCAAGCGGCACCGACCATTCGGAGTAGTTGATGACTCCGTCGCGGCCATGCGTTTTCAGGAATTCGGGCTTGATCGCCAGCGTGCGCACGAGGTCTTCCGGCTGACGGATGAACTGCATCGAGCAATCGAACTGTGCGCCCAGCCATTTATGCGGGTTGAAGACAATGGAATCCGCATGTTCGGCGCCTGCCCAGAAATGCCGGAACTCGGGGCAGATCATGGCGGAGCCAGCCCATGCGGCATCGACATGCAGGTAGAGCCCGTGCCGCTTAGCCACCGCGGCAACAGCCGCCACATCGTCGGTGCCGCCGGTACTTGTGCCGCCGACGCTGGCGATGATCCCCGCCGGCAGCATGCCGTTTTCGCGGTCGGTGACGATCGCGGCTTCCAGAGCCGCCGTCTGCATGGCGCGGAAGCGTCCGGCGACCGGAATGCGCACGAGGTTCGCCTCGCCGATGCCCGACACCCAGATCGCCCGGTCGATGGAAGTATGGACTTGGCCGGAAGAATAGACCCGCACGACCGGCTGGCGTTGCAAGCCGTTCTTGTTACCTTGCCAGTCGAGCGCGCGCTCGCGCATGGTCAGCACGGCGGCAAGCGTCGCCGACGAAGCCGAATCCTGCATGACGCCGGAAAATCCCTCCGGCAGACCAAGCGCCTGCCGCATCCAGTCGACGACACGCGTCTCGAGTTCGGTTGCCGCCGGCGAGGTCTGCCAAAGCATGCATTGCGCGGCCATGGCGGCAACCAGATACTCGGCCACGACCGAGGCCGGTGCCGCATTGGCCGGGAAATAGGCGAAGAAACGCGGATGCTGCCAGTGCGTCATGCCCGGCAGAATCTTTTGCTCGAAATCGGCGAAGATTGCCTGCATCGTTTCGCCATTTTCCGGCGGTGCGACATCGATGCTTTTGAAGATTTCGCCCGGCTCGACAAACGGCCGCACCGGTCTTTCGCGAAGGCTGTCTCTGTAGTCGGCGCCCCATTCGGCCGCTCGCAGCGACCATTCGCGGAATTCGTTGCTATTCATCTTCGCCTCCGTAGCGCCTCGTCGAGCCGCCATCAAAGAGCACGAAAAACGAAGGTTTTCATTCGGGAAAATCAGGCAAGCTGGCAAAGGCAGTCTTCAGCGCGTTCGACCAGCTATCCGAGATCGTGCGATAATATTGATCATCCTGGGTTATTCGCTTTTTGAGGCCGACCTTGAAGGTGTCCTTTTCATAGAACAGCAGGTCGAGCGGCAGGCCGACCGACAGGTTCGACTTCAGCGTCGAGTCGAACGACACAAGCAGCAACTTCACCGTCTCGGCGAAACTCATCGTCCTTTCATAAGCGCGGATGATGATCGGCTTGCCGTATTTGGTCTCACCGATCTGGAAGAACGGCGTGTCGTCGGTGGATTCGATGAAATTGCCTTCCGGATAGATCATGAACAGGCGCGGCGCGCTGCCCTTGATCTGACCGCCGAGGATGAAGGAGGCGTTGAAATAGGAATCCGCCTTTTCGCCCGCCGGCGACGAACTGGCGATGACCTCCTTGACGGTGTCTCCGACCAGCCGCACTGTCTGGTACATGGAAGGGATAGTGTGCTGAAGGTTCTGCAAAAAGTTTTGGAGAGAGAACGGGGCTTGCTCTGAGGGGCGAGCGGCCATGGCACGGTGGTGACGTTGCGATCACCGAT
>NZ_JAMYUV010000034.1:0-60762 GCF_040323405.1 Mesorhizobium sp. M0048 | reverse complement strand
ATCACCGAACACTCTCTCCACGGCATCAACACCTCCCGGCAAAAACCGAAAAGTGTTACCTATGTGTCCGGTACAAATCGTCACCTATGTCTCGGGCCGCTCATCCAATTTCTTCAATCCTGCAGGCATGGACGTCGAGTTTTCCGCTCGTCGGATTCTCGACTGCCTGGGTTTAACAGGCCGGTCCGCTTCGGGGAGAACTGCCGCTCTGCCCCATGCAGCGCACCACCTCTCGCGTCGCTGAAATGCGACAGGTGCTGATCATGGCAACGATACCAAAGTACCGGTGATACTATTGCGTAATCAACAACCTGCCACAAAGCGAAGACTGTCACCCGCCGCGCAGCCGCGCTCGTCGGGTTGATTTCTCCGCCCGAATATGGTGCTTCTCCCGCCTATGAATAAACTATTTTCTGCGGTCCTCGGATGGACGATAGTGGCTTGGCCGGCCGGCGCGATGGACAGCGCATTGCGCGCCGGCCTGCTGAAACTCGATCCGCAAACCCGGCTGGAGCAGCGATGCGACGCCGAAATTCTCGACCGGATTACCCGCGACGACCACAAATACAAAGCCGATCGTGTCGTCGCCTACGCTTTTGCGACGCCCGAAATGGGCGCCGATGCGATCAGGAGCCCGGGTGCTGCGTTTCGCAGCAAAGGACAATGGTACCGGCTGAAATTCAAATGCGAGACAGCGCCGGACCATATGGAAGTCCTGCAGCTCCGCTACCGGATCGGTGATGAAATTCCGGAAAGCGACTGGCCCAAATACAATCTCTATAACTAGGCATTCGCGACCTGTGGCCGCATTTTGCAGGTGTTTCGGGCCGATCGTCGTAAACTCTGTATATTGCCGACCTTGTTCCAACCAGTCCCTTGACGTGCGGGAACCATACACGTTAGGCCCTCGAGGCATTCGACGCGAACGGTCGGCCAACCAGCAAGGGACTTCCAGTCGATGGAAATTTTCACTGCCGCGGGCTTCTCTGCCCTGCTCCAGGTCATCGCCATCGACCTCGTGCTTGCAGGCGATAACGCCATCGTCATCGGCCTGGCCGCAGCGGGCTTGCCGGTCGAGCAGCGCAAGAGAGCGATTCTCATCGGCGTGGTGGCGGCAACGGTGCTGCGCATCGGTTTTGCCGCGATCACCGTCACCCTGCTGCAGATTGTCGGCCTGCTGCTGGCCGGCGGCATCTTGCTGCTATGGGTGTGCTGGAAGATGTATCGCGAGCTGCGCACGTCGCATGCCGACGAGGTGGAGGCGACCGAAGCGCTGTCCAATTCCGATATCAACAGCGATGATATGGTGGCCGGCAAGGCGCGTAAGAAGACCTTGGGTCAGGCGGCATTGCAGATCGTCATCGCCGACGTGTCGATGTCGCTCGACAACGTACTGGCGGTCGCCGGCGCGGCGCGCGATCATTTCCAGGTGCTGGTGATAGGCCTCGTCCTGTCGATCGCGCTGATGGGCCTTGCCGCGAGCTTCATCGCCAAGCTGCTGCACCGCCATCGCTGGATCGCCTATATCGGCCTTTTGATCATCTTCTATGTCGCACTCGATATGATCTATCGAGGCGCGGTGGAAGTCTTCCCGCATGTCAGCAGTGCGGTGAGCTGACGCATCGACTCGAATTCGCATCGGCCGCGACTTCGATTTCGGCGAGCCTTCGGCGATGCCGGCGGTTGCGTTTCGCCGCAGCCGCTGCCCATACCAATGCGGCAACAACTGTGGTACTGCGCCGCCAATCCTGAATCCGGAAAAGCTTGATGTCCGCCCCTCGCGTCAGTTTCGTCAGCCTTGGATGCCCGAAAGCCCTTGTGGATTCCGAGCGCATCATCACGCGCTTGCGGGCTGAAGGCTACGAGATCGCCCGCAAGCACGACGGTGCCGACCTTGTCGTCGTCAACACCTGTGGCTTTCTCGATTCGGCCCGCGACGAATCGCTCAGCGCTATCGGCTCGGCACTTTCGGAGAACGGCAGGGTTATCGTCACCGGCTGCCTCGGCGCCGAGCCGGACGTCATTCGTGAAAGACACCCCAACGTCCTCGCCATCACTGGTCCACAAGCCTATGAAAGCGTTATGGCGGCAGTGCATGAGGCAGCACCGCCGAGCCACGATCCCTACGTCGACCTTTTGCCGCCGCAAGGGGTCAAGCTCACGCCGCGCCACTATGCGTATCTCAAGATTTCGGAAGGCTGCAACAACCGCTGCACCTTCTGCATCATCCCGGCGCTGCGTGGCGACCTCGTATCGCGGCCGGCCGCCGACGTGTTGCGCGAAGCCGAGAAGCTGGCCAAGGCCGGGGTCAAGGAGATCCTCGTCATCTCGCAGGATACCAGCGCCTACGGCATCGATATCAAATACCAGACCAGCATGTTCGGCGACCGCGAAGTGCGGGCGAAGTTCCTCGATCTATCGGAAGAACTGGGCAAGCTCGGTGTCTGGGTGCGCATGCACTATGTCTATCCCTACCCGCATGTCGCAGACGTCATCCCCCTGATGGCCGAAGGTAAGATTCTTCCCTATCTCGACATTCCGTTCCAGCATGCCTCGCCGCAGGTGCTGAAGAACATGCGCCGGCCCGCTCATGGCGAAAAGACGCTCGAGCGCATTCGCAGCTGGCGCGACGTCTGCCCGGACCTTGCCATCCGCTCCACCTTCATCGTCGGGTTCCCCGGCGAGACGGACGACGATTTCGAGATGCTGCTCGACTGGCTGGACGAGGCGAAGATCGACCGCGCCGGCTGTTTCAAATACGAGCCGGTCAGAGGCGCCCGCTCCAACGAGCTCGGCCTCGAGCAGGTGCCGCAGGAGATCAAGGAAGCCCGCTGGCACCGCTTCATGCAGCGCCAGCAGAAGATTTCGGCAACGCAGCTCACCAGGAAAATTGGCAAGCGACTGCCGGTCCTGATCGACGAGGCGCATGGCAATTCGGCCAAGGGCCGGACCAAATACGACGCGCCCGAAATCGACGGCTCGGTCCATATCCAGTCGCGGCGGCCACTGCGCGCCGGCGACATCGTCACGGTCAAGATCGATCGCGCCGACGCTTACGACCTCTACGGCTCGGCCGTCTGATTCAGTCCGAAATGAAAGGGCGCCTCGCGGCGCGCTTTCGTTACGATGTGCTTCCGGTTGCTTATTGCGGCAGCTTGTCGTCGACGCCCTTCACGTAGAAATTCATGCCGAGCAACGTGGCGTCGTCGGCGACCTCGCCCTCCTTCAGCCAAGGTGTGCCGTCCTGCTTGGCGATCGGCCCGGTAAAGGGGTTCCAGCCGTCGGCGATCTTCTTGGTGGTGGCTTCGGCCATCGCCTTGACGTCGTCGGGCATGTTGGTGAACGGCGCCAGCTTGACGGCGCCGTCCTTGATGCCGAGCCATACATTGTCGGGCTTCCAGGTGCCGTCGAGTGCCGCCTGGACCCGGCTGATGTAGTACGGGCCCCATTCGTCGGTCAGTGCGGTCAGCTGCGCGTGCGGTGCGAACTTGATCATATCGGAGGACTGGCCGAAGCCGTGCAGCTTGCGCTCCTCCGCCACCTGCAACGCAGCGGTCGAGTCGGTGTGCTGGACGATGATGTCGGCGCCTTGGTCGAACAATGCCTTGGCGGCGTCGGCTTCTTTGCCCGGATCGAACCAGGAGTTCACCCAGACGATTTTGGCTTTGAAGTTCGGATTGATCGACTGTGCGCCTAGCATGAAGGAATTAATACCCATCACCACTTCCGGGATCGGGAAAGAAACGATGTAGCCGGCGACCCCCGACTTCGATTGCTTGGCGGCGATCTGACCAAGTACGTAACGGCCTTCATAGAAACGCGCATTGTAGATGCCGAGATTTTTGGCGGTCTTGTAGCCAGTGGCGTGCTCGAACATCACCTTGGGGAATTTTTTGGCGATCTTCACTTCCGGGTCCATGAAGCCGAAGGATGTGCCGAAAATGATCTTGCATCCCTCGCGCGCCAGGCGCTCGAAGGCGCGGTCGGCATCGGGGCCTTCGGAGACGTTTTCGAGATAGGCGGTCTCGACCTTGTCGCCGAGTGCCTTTTCCACCTCGAGGCGGCCCTGGTCGTGCTGGTAGGAGTAGCCGAAATCGCCGATCGGGCCGGTATAGACCCAGCATGCCTTCAGCTTGTCCGCCGCCTCAGCTGAGGCCGCCAGCGACAATGCGGCCGTCGTCGCCAGCAGGGCAATAAGCAGTTTTTTCATTTTGTTACCTCTCTGAGTTAAGCCTTGGAGCTTCCGTCTTTTTGTTGTCAACGATCCGGAACGAATGGCTGGCCCAAGGAGGCCGGCGTGTTCATCATCGTCAAACGCTTGTTGCGTGAGATTAGAACGAGAACCACGACGGTTGCCAGATAGGGCAGCGAAGAAAGCAGTTGCGAGGGGACCGGAATGCCGAATGCCTGTGCATGAAGCTGGCCGATCCAGACCGCGCCGAAAATATAGGCGCCGGCCAGCACCCGCCACGGCCGCCAGGAAGCGAAGACGACCAGAGCCAGCGCGATCCAGCCGCGGCCGGCGGTCATGTTCTCCACCCATTGCGGCGTGTAGACCAGCGATAGGTGGCCGCCGGCTAGGCCGGCACAAGCGCCGCCGAAAATCACTGAGAGATAACGATAGCGGATGACATGGATACCAAGCGCATGGGCCGATGCGTGGCTGTCGCCGATCGAGCGCAGCGTGAGCCCGGTGCGGGTTCTGAACAGGAACCACATCACGGCAGCGGTCAGCGCGATCGAGATGTAGAAGATTGGATCCTGGCCGAACAGCAGCCTGCCGACGACCGGGATTGCGGTCAGGCCGGGAATGTCGAGGTTTGGCAGCCTCTCGCCAGGCTGGCCGACAAAATTCGTCCCCATCATGCCGGAAAGCCCGAGGCCGAGCAGTGTCAGCGACAGGCCGGTTGCCACCTGGTTGGTGGCCAGCGACAGCGTCATGACGGCGAACAGAAGCGAGAACACTGCCCCCATGGTGATTGCCGCCAACAGCCCTATCCAAGGCGAGCCGGTGAGATAGCCGGCGCCGAAACCGCCGACGGCACCCATGATCATCATTCCTTCGACGCCGAGATTGAGCACACCCGAACGTTCGACCACCAGTTCGCCGATCGCCGCGATCAGCAGCGGCGTCGCCGCCGTCGCGATCGTCAAGAGGATGTTGACGGTGACGTCCATCAGCGGGCTCCCTCCAGCTTCGGCGCTGCCTCGAGCTTCGGCGCGGAAAAGCCGATCAGGCGAATGCGGTAATGGATGAGCGTGTCGCAGCCGAGCACGAAGAACAAAAGCATGCCCTGGAACACGCGCGCCACCTTGTCGGAGATGCCGAGCGCGCTTTGCACTGCCTCGCCGCCCAGATAAGTCAGCGCCAGCACAAGGCCTGCGGCGACGATGCCGAGCGGATTGAGCCGGCCGAGGAATGCCACGATGATAGCGGTAAATCCGTAGCCGGGCGAAATCACCGGCTGCAATTGTCCGATGGCTCCCGAGACCTCCGAAATCCCGGCAAGTCCGGCCAGTGCGCCCGACAGCAGGAAGGCAAAGAAGACCATACGGTTAAGGCCAAACCCGGCGAAGCGCCCTGCCCTCGGGCTTGAGCCGAGCACGCGGACCTCGAAGCCTTTCAGCATACGGCTCATCAGGATCCAGATCAGTATCGCCGCGACCAACGCGAAGACAAATCCCCAGTTTGCCCGGCCGGATTCCGGGAGGAGTTCCGGCAGTATGGCCGAGTCGTTGAACTGGATGGTTTGCGGGAAACCGTGGCCCTGCGGATCGCGCCACGGCCCGCGTACGAGCCAATCCAGGAAGAGCTGGGCGACATAGACCAGCATCAGGCTGGTCAGGATCTCGTTGGTGTTGAAGCGCGTCTTCAGCAGTGCCGGGATTGCAGCATAGGCAGCCCCACCGACCATGCCGAAAAGAAGCATCAGCGGCAGCACCAATGGGCCTTCGAACTGCGGAAACAGCACAGGGAAGATCGAGCCGACAATGCCGCCCAGGATGAACTGACCTTCGGCGCCGATGTTCCAGATGTTGGCCTTGTAGCAGACCGACAGTCCGACCGCGATCAGGATCAGGGGGGCGGCCTTGATCGCCAGCTCATGCAACTGCCAGACCTGGCTGATCGGTTCGATGAAGTAGATGCGGAACGCAGTCAACGGGTTGACGCCGAGCAGCGCGAACATGATGGCACCGGCTATGATCGTCAAAACGAAAGCGATGAAAGGCGAGAGTGCCGAAAACAGCATCGAGCGCTGCGGGCGTTTTACAAGTTCGAGGCGCATCAAGCCGTCTCCAGCGTATGTTCGGCATGACCGGGTTCGGCGCCGCCCATCAGCAGCCCGATTTTCTCGAATGTCGCTTCAGCTATCGGCAGCGGCTTCGACAGTTCGCCATTGTGCATGACCGTGATCGCATCGGAAATCTCGAACAGCTCGTCGAGGTCCTGGCTGATCACCAGCACCGCCGAGCCGCTGCGCGCCAGTTCGATCAGCGCCTGGCGGATGTGGGCCGCCGCACCCGCATCGACCCCCCAGGTCGGCTGATTGACCACCAAGACGCTTGGCCGGCGGTCGAGTTCGCGGCCGACGATGAATTTCTGCAGATTGCCGCCCGAAAGGGCCGCAGCCTCTGGGTCCGGCGCGCTCTTGCGCACGTCCATTGCCTTTATGATGCGTTGAGCAGCGGTATAGATCGCATCGCTCTTGACCATTCCACCGGCGCCGACAAACATCTTGCCGTCGGTGGCGTGGCGCGACAGAAGCAGGTTTTCCGAAAGCTTCATGCGCGGTGCTGCGCCGTGGCCGAGCCGCTCTTCCGGAACGAAGGCAGCGCCCATCAGGCGCCTGCCGGTGATGGCGAGGCCGCCGGCATCCTTGCCGCGGATGCGGACCGAGCCGGTATCCTCCTGCAGCACCTCGCCGGAAACGGATTCGAAGAATTCACCCTGGCCGTTGCCGGCCACACCGGCAATGCCGATCACCTCGCCGGCCCGGACTTCAAGATTGATGTTCCTGAGCGGGATCGAGAACGGGGTCGCCGGCTTGCGGGTGAGTTCGCGGATTTGAAGCAGCACCGGCGCGGTCTCGATACCCTCGGCCGGCGCCCGCACCACGGCCTGGACCTCGTTGCCGACCATCATCCGCGCCAACGAAGACGCGGTTTCCTGGCGCGGATTGCAATGGCCGACCACCTTGCCGTGACGCAGCACGGTGGCGCGGTCGCAGATGCGTTTGACTTCTTCCAGCCGGTGCGAAATGTAGAGGATGGACTTTCCTTCCGAACGCAACCGTTCGAGCGTTTCGAACAGCTTATCGGCTTCCTGCGGCGTCAGCACCGAAGTCGGCTCGTCGAGGATGATGAGTTGCGGCGTCTGCAGCAGGCAGCGGATGATTTCGATCCGCTGACGCTCGCCGACCGACAGATCACCGACCAGCGATAGCGGGTCGAGAGGCAGGCCGTAACTGTAGGAGAGCGCCCTCGCCTTGGCCGCGATCGTGCTGATCGGCGAGCCGTCATCCAGCGACAGCGCGATGTTCTCCGCCGCCGTCAGCGCTTCGAACAGGGAAAAATGCTGGAAAACCATGCCGATGCCGAGCTTTTTTGCGGTGCCTGGGCTGGTGATCCTGACCGCCTGGCCATTCCAGAAAATCTCGCCAGAATTCGGTTCCAGCGATCCAAAAAGCATTTTCACCAGCGTCGACTTGCCGGCGCCGTTCTCGCCAAGCAACGCATGGATCTCGCCCTTGGCGATGTTGAGATCGACATGGTCGCAGGCTGTCAGCGTGCCGAATATCTTTGTGAGGCCGCGAACCTCAAGCAGGTTTGCGCCGTCCTGATCTGCACTCACGGTGCCTCCATCTGGTTTGCCAGACATGTTCTGTGTTCCCGCAAGCATCGTATGCGCGCCCTGCTCTCTACGGTAAGCGCCTCACGACTTGAAAGAGCTTCAAGAATTTCAGCGGAAACTCAAGCGGTAAAGAGCAGTTCGCAAGAACGGCGGCGTCGGCGGGCCGAAACTGCGGGCGCTCAAGGGATAAGTATCGTTGTCCCGGTGGTCCTGCGCCCTTCGAGATCGGAATGCGCCTTGCCGGCCTCGCTGAGCGCGTAACGCTGGTTGATCTTGATCTTGACGGCGCCGCTGAGCACCACGTCGAACAATGCGGCGGCGGAAGCCTCGAGGTCTTCGCGCCTGGCATTGTAGACGAACAGCGTCGGCCGCGTTGCGAACAGCGAGCCCTTCTGCGCCAGCAACGAGATGCTGAAGGGCGGGATCGGCCCAGACGATTGACCGAAGCTGACGAACGTGCCGAGCGGCCGCAGGCAATCGAGCGAGGCTGGAAACGTGTCGTTGCCGACCGAATCATAGACGACGTCGCATTTCTTGCCACTGGTGATAGCCGCGACGCCGGCAACGAAATCCTGTTCGCGATAGTTGATCACGTGGTCGAAGCCATGCGCCTTCGCGAGTTCGATCTTGTCGGTCGAGCTCGCGGTGCCGATCACCGTCGCGCCGAGATGCTTGGCCCATTGACCGAGGATCAGCCCGACACCGCCGGCCGCCGCATGAAACAGGATCGTGTCGCCGGCTTTCACCTTGAATGTACGGCGCAACAGATATTGGGCCGTCATGCCCTTTAGCATCATCGCCGCGGCCTGTTCGTCGCTGATGCCGTCCGGCACCTTCACCACTCGGTCGGCAGCGATCACGCGCTGCTCGGCATAGGCGCCGGTGGTCACGGCATAGGCGACGCGATCGCCGGGTTTGAGCCAGTCGACATCCGAGCCGACCTTCAAGACCACGCCGGCCGCCTCGCCGCCGGGGATCAGCGGAAATCCGCCCTGCGGCGGATAGAGGCCCGAGCGATAATAGACGTCGATGAAATTGAGACCGATCGCGCTGTGCTTGACCAGGATCTGTCCCGAGCCTGGCTGCCCGGGATCGGCGTCCTCATAGGTCAGGACCTCCGGACCGCCATGGGCATGGATGCGGATCGTTTTGGACATTTTCAGGCTCTCTTGGGATCAGGCTTTCTTGTCCGGCTTGGCGCCGAGATTTGGAAAGAACTGCATGATAGCGCCGATGCAGGCGAGGTAAAGCCCGGTGACCGTAATCCCGATCTTGATGAAATCGCTGACCTGCTCGCCCAGCACGCCGATCTGGTCGTAGAAGGAGGCAAGTGCCGCCTGCGCCAGCGCCAGCGCGCCGAAAGCGCACCAAAGCAGCGTCATGCCGAGATTGATTGGCCGCAGCCGCTTCACCCGCACCGGATGGATGAAATTGATCGGCACGAAGGTGAGAATGCCGGCCACCACGACCACGGCGAAGGAAACCCATTGTCCTGGTTCGATGACGAACAGCGTGAACACCACCATGTTCCAGACGACCGGAAAGCCTTTGAAGAAATTCTCCTTCGTCTTCATGCCGGTATCGGCATAGTAGATCGCGCTCGACACCACGATTATCGCCGCAGACAGGAACGACAGGCGCTCGCCCATGAAGCCGCGCTGATAGAGCGCGAAGGCCGGAATCAACACGTAGGTCACGTAGTCGATGATGTTGTCGAGCAGTTCGCCCGACCATGTCGGCAGGATTTCCTTGACGTCGAGCTTCCTGGCGATCGGCCCGTCGATGCCGTCGACGAAAAGCGCCAGGCCCAGCCACCAGAACATCGCCGTCCAGCGCTGCTCGCTTGCCGCCACCAGCGACAGAAACGCCAGGAATGAGCCCGACGCGGTCAAGAGATGGACCGAGAACGCCCGCGCCTGAGGCCATGTGACTTTCTTCTTCGGCCGCGGAATCCGGTCGGCGATTTTCCTGGCCGTCGTCTTCTTGCTCACGGGCCCCGCCAATCCAGCTTGCAGATTTCGGCCGAGCGGCCAGCAAAGTTCCAGTTGCGGCCAAAGGCCCGCATCTTGCTCTTGTCGGATTTGGCGACGATGATTTCCGGCGCAATCCAGTATTCCGAATTGCTGATGACCGTATCCTTGTCGCGATCCTTGCCGGTGATCGGCGTCACCGCACCATCGATAATCTTCGGTATCTGGAAGATGCGTGTTTTCTCACGCGTCTCGTAGGTGATCGGCACCTGCTCGACGCCGAGGAACTGTCCGACCAGGATGGAGAGCAGCGATGTGGTTCCACCGGCCTTGCCGGTGAATATCTTCGTCAGTCCCTTCACAGCGTAAACCGAGGCGCGCTTGTCGATGAAAAGGCCGGCCGTCCAGTTGCCGCGGCTCATATAGCCGGAGATTTCCATAATCAACCCAAGATTGAGACCGGACAGGTCGACCTCGCCGAAATGGCCGGCATCGATGCGGAACCCCGCCCAGGTTTGGCAATAGCCTTCCGTAGGCGGATGGTTGCCGAGCGACAGAACGCAAGGGCAAAAAACCGTGCAATTGCAGGAGAGGACGAGTTCTCCCTTCATTGCCCAGTTTTGGTCTGTCATCGAATTGTCCCCCTCATGTCGAGACTACTACTAGCGCTGCTGCCCAGACAAGCAGTATCGCACCGGCCAGCCGCGTCGGCAGATTGCCTGCCGTCTGTTTTTCGACCAGGCTGAACAAGCCGATCAGCGCCATCGAGAACACGTTCATCACACCGACGGCAAACATTACCAGCATTAGAGCCCAGCAGCATCCAAGGCACCACAGGCCCTGCTTCATGCCGAGCCGCAAAATACGAATGGGCCTGGCGCTCCAGTTGGCGAACAGGACCGAGAACGGATTTCTGCACTTGTCCAGACAGACTCCCTTCAGCCAGCTGAACTGATAGAGACCAGCGATCGACAGCGCGGCTGCCCCGGCAATTCCAACCAGCGGATCGAGCATCTGCCCGGATGAGGCGAATGCATGGATTGCGAGCGTCAGGGCAGCGAACATTGCCGAGGCGACAAGCCAGACGCTCAAATATCCAGCGACCAGGATCAGCGGATGGACGGCCGGCTCCCTCTTGATCCGGGCGGTATCCGCGATCTCGCAATAGGTGCGGATCATCGGCGCCGCGGAGGGCAGCATGGTCGCGATGGCCATCAACAGCCACATCGCGGTGAGTGCCCCGCCTTGCGCGCCTAGGCTTGCGCGAAGCGGCGCCGGCGCAAGGCAGAGGGCGAAGAAACGCGCAAGGAAATCCGGCAACGGCAGTAGCTGCAGGTATTCCAGCACGGCGTCGCCGGGTACGTCGGCGCCCGGGAGCCGGCTCACCGCCCCCCGAACTGCCATTGCGCCGAGAAAGAGCCAGGCAAGGGCAACGCCCATGCCGGCAACAACGCTCACGGTCAGTCGAGGGCTGCGCGCAACGCTCGCCATCGCGCGGCCGGTACCGTCGAGGTGGCTGAAATCGTCTTGTTGGCCGGTCATGGCAACCGAATGGGCCGAATCGCCGCGTTGATCAAGCGGCATCACCTGACCTATATGGACCAGCAGGTCGGACAGGCCTCACCTCGCAATCCGGAAGCCGAATTTGAACCACCGGGAAACAGCACGGATACTGGTCGCCGGCAGCGGCCCTGCGGGGCTGATCGCGGCGCTTGGCTTTGCCGAGGCGGGCTTTCCCGTGACGCTCGTCGGACCCGACGCTGCCGGCCCCGACGGCCGGACGACAGCCTTGATGAACCCTGCCCTAAAGATGTTCGAACGGCTAGGGATCTTCGACGGAATCAGGCCGCACGCAGCGCCGCTCAAGGTGATGCGTATCGTTGACGCAACCAACCGGCTGATCCGCAGCCCGACAGTGACCTTTCGCGCCAGCGAGATCAACGAAGAGCAATTCGGGCTGAACTTGCCCAACAGCGTTCTCAACCGCACGCTAGCCGAGGCTGTCGCGCATTCGGGCATCGAATGGCGAAAGTCGATGGTGGAGGCATGGCGCCTCGATGCCGACCATGCACATGCCGTTCTCGCCGACGGTAGCGAGATCGAGGCATCGTTGGCAGTTGCCGCCGATGGCCGTCAATCGCCGGCCCGCGAGGCAGCCGGCATCCGGACCTCGGTCCGATCCTTTCCGCAGGCGGCGCTGGTGCTCAATTTCGGTCACCGCAGCGACCATGCATTCACCTCGACCGAATTCCACACCGAGACCGGTCCGTTCACACAGGTTCCCCTGCCCGGCAACCGGTCCAGCCTTGTCTGGGTGCTCGAACCCGAAATCGCCAAGGATCTTGCAGCACTCGACGAGGCGGAGCTTTCGACGCGGGTCGAACAGCGGATGCAATCGATGCTGGGCCGCGTGTCGGTTGAGCCCGGCCGGCAGGTCTACCCACTTTCAGCGGTGAGCCCGTGGCGGTTTGCGCATCGCCGCGTGGCACTTGTCGGTGAAGCCGCCCACGTGTTTCCCCCAATCGGCGCGCAAGGGCTTAATCTCGGCATCCGGGACATTGACGACCTGATTGGTACCGCAAGCAGAAACCGCTCGGACCCGGGCGCCGCCCAGGCGCTTGCAGCCTATGATTTCAAGCGGCGGCCGGACATTCTGGCGCGCAGCAGCGCGGTCAACCTACTGAACATGTCGTTGCTTTCCGACATGCTGCCGGCCCAGCTGATGCGCAGCGCTGGTCTTGGCGCGCTTGAGGGGTTTGCGCCGTTGCGGGCGTTTTTCATGCGCGAGGGTCTTCGACCCGGCAGCGGTTTTGCGGCGTTTTTTGGCGGATTGCGAAAAGCGGCCGCGCGATAGCGATCGTGGCGCCGCCCTTGATCCGCATCTTGTGATGCTCAAACCGGCATCAGTTGATCGGGATTGAATTGACGCGGCGTCTGCGCCAAATAATGACGATGTCGACCGTAAGGTCTGGGCCGATCTTTGCCTGACCGGTGCGTAAGAATCTAAAGTCCTGGAGCGTTTCCTTGCGTGTTCCAGGATGCGTGGCGTTCAAGAAGTTCAAGTGGTGAGTGCGATGAAGACAGCCAAATTCTCGATCGGACAGGTGGTTCGCCACCGGCTGTTTCCGTTCCGCGGCGTCATTTTCGACGTCGATCCGCAATTCGCCAATACCGACGAATGGTACGAGGCGATCCCCGCTGACGTGCGGCCGCGCAAGGACCAGCCCTTTTATCATCTGCTCGCCGAGAATTCGGAGACGGAATACATCGCCTATGTGTCCGAGCAGAATTTACTCGAGGACCGGTCGGGCGAACCGGTCCGGCATCCGCAGATTGGTGAAATGTTCGACAAGAAGCCCGACGGGCGCTACGAGCCGAAGCACCAATTGAGACATTGACTTAGTCGGGATCTGGCTGGGCTCGGACAGGCTTGAGACAAGTCTGGACCCGATAATCAGCCGATTCAATAAAAAAGCGGGGCATGAACCCCGCTTTTTGTTTTGTTCGAAAACCCGTCGATCAGTTGGCGGCCTTCGCCTTTTCCTGTTCTTCCTTGAGCTTCTTGGCAAAATCCTGATTGTTCTTGGCGACGAACTCCTGGAGCTTCTTCTGTCGGTCCTCGATGTCCGACTGCTGCAGCGGCGGGCCGTCGAAGGCGCCGCTGAAGCCGGTCAGCGCGATCTTGATCGGGTTCGGCTGGTTCTGGAAATTGACCGAGGTCAGCGTCAGGTTCGAACCTTTCTTGAAGGACGCGACGAGCTGATCGGTCAGCGGCACTTCCGCCACGCAGCGATCCGGGAAACAGATCACGTACTCGAGCTTCTGCGCCTTGCCGGCGTCGATCTGGAGGCCGATGCCGGGAGGAACCAAACGGCCGGTCGGAACCGTCACCTGGAACACCTTGCGGTTCACCTTGCCCTTCAATTCGATCAGGCTGACGCCGGTGATGAGCTGACCATTGCCGGCGGTGGTGATGTTCTGGACATTGCAAATGTCGACATCTTCCTGCTTGGTGCAGGCCTTGAACCAGCCTTGCGGAATCTGCTGTTGCTGCTGCGCGACAGCAGCGGGAATCCCGGCGCCCAGAATGCCGACCACGCCAGCGGCCATGACCGACAGGCGGTACGCGTTGCTGTTCAGGCTCGTCATGTCGTGCATTCCTCTCAAATGATCCCGGGACCGGCTTTTTTCATGCCGTGTGGTCCAGCTACCTGTTGCCGAAATGAGGCAACAGAATGACTTCGGACGGCGTGTTACACTGCAAGCGACGCCGAATCCAGCCCGGGCCACGCGAATCTTGGCCGAGGGACTGGGTTGAGGGATTGGCCGGTGCACGACCGGCTCATGTATGCTGCGCATCGAATCGGGAAGGAGACGGTCATGGGCCGCGTTGTCGTTTGGCTGATCGCCACAATCTTGTTTGTCGGCCTTTCCCTGCAGCCGGCCCTGTCGGAACCGAAGCACGCGCTTGCCATGCAGGGCGAGCCGGCGCTGCCGGCCGACTATGATCATTTCAACTACGTCAATCCCGACGCGCCGAAAGGCGGCAGCATTACCTATTGTGTCGTCGGCAGCTTCGACAATCTCAATCCGTTCATCCTGAGAAGTCTGCGCACCACCGCGCGCGGCATGATGGATCAAGCTTTTGGCAATCTTGTCTTCGAGCCGTTGATGCAGCGCAACTACGACGAGGCCTTCAGTCTCTACGGCCTGCTCGCCGATACCGCCGACATGGATCCCGAGCGCAAGAGCATCGAATTCCACCTCGATCCCAGGGCCAAATGGTCGGACGGCGAGCCGGTGACGCCGGAAGACGTGTTGTTCACCTATGATGTCTTCACCGAGAAGGGTCGGCCACCTTACAGCCAGCGAATGAAAGCGATCGCCAAGCTCGAAAAGACCGGCGACCGCAGTGTGCGCTTCACCTTCAACGAAAAGGCGGACCGCGAATTTCCCCTAATCATTGCGCTGACGCCGATCATCCCGAAACACGCGTTCAACAAGGACACTTTCGACAGGACGACGCTGAAGCCGGTGATCGGCAGCGGGCCTTACACGGTGGCGCAAGTCGTGCCCGGCCAGCGCATCGTGTTCAAGCGCAATCCGGACTATTGGGGCAAGGACGTGCCGTCCAAGCGCGGCTTCGACAATTACGACCAGATCACCATCGAGTATTTCCTCAACGCCAACGCCAAGCAGGAAGCGTTCAAGAAAGGCATCTGCGCCATCGACGACGACAGCGACCCGGTCAAACGCGAGCGCGATCTCGACTTTCCGGCCTTCCACAGGGGCGAGGTCATCGCCGAAACTTTCGATACCGGCATTCCGCCGGTGTTCAACGGTTTCCTGTTCAACACGCGGCTGCCGAAATTTTCCAATCCGATCGTACGGCGCGCGCTCGGCATGCTCTACGACTTCGAATGGGCCAACAAGAATCTGTTCGGCGGCAAATACACGCGCACGATGAGTTTTTGGCAGAATTCCGAGCTGTCCGCGCTCGGCCACCCGGCCAGCGAAAAGGAAAAGGCCCTGCTGGCCCCCTACCCCGGCCGCGTGCCCGCAGATGTCATGGACGGCACCTACAGGCCGCCCGTTACCGATGGCTCCGGCCAGGACCGCAAGGTGCTGAAGGCGGCATTCGAGCTGCTGAAGAGCGCGGGCTATACGGTGCAGGACGGCGCGATGCTCGATCCCCAGGGAAAGCCGTTCGGTTTCGAGATCCTGACCGCCTCGCAGGACGAAGAGCGACTTGCCGCTATCTATCAGCGCACGCTTGAGAAGCTCGGCATCGATGTCAGCATTCGCAGCCTCGACGGCGATCAGATCCAGTCGCGCAAGCAGCGTTTCGATTTCGAGGTGCTGGTCGGCTCGACCGGTTTCAACAACTCGCTGTCGCCCGGTATCGAGCAAGCCGGGCGCTGGGGATCCGCTGCCGCCAAGGCCGAAGGCTCGTTCAACCTAGCGGGTGTCGCCGACCCAGCAGTGGACGCGGCGATCGAGGCGATGTTGAGAGCTCGCTCGAAGGAGGACTATGTCGCTGCTGTCCGGGTCCTCGACCGGCTGCTGATCTCAGGCAATTACATGGTGCCGACCCAGCACAACAACCAGCAATGGCTCGCTTATTGGAACTATCTGGAACATCCGCAAAAGACGCCCATATACGGTTATCAGTTGCCGACCTGGTGGCGCAAACCGAAGTGACCTCTTCAGAACAGGAGATCAAGATGAACGACGAGAACTCGATTACCGTCGATGTGGTCTCCGACGTCGTGTGCCCCTGGTGCTTTATCGGCCAGAAACGGCTCGACAAGGCGATTGCCGCCGTCGACATCGACGTTCACATACGTTGGCGGCCCTTCCAGCTCGACCCGACGATTCCGCCCGAAGGCAAGAACCGCCGCGACTACATGGTAGCGAAATTCGGCAGCGAGCAACGCATCCGCGAGATCCATGCCCGGATCGAGCCGTTGGGCGAGGCTGAGGGGATTTCCTTTGCCTTCGACGCCATCAAGGTCGCGCCCAATACGCTGGATGCGCACCGGCTCATTCGCTGGGCCGGGACGGCCGGCGAGGCCGTTCAGAACCGGCTGGTGCGCCGGCTGTTCCAGCTGAATTTCGAAGAAGGCGCCAATCTCGGCGATCATGCCGTGCTGATCGAAGCCGCCCGCGAGGCCGGCATGGATGCCTCCGTCGTCGAAACGCTTCTGTCGACGGACGCCGATGTAGAGGCGGTGCGCACCGAAATCGCCACTGCTTCGCGCATGGGCATATCGGGCGTGCCGTGCTTTCTGCTTGAAGGCAAATATGCGGTGATGGGCGCCCAGGACGCCGATACGCTTGCCGATGCGCTGCGCCAGGTGGCTGCGGCCAAGGCACGCGGCGAACTGGAGACGGCGAACTGAGCCGGACTATTTTCGACTATTTCACCGTCACCTTGGCCTTGCTGACGAAAAGGCCATGGCCATGCTTGCCGGTTCAGGTCAATCCCTTGGTGGAGGACTGGCAGGAAAACAGCCCCTTGCTCCAGCTGTTGCCGTAGGCCTTGCTCGCCCGGGTTCGTGATCTGTGTCGGAATCGATGTCGGTCCGCATCCTGGACGTAGGGGCAACGTCGTTGCTTGGCTGATTACGGGCTCTCCCGACAAGGCGGCTTCACCCACGAATCATACAGGTCGCGTTCTGGCCGCCAACGAGGTCGGACCTGGCCGTAAGGGCGCGCTGAAGATCGGTTCAGGCTGTGAAGATCGACCGCTGGACGGCGCTTCTACGTTCACAAAGCTGTGTGAGGGCCTTCCCCAAGGGAAGGTCCCTACTTTCTCCGGCGTAGGCAAGTAACGTATTGAAATTGCATTGATATCAAGCGCCTAGAATTCCGACGGCACAGCCCCGTGATCATCCACTCTGTTGCTCCACTGCAACGGCCGGCGAGTTAAGCCGCCCGCGGCTGGTGAAAAGCTAATGGAAAATGATCAATTGGTGTTACTGTCCGTAATAAAAGAAAAATCGTTTGGGCGGGATAGTGATTCGGGTCGATAGACCAACGCGACATTCAATATCGGAAAAATGGCTCCGCGGTGCCGCAAGGCAGTCGCCCCTTACGCCCGTATCGTCGATGCGCAGCTTCTGGGGCCTGATGCGGGCCTACTGGTTTTCGGACAAGTGGGTGGAAGCCTGGACCTTGACGCTGGTGATCGCCCTGCTCACCGCGCTCTCCAGCAAGTCAGGCGTGTGGTTTGCCGTAGCATCCGGAGAGCTGGTCAACTCGATCGCCTTTTTCCATGATGCCGCGAACACCACCCCGCTTCAGACACTGCTGGCCAATGCCGGGATACTTGTCCTCCTGGTCTTGCTCAAGGATGCGGGTTTTACCGGTATCCGCAGCCTGGTGTCCGCAACGTTGCATCGCAAGTGGCGCGGCTGGCTGGACAGCCAGTTCAACGAAGCCCTGCTTGATTCCAATCACACCCATTTCCACGCTCAGCATGGCTCGTCAGGTGCCGCCGCTCCCGACAATATCGACCAGCGCATCCAGGAATCGATCAAGGATATGACGGGCGGCGCCATCGGCCTCGCGATGGGGGTTTTGGCCGTTGCTACTTCATTGTATTTCGTCGGCCAGCAACTGCTTGCACACTCGGCGGAGGTCAAAGGGCTGGAGTTCCTCGGCAGCTATGGCAGCGCCGTCCTCGCCTTTCTGGCAGTCGCCACCTACGTGCCGTTGAACACCTGGATCGCCGTCAAGCTGGGCAGGCTGCTGGAACGGCTCAATGTCAGGATGCAGCAGGCCGAAGGCAGCTATCGCGGCGAGCTGATCACCTTTCTGCGCCGCAGTTTTCATGTCGCCGCATCGCAAGGGGAGAACGTGCAGAAGGCAGTGCACAGCCAGCGCTATGTCGACATCGACCGCACCTGGGCGCGGCTGAACATCGTCAACACAGGCTACAATTCGTTCGAGCTGATCTACAATTTCATCGGTGCCCGCATTGTCGCCTACGGGCCAGGCTTGGTTCCCTTCATCCATAACGGGTTCGATCTCAAGGGCTACATAACCGGCTCCGAGATGGTCAACTCGCTGATCAGTCAATGCTCGTGGTTCATCCATGTCATGCCTGCCATCGCCGCGCTGCGGGCCAACAGCCAGCGCGTCACCGAACTCGCAAACGCGATCGAAAACGTTCAGCACCCGCAGGAATTTTATCAGCAGACCGGCCGCTCCGATTTTCGCTACGACCGCCAAAACCCTGTTTTCGGCCTGACCATCCAGAAACTAGAGCTGGCGCATCAGGGCGAGGACGCAACGCCCTTCCTGAGTGCCGCGAACTTGCGCTTCCGGCGTGGCGAATGGACTTTCCTGAAGGGCGAATCCGGTTGCGGCAAGACCTCGCTGATCAAGGCGATCAACGGCCTTTGGCCCTATGGCCGCGGCACCATCGTCTTCCCGGAAGGGGTCAGGAGTTTCTACGCCGCCCAGGAGGTGAAGCTGCAGCAGGTTTCGCTGAAGCAATTGGTCTGCCTGCCGGGTTCCGAGCATGATTATCCCGACGTGCAGGTCGCATCCGCCCTGCACAAGGCCGGCCTCGGCGATTTCATCGAGCATTTGGCCGATGAGAGCCGTGAAGGAAAGATCTGGGATCAGGTTCTCTCGGGTGGGCAGAAACAGAAGCTGGTTGTCGCCCGTATCGTGCTGCAGCAGCCGGGATTGCTGTTCCTCGATGAAGCCACTGGCGCTCTCGATCCCGATGGACGGATCGCCTTCCACCAGGCGATCAAGGACAATTGCCCTGATGCAACTGTGATCTCGATCATGCATGAGGCGACGCCGCCGAGATCGCTCGCGGGCACCGAATTCTACCACAGCGTCGTTGCGATCGCCGACGGCGTCGCCACCAAGAAGCCGCTGGTTCCGAGCTTGCCGGTCGAGCTCACCACCATCCTCACGCAGCCGACGCGGCCGGCCGAGGACAAGTGGCTGCGCTTTCCCCGCCGGCTTAAGCAGAGATAGCTGCGGCACCGTTGCCAGCATCCAGCCAGCCTGCCACGTAGCCCGATCACAGTCTCGCGATCCAGTCGGTTTGCCGCCGTTTTAACCCGCTCTCGCGATTGACTTGGCAAGGCGCGCTCCTATGTTGCGCCGGCTTGCAGAATCTCAATCCGAACTCGCGAGCAGAAAGGTCACCGCGCCATGCCTGGCGACAGTCACAGTCGAACGCAACCGCCGTCCGCTTGACGTGATCTGACAGGCTCACGTCCTGCCGGACGGCAAGGAGTGAGCCATGAACGAGTTTTCCCCCGTTGCGGGCGGCGACGCCGTCGCCATCGCCCGCGTACTTGCCAACGAACACGTCGCCGACATGGTCGAGGCGCTGAACCAGGAGCCCCGCGAGACGGCATCGGAGCTGCTTTGCGAAGTGCCGTTCGAGCGGCTGGTCGAGATCTTCGACCAGCCGAAGCTCAACGGCGCATCCGAACTCGTCGAGGCACTACCCCGCATCAAGGCAGGCAGACTGCTTGCCGCCATGTCGGTCGACCGCGCCGCCGACATACTGCGCGATCTGAACGAACCGGCTCGTTCCGAGCTGCTCGGCGGCCTGGCGCCACCGCTGCGCGCGACGTTGCTTGCTATTCTCGGCTACCCCGAGGGCAGCGCCGCCTCGCTCATGACGACTGAATATGTCAGCGTGCCGCCGGACTGGAGCGTTGCCCGCACGCTGGATTACATTCGCAAGGTCGAGCGGACGCGCGAAACCGTCTACGCGATCTACATCGTCGATCCGCAAACGCAGGTCCTGTTGCGCTCGACCAGCCTGCGTCGACTGATCGCTGGCGAACCCGACGAACTGATCATGGCAATAGCGCCGGATCGTGCGCCTATCACTGTTTCACCGCTGACCGATAGTGAAAAGGTTGCTCAGTTGATCTCCAAATATGATCTGCTCGCCGTCCCGGTCGTGGACAACGGCAAGCTCCTCCGCATCGTCACCATCGACGACATTATCGATACGATGATCTCGGAAACGACCGAGGACGTGCATCGTTTCGGCGGCATGGAGGCTCTCGACGAGCCCTATATGAAGATGGGTTTTCTGGCGATGATCCAGAAGCGCGCCGGGTGGCTGTGTGCGCTGTTTATCAGCGAGATGTTGACCGCCAACGCGATGCAGAGCTACGAGGGCGAGCTGGAAAAGGCGATCGTGCTGACCCTGTTCATTCCATTGATCATGAGCTCCGGCGGCAATTCCGGCTCGCAGGCGACCTCGCTCGTCATCCGAGCCCTGGCGCTGCGCGAGATCGGCCTTGGCGACTGGTGGCGGGTGGCCCTGCGGGAGCTGCCCACCGGCCTGGTGCTTGGCTCGATCCTTGGCGTAGTCGGCGTCTGCCGCATCGCGCTCTGGCAATATTTCGGCTTCTACGACTACGGCCCGCACTGGCCGCTGATCGCAATGACGATCGGCGCCACGCTGGTTGGCATCGTCACCTTCGGCTCGCTGTCTGGATCGATGTTGCCGTTCGCCCTGAAGCGCATCGGCTTCGACCCGGCCAGCGCATCAGCCCCGTTCGTCGCCACGCTGGTCGACGTCACCGGGCTGGTGATCTATTTTTCTGTGGCGCTGGTGATCCTGCGCGGAACGTTGCTGTAAGAAAACTCACGCACTTCCATCGCGGCAATCTTGTTGCCGCGATGGGTCGTCGTCGCGTCAGACGCGCTCACCATCTCTCACCCGGTAAGTCGGTTTGTACATGGTGACGAGTTCTTCCGCCGCGGTCGGATGCACCGCCATGGTGCGATCGAAATCATCTTTGGTCAGCCCGGCCTTCAGCGGTATGCCGAGAAGCTGCGCCATTTCGCCGGCGTCCGGCCCGAGGATATGGGCGCCGAGGACTCTTTTCGACGCGCCGTCGACGACCAGCTTCATCAGCATCTTTTCGTCGCGGCCGGAAAGCGTGTGCCGCATCGGCCGGAAGGTGGCGCGGTAGATTTCAAGATCCGAAAAGCGCTTTGCCGCCTCATCCTCCGACAGGCCGACCGTGCCGATCTCGGGCTGTGAAAAGACTGCGGTAGCGATCGTGTCATGGTCGGGCGCCATCGGATTGTCCTTGAAGGCGGTCTCGACGAAGCACATCGCCTCGTGGATCGCCACCGGCGTCAATTGCACGCGGTGGGTGACGTCACCGATCGCCCAGATGTTGTCGATGTTCGTGCGGGAGTATTCGTCGACCTGGATTGCCCCGGTTTTGGTCATCTCGATGCCGACCCCCTCCAGGCCCATGTTCTCGGTGTTGGGAATGCGGCCGATGGCGAGCATGACCTGATCGACCGTCAACACGGTGCCGCCGGTGACAAGCGCGTCGAGCCGGCCGTCAGGGCGCTTCCTGACCCACTCGGACACGGCGTGGCAGAGGATTTTTATCCCCTTCTTTTCCATCGTCTCGTGCAGCATGCGTCTGAGGTCCATGTCGAAACGGCTGAGGATCTCCTTGCCGCGATAGACCAGAGTCGTGTCGACGCCCAGCCCATGAAAGATATTGGCGAATTCGACGGCGATATAGCCGCCGCCCTCGATCATGATTGCCTTCGGCAGCTCCTTGAGGTCGAAGGCTTCGTTGGAAAAGATGCAGTGCTCATGGCCGGGCAATGCCGGATGCGGCGCCGGGCGCCCGCCGGTAGCGATCAGGATCTGGTCGGCGGTAACGGTGCGATCCTCACCGAGAAGATGCACCACATGCGGATCGACCAGGGTGGCGCGCGAATGAAAGACCTCACCGCCGGCGCCCTGCACGTTCTTCTTGTAGACGGCCTCCAGCCGGCTGATTTCGCGGTCCTTGTTGGCGACCAGCTTCTGCCAGTCGAAATGCGCCTCAGGCACCGTCCAGCCAAAACCGGCAGCGTCGGCGAAATGCTCGGGGAATTGCGAGGCGTAGACATAAAGCTTCTTCGGCACGCAGCCGCGGATCACGCAGGTGCCGCCGTAGCGAAATTCCTCGGCAATGCCGACACGCTTGCCGAGTAGAGCCGCGACGCGCGCCGCCCTCACCCCGCCGGAGCCGCCGCCGATGACGAAAAGATCGTAGTCGTAACCGGCCATGGCTGAACTCCTTGCCCCTCAAACATCGAGACAGGTAGGCTGCCGACTATCAAAAGAAAAGCCCGGACTTGCCGGGCTTTCTGGTCCAGTGGCGGTCAGGCCACTCGGAAGTCCGCGATCAATTCGGCGTGGCGTCCGCGGGAGCAGCGCCGTCTGCCGGGGCGGCACCCTCGGCAGGTGCAGCCTGCGCCTTGGCATTCGCCGCTGCACCCAGGGTCTCGCCGACCTGCTGGGCGAGATCGCGAGCCAAGCCGTTCTGCCAGATCTCGGCAGCCTTCACCAGTTCGCGCGTCACGATCGGGCCGTTGTCGAGCAGCTTCTTGCCGGACTCGGAATTGTAGAAGGCGGCGATTTCATTGAGTTCCTTTTCCGAGAACACCTTTGCATAGGCAAGCGCTGCTTCCTTTTCCAGGTCGGCGCGGCGCGATGCCAAGGCCATCGCCTTCTCGTTGATCGTCTTGGCGATCAGTTCCTGCATGTCCGGGTTCTTCTGGATCAGCTGCTGCTCGAGCGCCGCGGCCGCTTGCGGCAGGATGTTGTCGAACGTATCCGTCGCATGGATCGCCGCGACCGCGGCACGCGCCGCCTTCAGATGCGCATCAGTGACGTCCTGCGAAAACGCCGGCGACGAAAACGCGAAAACGGCCGAGGCCGCCAGAATGGCAAAAAAGCGGCCAACCCGGTTATGCAACATCATGATCGGTAAAACTCCTTGGTTTTCGGGCGGCATGGACGGTTTGGATGCCGTCGCCGCCGGCTATGATGGCCGTTGTCGCCAGCCCGATGAAAAGACCGTGCTCGACCACGCCGGGAATGGAGTGGAGAGCATTCGAAAGCGCTCTTGTATCCGGAATGCGGCCAAAAGATGCATCGAGGATAAAATGGCCGCCGTCTGTAACAAATGGCTGGGTCCCCGTCATCCTCAATGTAACAGGGCCGGAAAGGCCCAGGTTTGCAGCCGCCACGCCAACCGCAATTTCGGTGGCGCGCAGGCCAAACCGGTTGACTTCGATGGGCAGCGGAAAGCGGCCGATCATCTCGACCATCTTGGAGCTGTCGGCGATGACGATCATGCGGGCGGAGGCCGCCGCGACAATCTTCTCGCGCAGCAGCGCGCCACCGCCGCCCTTGACCAATGTCAGCGCCGGATCGATCTCGTCGGCGCCGTCGATGGTGAGGTCGAGCTCCGGCGTTTCGTCGAGGGTCGACAGCGGCACACCAAGCTCCGTGCAAAGGACGGCGGTGCGCTCCGAGGTCGGCACGCCGATGACAGTCAGGCCGGTGGCGACCTTGTCGGCGAGCAGCCGCACGAACTCATCCGCTGTCGTGCCGGTGCCGATGCCGAGCCGCATGCCATCCGTCACATGGGCCAGCGCTGTCCGCGCGGCCTCAACCTTCAATTGCCTCGCATCCATGCCGGGCCCCAAGATTTGTTTCGGCGCTCGTAGCATTTTTGCCGAGCAGGTCAAAGGACCTTGCCCGCGGTGGATAAGCCGGCTTGCCTGAACGGGCCGCAGCGGTTATCGCCTGCCGGCAATCGAATCGTCACAGGACAGGCCATGACCCGACCGACCATCGTGTTCGACCTCGACGGGACGCTGATCGACACGGCGCCGGACCTGCTCGACAGTCTCAACCACAGCCTTGCCGCCAGCCAGCTCGCGGCCGTCGACGAAGCCGGCTTTAAGCGTTTCGTCGGCCATGGCGGCCGCGTGATGATCGAGCGCGCCCATGCAGCGCAGCACAGGTCGCTGGCCGTGGAGGAGCACGATCGGCTGCTAAAGCTGTTTCTGGACCATTACACCGTTAACATTCCCGGCAAGTCGCGCCCCTACCCGGGTGTTCCCGAGGCGATCGCACGGTTCGAGGCAGCCGGTTACCTGCTGGCCATCTGCACCAATAAATATGAGGCCAATTCGGTGGCGCTGATCGAGGCGCTCGGTATGACCAGGCATTTCGCGGCGATCTGCGGTCAGGATAGTTTTCCGTTCCGCAAGCCCGACCCGCGCCATCTCACGCAGACTATCGCGCGCGCCGGTGGCGACCCGCACCGTGCACTGATGGTCGGTGATTCGCAGACCGACATCGACACGGCGAAAGCCGCCGGGATTCCGGTAGTGGCAGTCGATTTCGGCTACACCGATCGTCATGTGCGGGAGTTCGAACCATCGGCGGTGATCTCGCATTTCGATTCGCTGACGCTCGATCTGGTACAAGGGCTGATGGCTGCGGCAGAAGGCTGAAGCCGCTCATAGTCCAGACGGCCAGATGACGGCCGACAAGTGGTTGACTTCGCAGGCCGGCCTCCCTTATATCGCGGCGCGCTTGGCCTTCGGGCAACGAGCGGGCGATTAGCTCAGCGGGAGAGCACACCCTTCACACGGGTGGGGTCGCAGGTTCAATCCCTGCATCGCCCACCATCTTTTCGGCACTTAGCCATCACCGACGGGGAAGGCTGCCGTGATCGAGAACCAGCGCATGATCGCATTGGTTTTCCGTGCGCTTTTCCGCAAGCTATAAGACTGACAGGCACACTTACGCTCGGCACAATTGCCGGTCTGGACGATCCGCAAGCCCGAGTCCGGGAACAAACCCGTATGTAGATGAGTTTCTGCTCATCGAAATGTGAGGGAAAGCCATGTCCAGACTTGTTTTGGCGGCCGCCGTGCTGCTTGTCGGCGGATCGGCCTTTGCCGCGGACAAAAATCCGGTGCCGCCGCAGAATGCCAAGAAGCTGTCGGAAATCATCGCCAAGGTCGAGCAGCGCGACGACTTCCGCTACATCAAGGAAATCGATTGGGACAGCGGCGCCTACACCGTCATTTATTACACGAACGACAAGGCGAAAGTTGAAATCACCTATGATCCGGTGACAGCCGCGCCGAAATGAAGCTGGGCGCCAACGGTCCAGATTCTAAAAAATGGCGCTCCTCGAAGGCCCCCGGCCTTCGGCACACCCTTGCGTAGATATGACTTTGATGGCTGACTGGGTGCTATCATTGCTCGCGGGGGTGGGCATGGCGACGGTAAAGCACGTATTGAAACGCTTTCTGATGATGCTCGCGGGTTATTTCATAGCGGTATTGGTCGGGCTGATCGCGGTGGCGGCGATCTATGGCGGGCTGAGTTCGCTGCCAAATGCGCCGAATTATTTCGATGTCATGGGTGTCACCCCCGTTGCGGTGCTGCTGTTGCCGCCGCTCGGCATGTTCATCTATTTTCTGACGATTGTGATGACCGGCCTGCAGACACTGATCTTCGCACTGATTGCCGAGTTTTTCTCGCTGCGCAGTTTTTGGCTGCACATGATCTTCGGCGCGGCGGCCGCGGTTGGCGGCTTCGCCTTGATCTGGCCCAGTGTACCGGACGACACGAACCCGGAGCGCTGGGCCGATATCGGCATCATTGCCGCGGCAGGCGTTGTCGCGGGCTTGGTCTACTGGCTCATCGCCGGACGCGATGCGGGTTTCCGGCGTCCACTGTTTCAGCGCTAGAACCGCATTCGTCAGCTTGCCGGCGAACGCACCGCTTCCGTGCTGTCGAGCGCCTGCTGCAGCCTTGTATCGCGGCCGTAGACGTCGTTGAAGTATTCGACCTTGCCGGACAGGTCCGGCCATGCGGTGAAATAGGCGACATAGACCGGGATCTTGCGTGTCACGTCCTCGGTCGAATGTCCGTGTTTCAGTCTGTCCTCGATGTAGTCGACCGAGGTGCCGAGCACGGCAGCCGCCATGCCGCGCGGATCCTGCAAGCGAACGCAGCCATGGCTGAGCGCGCGCATGTCGCGCTGGAAAAATGACTTCTGCGGTGTGTCGTGCATGTAGATGGCGTGCTTGTTGGGAAACAGTATCTTCAGCTCGCCCAGCGCATTGGCCTCGCTCGGCAACTGGCGCACGCCGTAGGGTATCTTTGCGCCATAGGCACCCCAATTGACCGAGGATGAGGGAATGCGCTTGCCGCGGGCATTGACCACCTCATAGCCGGCGCGGTCGAGATAGCCAGGATCCCGCCGCAGCCGCGGCAACATCTCGTTGACCAGGATCGACTGCGGCACGCCCCAATAGGGATGAAAGTCGACCTGCTCGATCTGATCATAGAAGAAAGCAGTCTGGTTGGTGGGCCTGCCGACCACGGCGCGGGTCTTCAGCCTCTCCTCGCCGTCGTCGATATAGCTCGCGGTGAAAGCCGGCTGGTTGATGAAGACGCGCGGGCTGCCGAGGTCGGAAGGCAGCCAGCGCAATTCCTCGAGCGCGACCCGAACCTTCTGAATTTTGTCGGCCTTGGACGTTCCGGCCAACGATGCGACGGTACGCGGGCCGATGACTCCGTCGCCTTTCATGCCGGCCCGTTTCTGCACCGCCTTGATCACCGGCACCAGTTCCGGATCGTAGACCTCGCTGGTGGCGAGCCTCGCCAGCACCTCGCCATAGGCACCGCCCATCTCGTCATCGAGATTGCGCGCGATCCTTGTCAAAAGCTTCGGCAGCTCGGGGCTGGTCTGCCCCGGTTTCAACAGCAGATTGGGATCGACGACGATCTCGTCCTCGGCGCTGGCCTGTAGCGATTCCAGTTCGACGCGCAGCGCCTGATACTCGGAATTCTGTGGATGCCGTGATTCGAGATAAGTGCGCACTTGCTGGGTATGGGCCAGCGTCTTCAGTACCCCTTCCATGTCGAGCGGCTTCGGCGGAAAATCGTAGTAGCCGGTGATGCGGTTGGGATCGACGCGGCCGCTTTGTGCGTCACGTGCGTAGCGCAGGACACGGGCCGACATCGCCATCTCGAAGCGAACCAGCTCTTTCAGGCGCTCATCGGCATTGCCCGCCGATGCGCTTGCTGCCGGAACTTCGACGGTGTAGTCGGCGGGCGTCAGGCCGTAGCTCGCGGCCTCGCCCAGCACCCGCACAGCATCCTCGGCACGGCTGTTGGGACTGGTTCCCGTCACCCAGATGAAATCCGGATTGGCTGAGTAGTACGCGATCAGCGCCTTGGCGATGTCCTTCTCGGCGTAGAGATCATAGCCGTCGAGCCCGGCAATGGCTTCGCGGAATGCAGCCCCGGTGGCCGTCGGCTCGAATGCAGCATCCTGAGGCGTTGCCGGTTCAGGCGCTGCCGACAGTGCCGAAAAATCGACGCGCACCAGCGGATCGCTCTTGTAGGTGTAATAGGACGGGCTGCTGATTTGCGCACCACCACCCCCACCGGAAGCGGCTGGCGCCTTGGGCTTGTATTTTGACGGTGGCGGCGGAAAGTTACCTTTCGGCGGTGCGTGTTTGACGCCGCCGCCGAAAAGCATGTCGAAGAACCCTTGCGCTTCAACCTGCGGCGTTCCGAAGGCCAGCATTGCTGCGGCAACCGCGAACGGCAGCACGGTTGCTTTGTTTACAAGGAGTTTCATGGATCACCCGCTCCGGTTGAACCGGATCCCGTTCCGCACCGCTTTCACGGTCTCGCCCACCCCATGGCGGATGTAAGGCGTGACTACACTGATTCATACTGATTTCGTTAAGCTTCCATAAATTTCGGAACGTCTGTTGCAGAACGGTTTCACAACGTCGTGACGGGTCAAGCGAATCCGTCGCCGTCCTCGGCCAGAACGGCAACCGTCCAGTGACCAAGTCTCACGCGTTTGCGCCGCCGTCGATGGTCAATGCCGCGCCTGTCACGAAGCGTCCTTCGGGACCGGCAAGCCAGGCGACCATGCCGGCGATCTCGTCGGCCGTTCCGAAGCGAGGCATCGCCATCTTCTGGCGCTGATGCTCGGCGTGCGGGCCGGCTGCCGGGTTCATGTCGGTATCGGTCGACCCCGGATGGACGACATTGGCGGTGATGCCGCGCGGACCGAGATCGCGGGCAAAGGCCTTTGGTCAGGCCAACCAAGGCAGCCTTGCTGGCCGAATAAGCGCTCGGCGCGTCGCGCTCGGCCCTTCTGGCGACGGTGGCCGGGGCAATGGCGGCTTGGATAGCGATGGCCGGCACCGGGGTGGCGGCGTGACGATCGAACCCAGCAGACAAGAACAGACATTCAGATCACTGCAGAGACGGCTCCAGCCTGCCGGCAACGAAGCCAACGGCACGCTCCACCACACCCCTGTCGGCGAGAATGCGGCGGTGGCCGAGCCCGTCGGCCCAGTACAGCCGCACATGGTCTCCGGCGCGCGCGTAGAGCCTTGCATGATCGGCGGACACTTCGCGGTCGTCCGGCGCGTGGATCACCAGCGTCGGCAGCAGCGTGCTTGCCAGCTGGCGATCACCGGTAAACTCGTGCAACGGCCGGCCGGCGATACGCTCGACCCGGTCGGCCATGGCGACCTGCGAGCGCGAGCCGACATTCAGCATGCGACTGAAATCAGCAAAGATTGCCGGCAGTGAGCTCGGCGCAGCGATAAGCACCAGTCGCCCGGCCGCCAATCGCGGGATGTTCCTGATTGAACCGGCAACTGCATTGGCGGCAACGGCACCACCAAAGGAATGGCCGACGATCGCGGCAAACGGCCCGAACCACTCGCCGGCAACCCGTGCCGCATCGACCGCACTGACCAGGGTAAGCCGGCGGCCCTGCGACTGGCCGTGGCCCGGCAGGTCGAGCGAGACGACCTTATAGCCAGCATCGCGATAGGCCTCGATCAGCGTGCGCATGTATTCGGTGCGCGAACGCCAACCATGGATGACGAGCACGGTGCCGGCAGTGGCCCTGCCCGGCTCGGGCCGGAATTCATGCACCATGACGCAGCCGGTTCTGGTCTTTAGCCGGTGATGTCGTGCCTGGGTCATGAAATCGGCGGCGCGATCGATTGCGCGGCGCTCGCCTTCACTCAAGCTCTTCTCATGCGGCGTGCGGCAGAACAGCTCGAATGCAGCGCGCCCGGTGAGTCGCGGTGCCACATGCTCAGCCACTCCGAACGTGCCGCGGATGACCTTCAGTCCAAATGATGCCATAGTGGCGATCCATTCATTGGTTCAAGCATGAACATAATAGTTCAAACATGAACATTAAGCAAGACCTGCCCTGGGACAACCCGCGCTTTCGCAACTGGGTGGCAGTGGCGCGCGCATGCCACGTGCTGGAACGCACCCTGGCGGTGAAGCTGGCGCCGCTCGACCTGAAGCCGGCGCAGCTCGACGTGCTGATGAACCTCTACCGTCATCCCGGCATGTCGCAGCACGACCTCGCTCGCCGGCTGCTGGTCGGTCGCTCCAACATCACCATGCTTTTGCCGCAGCTGGAGACTCGTGGCCTGCTGCGCCGCGAGGGCGACGAGAAGGACAAGCGCGTGCTGCGGCTGACGTTGACCGCGACCGGCGAGGCACTGCTGATGCAGGCGCTGAAGGTCCATATAGCGCTGATCGAGAAGGCGATGAGCCAGTCGACGCCGGAGCAATGCGACATGATCGGCGAACAGATGCGTAGGGTTGCCGAGGTTTTGAAGACCGCCTGACAGCCCAGCGCTCCACCAACAAGTGCTTCACCACATCGATTTTTTCGCGCGCTCCGGCCATTCCTTGTCGTAGACCTCGCCGTCGATGTTCTTGCGGCTGGTGATTTCCAGGATTTGGCCGGGAGTCGGCAGCGATCTCGGGTCGACATGCCTTGCCGGATTCCACAACTCCGACCGGTGGATGGCGCGGGCGCACTGGAAATAGACCGCATCGACCTCGATGACCGTCACCGAGCGCGCCGGCTTGCCTTCGACTGCGAACGAGTCGCAGAGCGCGGCATCGGTGGTGATGTGGGCGCGGCCATTGACGCGCAGCGTCGTGCCGGAACCCGGCACCAGGAACAGGAGCGCGACGCGCGGATCGCGAAGGATGTTCCTTAGCGAATCGGCACGGTTGTTGCCGCGCCGGTCTGGCATCATCACCGTTTTCGGATCGTGGATGCGGACGAAGCCGGCGAGATCGCCGCGCGGCGAGCAGTCCAGCCCTTCAGGCCCGCAGGTTGCGAGCACGGCGAACGGCGAAGCCTCGATGATAGCTGCGTATTCGGGAATCAGCTGATCGAGTTCTTTGACCACCGACGCCTCGCCAGGCGGGCCATAGAGCGTTTCGAGCTGTTCGACGCTGGTGATCATGGACATGTTTTCGTCTCCAAAGCTTTGCCGGCTGCTCCAGATGCATGACGTTTTCACGACATCGTGCCCGCTTGCCGGTCATCAGGAAACGGGTGTCGAGGCAACGCGAAGAAGGGCAAACCGCTTTCACCTACACAATCGCACCGACGGATACGGAGACCGAAAATGGATAAACCGCTCGACCGGCGACGCACCGCCATGGAACTTATTGAAAACATGTTCAATGTTGAAATGCGTTTCCTGCAATCAGGATCGGAAAGCCTCGATGTGCTTGCCAGCGCATTCCATGCCGAGATTGTGGTGCATGAGCCGCAGTCCCTGCCCTATGCCGGTGACTGGAATGGCCTCGACGGCGTTGGCGCTCTTTTCCGCAAGATGCGGGAAATCTGGAGCGACGTGGCGGTGGAGGATCTTCAAACCGCCCAGAACGATAACGTGGTGTTCATGAGCTGCATGCTTTCGCTGACGTCGCGAGCCACTGGTGCAACAATCATACAGCCGTTTGCCGAAGTCTTGCGCTTCAAGGATGACCGACTGATCGAAGGCACGCCGTTTTACTATGACACCGGCGAGATCCTGGCGATCCTGCGCTGAGCATACCGCGAAACCATTCAGCGGTCGCGGCTCAGCCCCTTCTCTTCCAGCTCGGCGAGATAGGCGGCCCAGCGTGCGTCCTTCTCATGACCCAACGTATGCAGGTAGTTCCAGGTGAAGATACCGGTGTCGTGGAAATCGTCGAAGGTGATGCGCACGGCATAGTTGCCGACCGGCTCGATCTTCAGGATCGCCACATTGCGCTTGCCGGGAACGGTGACGCGCTGTTCGGGCGAATGGCCCTGCACCTCGGCCGATGGCGAGGCGACCCGCAGAAGCTCGGCCGGCAACTCGAACGGCTGATGTCCCGGAAAGGTCACGGAAAGCAGCTTGCGATCTTTCGAGACCCTGAGTTCCTTCGGCGCTGTCATGGTGGTGGATCCTGCGGAGAACCGCCCTTCCCTACGCCGCTTCGTGTCGAGGGAAAAGGCCGCATCGAAAGTTCCGACATGATCTGTCGGCGTCGGAATGTTACCGGAGATCGCGAGCTGATATCTTGAATGGCAAGTTGGCTCGTATCACATAGCTATATATAACGAAGCCGTTCACGGCCACGGGAAGCGTACAGCATGGATATGATCGATCCTTTCGGTCGCACGATCACCTACCTGCGCGTGTCGGTTACGGACCGCTGCGATTTTCGCTGCACTTATTGCATGGCCGAGGACATGACGTTCCTGCCCAAGAAGGACCTGCTGTCGCTGGAAGAGCTCGACCGGCTCTGCACGGTCTTCATCGAAAAGGGCGTGCGCAAGCTTCGCCTCACCGGCGGTGAGCCGCTGGTACGCAAGAACATCATGCATCTTGTGCGCCAGCTTTCGCGGCATCTCGAGAGCGGTGCGCTGGAAGAGCTGACGCTGACCACCAATGGATCGCAGCTTTCCCGCTTTGCCGCCGAGCTCGCCGACTGCGGCGTCAAACGCATTAACGTCTCGCTCGATACTCTCGATGCCGACAAATTTCGACAGATCACCCGCTGGGGCAATCTGGACAAGGTCATGGATGGCATCGACGCCGCGCAGGCGGCCGGGCTGAAGGTAAAGCTCAACGCTGTGGCGTTGAAGGACTTCAATGACGCCGAATTGCCGGACATGCTACGCTGGGCGCATGGCCGCGGCATGGATCTGACGGTCATCGAAACCATGCCGATGGGCGAGATCGATGCCGACCGCACCGATCAGTATTTGCCGCTGTCGCTGCTGCGTGCAGCACTCGAGCGCCAATTCACGCTGAGCGATATTCCCTACAAGACCGGTGGCCCGGCCCGCTACGTCCATGTCGCCGAGACCGGCGGGCGGCTGGGCTTCATCACGCCGATGACGCATAATTTCTGCGAAAGCTGCAACCGGGTCCGGCTGACCTGCACCGGCACCCTTTACATGTGCCTCGGCCAGGAAGATGCCGCAGACCTGCGCGCGCCACTGCGTGCGTCGGAAGGCAACGAGCTGGTCGCCGATGCCATCGACGAAGCAATCGACCGCAAGCCCAAAGGCCATGACTTCATCATCGATCGCCGCACCAACCGTCCGTCGGTGTCGCGGCATATGAGCGTCACCGGCGGCTGATTTTTAGCCGATTTCGTGCAAGAACAATCGCCTTGGTATCAGCGCGAGGCAAGGCGTGCAGCGGTTTCTTTTAGTCCTGACGTTTTTCGGAGTGATGGCGGGGACCATGGCAGTTGCCGCGCCATTTACTTATACGAACGAGCGCTTCGGTACCGTCTGCACCTTTCCGGATGAAATCTTCACTCTTCGCCAGGCTGAGCCGGATAATGGCGATGGACAACGGTGGCTCACTGCCGATGGCGCCAGCCTGATCTGTTCAGGCATTCTCAATGTCGATGATGACACCCCGAAAGCCTTCCTCTCCGCCGAGAGGGCCAGCAAGGAACCTGGCTATAAGATCACCTACAGCAAGACCGGCAAGGACTGGGCGGTGCTGTCGGGCATCAAAGGCGGGAACATCTTCTACGAACGCCGCCTGTTCGGAAAAGATGGTGTCATCCGCACGGTCTGGATCGACTATCCGCCAGCCCTGAAATCGAAATACGACCCGCTCGTCGGTGCCATCGCCGGCAGCCTCAGGGGGCCGTGAGCATCCGGCCCGTCTCGACGTATTCGCAGCCTATTGTTTTTGCTGATGAATTAAGGCTGACGCGTGTAGTCGTACTGCACGGCGAGCCATTTCCTGCCGCTGCCATTGGCCTGGAGGAAATGCTGCTCGGCCACCTCGTGGTTGTCGCCATCCCTGGAAATGATGAAATCGGAGGCCGTGTATCGCCCTTCGACCTCGGGCCTGAAGCCGACGAAACCAAGCGGCTCGAACAGCAGTGAAATCTTGCCGTCCTCTTCGCCACCAAAACTCCAGGCGGGCATGATCCCTGCCGGGAAACGGGTGTCCATGGAGACATACTTCCAGCGGCCCTCCACCCGGTCATAGCTCAAATAGGCTATCCGCTGGAAGTCCGGGATTTTCGACCCGGGCGCCGGGCGCATCACCTCCTGCATGAAGGGGCCGATCATCGTACGTTCGGCCACCAGCCCGGTCATCACGATCGGCTGCGCACCGGGGGTTGGCCAGATCGTGTTGACGACGTTCCACTTCCCGATGCGGCGAGCGAGCTCATTCGCTTCGTGACCCGGCGTGGACATCCGTTCGACTGCCGATGCCGAAGCGCCGTTCTCGGCCAACGCAGGCGCTATCGCCATGAAGATGACCGCCAGTGCAGAAGAGAACCGGAAAGCCGACGAAACGTGCCGCCTGCTGCCTGTGCCAAGCCTGGCCGCATTGCCTCGTGCATTCGTCATGGACCACCTCCCCAGACAAGATCAGAAGCCTACAATGACCAATTTGGCGACTCTTGCCGAGCAAATTGATCTCGTCGAGAATTTTCCTCGAGCGGCAGTGTGATCGATTTGCCATCCGAACCGAACCTTTAAAAGGGCACCTTTCGGGGTCACACCAGAAAAGGTCTTGTCCGCAAACGGTCACCGGATTTACCGCAAGCCCATTCGGGCCTAGCCTCTGCTCTGGAGCGGTGCTTCGCCCAGTGGGGGAATACGATATGCGCAAACTCATTCTTTCTCTTGCATTGCTCAGCCTCGCGGCCCTGCCCGCGGCGGCCCAGTCGATCGGCGGCACCTATGCCGTGGCCGGCACCAATTTCGATGGGTCGTCCTATGGTGGCGACGCGACGATCACGCTGACTAGCGAGACGACCTGCACGATCCATTGGGAGACAGGCGGCTCGTCCTCGGACGGCATCTGCATGCGCAACGACGATGCCTTCTCCGCCGGTTATGTCATGGGCAAGGCGGTCGGTCTTGTCGTCTACAAGGTGCAGGACGACGGCTCGCTGCGTGGCCTGTGGACGATTGCCGGCAAGGAAGGCAACGGCACCGAGGTACTGACGCCCAAATAAGCCCTGCCGCTCTTGCGCGACAGATGTTACGGGCCATAGAAAGGCTGTGGCCCAGCCCTTTGACGTTGCTGTTTTGCGGGTGCCTGCTAGACGCTTGCTGCAGGACTCACCCGGTAATCTGCCTTGCCTCTTTCGCCAAACCTGCGCGGCGCGTTGTTCATGATGGTGGCCATGGCTGGTTTCACTCTCAACGACGCTATCACCAAATTCTCGTCGGAATCGATGAACATGGCGCAGGTCATGCTGATCCGCGGCGCCTTCGCTTCGCTTTTCGTTGGCCTGCTTGCGTGGCAACGCGGCGCGCTTGCCCGGCCAGGTTCGATGCTGCAGCCGACCGTTGCGCTGCGCGTTGCCAGCGAGGCCGGCGCCACGGTGTCCTTCCTGGTTGCTCTGGCGCATCTTCCGATCGCCAATGTCTCCGCCGTGCTGCAGGCGCTGCCGCTGGCGGTGACGATGGGCGCAGCGCTTGTGTTCAACGAGGGCGTCGGCTGGCGGCGCTGGCTGGCTATTGCCATCGGTTTTGCCGGCGTGCTGATCATCGTGCGGCCGGGCTTCGAAGGGTTCAGCGTCTTTTCTCTGCTGGCGCTGGCCAGCGTGGCATGCTGTTCGGTGCGCGATCTCGCCACCAAGCGGATACCGCAGGCAATTCCGACATTGCTGGTATCGAGCGCCACCGCCCTTGCCATGACGTTTCTGGGCGCGGCATTGCTTTCACCGATGGGCGGCTGGACACCGATGACAGGACAAAGCACGGCGTTCCTGGCGCTGGCGGCGGTGCTCGTGCTCATCGGCTACCACTTCATCATCACGGCGATGCGGGTGGGCGATATCTCCTTCATCGCGCCGTTCCGCTACACCGCCCTGCTCTGGTCGATCCTGCTTGGCTTCACGATCTTCGGCGATGTCCCGGATCTGCCGATGATCGGCGGTGCCACGATCATCATCGGCTCAGGCCTCTATGCACTCTACCGCGAACGGATCGTCGGCCGGCGAAAAACAGCCGCCGAAAGCACTGGACCGGACATGGCGCCGGACGGCATATAGAGTGACTGTCGACGACTGTCTGATTTGAAAACTGGATTTTGGGTCTGGGCAGCAAACGATGGGCCGACATATCGCAGGGATCATTCTGGCCGGCGGCCGGTCGAGCCGGATGGGCGGCGGCGACAAGACGCTGCTTGCGCTTGGCGACGGTACCCTGCTCGACCGTGTCGTTTCGCGCCTTGGCCCGCAGGTCGGTCCGCTTGCGCTAAACGCCAATGGCGATCCGACACGGTTTGCCGCGACGGGGCTTCCGGTGCTTGCCGACACCGTCAAAGGTTATGCCGGGCCGCTTGCCGGGATACTGACCGGCCTCGAATGGGCTTCCGACACGACCTGCCAGGGGCTGGTCACGGCTGCCGGCGATACGCCTTTCCTGCCCAGGGATATGGTCGAGCGGCTGCTCGCGGCAGCCGACGAACGCCCCGGCTCGATTGCGGTCGCCTGTTCCGGCGGCAAACGGCATCCGACCTTTGCACTCTGGCCGCTAGGGTTAGATCAGGTCTTGCGACAATTTCTCGTCGAGGAAGACAACCGGCGCGTTGCGGCGTTCATCGACCGGCACGGTTTTGTCGAGGTGGAATTTCCTATCCTGAAATCCGGCGGGGCCGAGATCGATCCGTTCTTCAACATCAACACTCCCGACGACCTTGCCCAGGCCGTGCATCTGTTGCAGAGCATCGAGCCATGAAAAGACGTATTTTCGGCATCACCGGCTGGAAGAACTCCGGCAAGACGACATTGACCGAAAAGCTGGTGGCCGAACTCGTCCGGCGCGGCTGGAAAGTGTCGACGGTAAAACACGCCCATCATGATTTCGACATCGACAAACCCGGAGCGGACAGCTTTCGCCACCGGCAGGCGGGAGCGATGGAGGTCGCGGTCGTGTCGGGCAGGCGCTGGGCGCTGATGCACGAATTGCGCGGCGAGGACGAGCCGACGCTAGACGCGATCCTGTCACGGCTGGCACCGTGCGACATCGTGTTGGTCGAGGGTTACAAGCGCGAAGCGCACAAGAAACTCGAGACGAGACGGCTCGAGGCCAAGGACCGGACACCGCTCTCGGCAGGCGATCCACACATTGTCGCCATCGCCTCCGACTTCCCCATTGTCGGCGAAGACCTGCCGGCCTTCGATCTCGACGACACGAATTCGATAGCTGACTTCATCGAGCGCGCCACAAGCCTGTCGCGCTGAAAATGCGGCAGAAGACAGTTTCCGCCCACTTGCTTTCCAATTTAGGCGTCTGACCCGGCGTCATCGCTTTCTGAACATGACCTTCCCTCAAGCGACGGTTTTGCAGTTGCTTTTTCTTGGGAAAGAATGGGAGTATCGCATCAGCGGGCGGTCAAAAGCACCGCCCACAGAGCCGTTCGGGAACGACGGCCGGGACCAACAGAGAGGACCATTATGCGTATTGCACTGCGTATCGCGCTTGCCGCTTCGGCTGCGCTGCTGACGCTTGGCGTTGCCCAGGCCCAGGAAAAGACCTTGAGGATCGGCACCGAGGGAGCCTATCCCCCATTCAACAATCTGACAGCCGACGGCCAGCTCGTAGGCTTCGATATCGACATTGCCAAGGCGCTCTGCGACGAGATGAAGGTGAAGTGCACCTTTGTCGCGCAGGACTGGGACGGCATCATTCCCGCCCTTCAGGCAGGCAAGTTCGACGCCATCGTCGCGTCGATGTCGATCACGCCGGAACGCGCCGAGAAGGTCGACTTCACCCACAAATATTACAATACGCCGCCGGCGATTGCCGCCCCCAAGGACACTGACATCAAGGGTGTAACCAAGGAAGATTTGGCCGGCAAGACGATCGGCGTGCAGGCGTCCACCACGCATTTCAACTATTCGACCAAGACTTATACCGACAGCACCGTCAAGCCGTACCCGACCGCACAGGAATACCAGCTCGATCTGGCCAATGGCCGGCTCGATGCCGCCAATGACGACATCGTCGTGCTGCAGCAATGGCTGGATTCGCCGGACGGCGCCTGCTGCAAGCTGGTCGGCACAATCAAGCCGGTCATCGAAATCCACGGTCCGGGCGCCGGCATTGCCGTGCGCAAGGGCGAGACCGACCTGGTCAACCAGTTCAATGCGGCAATCGACGCCATCCGAGCAAACGGAAAGTACAAGGAAATCAACGACAAATACTTCAAATATGACGTTTATGGCGGCGAGTCCTGATCGACCGACATACGAGGACTTGAACGGCGGGAGATTCCCGCCGTTCTTATAAGGATGCCGCGCACGAGGGGTGACGCGGCACGGGTCTCAAAGAGCCTCAAGGAGAACAGGCAGGCGGATGCAGAGCGCACTGACGCTTCTCAGTTGGGGACCCGAAGGCTGGCTCGACGACATCGCCGCGGGTGTGTTTGTCACAGTATGTCTTGCGCTGGCCACTCTGCCCTTCGGGCTGACGCTCGGCTTTTTCGTGGCGCTGGCCAAACAGTCGGAAGAGCCGTCGCTGAGACTGGCCGGGAACATCTACACCACGATTTTTCGCGGAATACCCGAGCTGCTCACGCTGTTTCTGATCTTCTTCGGCATCCCATTGATCCTGCAGTACATTGTCCGCCTAGTGAGCCCTGGAACGTCCGCCGACGTCAACAGTTTCGTCGCCGGCATGATCGCGCTCTGCTTCATTTTCTCCTCTTATTCCAGCGAGGTGTTTTTATCCGCCTTCCGCGCCATTCCAAAAGGGCAATATGAGGGAGGCTATTCGGTTGGCCTGTCCAGCGGCCAGACGATGCGGCTGATCGTGCTGCCGCAGTTGATCCGCATCGCATTACCCGGACTTGCCAATCTCTGGCTTATCCTGCTCAAGGACACCGCGCTCGTCTCGGCCGTTGGCCTCAACGAGATCCTCAGGCAGAGCGGGGTTGCCGCGCGCGTCACCAAGCATGCCTTCCTGTTTTACGGTTTTGCCGGCCTGATCTATCTCCTGCTGGCGATCGTCTCCTCCTTCGGCATCAATGCGATCGAACGAGCGGTCGGCGGCAGCGAGGTCAAGAGATGAGCCTGGCCACCGACACGCTGAAGGTCGACCGGCCGCCGCCGCCCGCACGCGGCTGGTCGCGTCAACGCATCCTCGGCCATGTCCTGGTCGGCCTGTGGATCGCTCTCGGCATTGGCATGGTCGTCTACCTGGTCGCTGCGTGGAACCCGGAGTTCTTCCAGAAATATGCACCCGGCTACATATCCGGCCTCGGCATCACCCTGTTGCTGGTTGCCATCTCGATTGTGCTTGGCGCGATCCTGTCGGTGCCGATCGCCTATGCACGCATGTCGAAGAACCCGATCCTTTCGGGGTTCGCCTATGCCTATGTCTATTTCTTTCGCGGCACGCCGCTGTTGGCGCAGACCTTCCTGGTCTACTATGGGGTCGGCTCCTTCCGGCCGGAGCTCGAGATGGTCGGACTGTGGGGCTTCTTCCGCGAAGCGTTCAACTGCGCGATCTTCGCCTTTTCGCTGAATACGGCCGCGTACCAGGCCGAGATTTTGCGTGGCGCAATCGAGAGCGTGCCGAGGGGCCAGTGGGAAGGTGCCGCCTCGCTCGGCCTGCACAAACTGCAGACGATGTGGAAGATCATCCTGCCGCAGGCGCTGATCGTCGCGTTGCGCCCGTATGGCAACGAGATCATCCTGATGATCAAGGGCTCGGCAATCGTCGCCATCATCACGGTCTACGATTTGATGGGCATCACCCGGCTCACCTATGCGCGCACCTTCGACTTTCAGTCGTACATCTGGGCGGCGATCATCTATCTGATCATCGTGGAAACATTGCGCCACGGCGTCGAGTGGATCGAACGGCGCATCACCATCCATCTGCACCGCTGACTCCCATCGCCTTGCCTGATCCGGTAAGAAGACCGCAAAGCAGGCTACTAAGGGATTCGAAAACATGGCTTCGGTGGCATTTCTTGGTCTTGGCGTCATGGGCTATTCGATGGCCGGACATCTCAAGAACAAGGGCGGTCACGACGTCACCGTCTACAACCGCACCAGGGCCAAGGCCGAGCAGTGGGTTGCCCAGCATGGTGGCAGCTTCGCCGCGACACCAGCCGAGGCGGCCGCGGGCAAGGACTTCGTCTTTTCCTGCGTCGGCAATGACGACGATCTGCGCTCGGTGACGACCGGTGCCGAAGGCGCCTTCAATTCCGTGAAGAAAGGCGCCATCTTCATCGACAACACCACGGCATCGGCGGAGGTCGCGCGCGAACTGGCGCAGCAGTCGCAAGCGCTCGGGTTTGCGTTCCTCGACGCCCCGGTCTCCGGCGGCCAGGCAGGCGCCGAGAACGGCATGCTGACCGTGATGGTCGGCGGCGAGCCCGACGCCTTCGACAGGGCCAAGCCAGTCATAGATGCTTATGCCCGCATGGTCGGATTGATGGGACCGGCCGGGGCTGGCCAGCTCACCAAGATGATCAACCAGATCTGCATCGCCGGCCTCGTTCAGGGCCTGGCCGAGGGCATCCATTTCGGCAAGAAGGCAGGGCTCGACATCGAAAAGGTCATCGAGGTGATTTCCAAGGGTGCGGCCGGTTCCTGGCAGATGGAGAACCGGCACAAGACGATGAATGCCGGCAAATATGATTTCGGCTTCGCCGTCGACTGGATGCGCAAGGATCTTGGCATCTGCCTCGCCGAGGCCGACCGCAACGGCGCCAAACTGCCGGTGACGGCACTTGTCGACCAGTTCTACAAGGACGTGCAGGCGATGGGCGGCAAGCGCTGGGACACGTCCTCGCTGCTGGCGCGGCTGGAGAAATAGGACTTCACCGTGGCCGAGCTTTCGCCTCAATCCAGCGCCGATGAAATCGTTGCTCATCTGCGCTCGATCGCCTCGGAGGAAAATCGGCTTGGCATGCTGCGCTACGGCATCAAGATCGAACGTGCGCTCGGTATCTCGCATGGCGTGCAGCGGCAGATTGCCAAGAAAATCAAGCGCAACCATGAGCGTGCCTTTGAGCTTTGGCAGACAGGCATCATGGAGGCGCAGTTCATCGCTTCCGTGACAGCCGATCCGGAGCGGTTCTCCGCCGCGGATGCAAGACGATGGGCGGCGACTTTCGACTCGTGGGATATCGTCGACGGGGTCTCCGATCTCTTTGTCGATACGGATTGCTGGAAGGAATTGATCGCCGAATTCGCGGTCGACGAACGGGAATTCGTTCGACGCACGGCTTTTGCGATGATGGCCTGGTCGGTAGTCCACCGGAAGAAGGAACCCAAGACGACCTTCCTCGAATTCCTGTCGATCATCGAAGCGCATGCGACCGACGGCCGCAATTTTGTGAAGAAGGCCGTGAACTGGGCGCTTCGTTCGATCGGCAAGCGATCGATGAATTTGCACGGCCCTGCCCTTGCCGTGGCGCTAAAACTGGCGGCCTCGACAGACAGGACCGCACGCTGGATCGGCAAGGACGCCGTGAAGGAACTTTCCGATGCCAAGACGCTCGAGCGGCTCGCCGCCAGAAAAGCTTGACCTGAGCGAAGTGCGCTTCACGGAGGTGACGCAATCGACGCGCGCCGATTTCGAAAACCTGTTCGAGCAACCCGGCGGGCTGGTGTATGGCTTGGCGCAATCTCGACCGCCGCGAGCATGTCGAGAACGACGAGAAGAAACGCGCGATGATGACGCTGATCGACGCCGGCACGCCGGTCGGCATTGTCGCCCAGATCGATGGCCGGACCGTCGGCTGGTGCTCGATTGCGCCGCGCGAGACCTACCGCAAGCTGTCACGGCAGCAGGACGATAGCGAGATGGGCATCTGGTCGATCGTCTGCTTCTATGTACCGAGAGCGCTGCGCGGCGGCGGGCTGGCAAGCGCATTGCTCGACGCGGCCATCGATCACGCCTTTGCCAAAGGCGCCAGGACGATCGAAGCCTATCCGGTCGACCAGGCGTCGCCGAGCTACAGCTTTATGGGTTTTCGGGACACGTTCGCCGCCCGCGGCTTTCGCGAGATCGGCATGACCGGCTCGCGCCGGCATGTGATGCGGCTTGAACGTTGACCTGTGGGCAGCGGCGGTTTTACTTGATGTCACCGGCAGCAAGGTCAAGGCTCAACAGTGGAGCAGCAATGAGCAACCGTCTCAAATCAGGAGCGATCCTGGCGGCCGCGGTGTTCGTGTCCATTGTGGCAGACAGCGCTTGCGCCGGGACGATGCATATTTTCTGGAAGGATCTGCGCCCGGCGACCCAGGCAGCCGCCGAAAGCGTCGGACTGCCAATGATTGCGGCCAAAATGCCGGATCATGGCGAGACGCTCTCACTCAACTTGCAGGACAAGACCGTGCAGCTCGCGGGCTATGCGCTGCCGGTCGATCGCGACGGTGATCTCGTCTACCAATTCCTGCTGGTGCCGTGGACGGGAGCCTGCAGCCACATGCCGACGCCGCCGCCCAACCAGATCGTCCTCGTCACGCCTGCACACCCTTACAGGATGTCCGAGGCCTACCAGCCGGTTTCGGTGACCGGCGCATTACGGCCGGGCATGGAGAAGAGCCAGCTTTTCATCCTTGACGGCGTCAGCGTCATCCAGTCGGGCTACACCGTGCGCAAGGCCGAGGTGGTCAATGTCGACACCGTGCCGGACACGATCACGCTGCCGGTCAACTCGCCCTGGAGTTTCCTCAACAAAAAGAAGAACTAAACAGAAGAATCTCAGGCGGCGTTCGCGCCGGACTCCTTGTCGAGCATCATGTAATCCAGCGGCATCTCGGTCGTGTATTTGATCTGCTCCATGGCGAAGGAAGACGACACGTCGCGGATCTCGATCTTGGCGATCAGCCGCTTGTAGAAGGCGTCGTAGGCGGCGATATCGGGCACCACGACGCGCAAGAGATAGTCGACGTCGCCGCTCATGCGATAGAATTCGACCACTTCCGGGAATTCCTGGATGACCTCCGAAAAGCGCCGCAGCCATTCATGGCTGTGCGAATTGGTGCGGATCGAGACGAACACCGTGACCCGCACATTGACCTTTTCATGATCGAGGATGGCGACGCGCCGCTTGATGACGCCCTCTTCCTCGAGCTTCTGGATGCGCCGCCAGCACGGCGTCGTCGACAGGCCCACCTTCTTGGCGACGTCGGCGACTGCAAGCGTCGCATCCTCCTGCAGGAGGCGGAGAATTTTTCTATCAAGGCGGTCCATTGGGTGCTCCCCTGATGCAAGTCGTCCAAGTGCGCAGCGGCCTTGGCACAACGACATGCATAAAAACAAGAATTTAACGCGCGTCCCCTCATGCGCGACGCGCTTCGAGGAATGGATTACCATAATCCCTCTTGTTCGAGCCTATTACAAGAAAGAAATTCTGCCGCACAGTACGAAAGCGAGTGATTTCTTGCTGGATGCCTAGCCGAGGCGATAGCGGATTTCCGATCTCAGAAATGGCAGCAAATCCATTTCAAACCATGGATTGCGCTTCAGCCAGCCGGTGTTGCGCCAGGACGGGTGCGGCAGCGGCAGGACTTTCGGGTCGGTCGCCGCCGCCCAGATGGCACGCCAATCCATGACCGTTTCCGTCAGCGAGGGACGGCGCGCCGCGCCCATATGCCAGCTTTGCGCGTAGATGCCGATCGTCAGCACCATATCGACTTGCGGCATCAGCGCCATCAGCGATGTGCGCCATGCCGGCGCACATTCGCGGCGCGGCGGCAGGTCGGCGCCCCTGGCGTCCTGACCGGGAAAGCAAAAGCCCATCGGCACGATGGCGAATTTGTCCGTGTCGTAAAATTCCTCGCTGCCGACGCCCAGCCAGCTTCGCAGCCGGTCGCCGGAGGCGTCGGTGAACGGCATCCCTGTAATGTGAACCTTGGTACCCGGCGCCTGGCTGGCGATCAGGATACGCGCACTCGAAGATGGCCTGAGCACGGGCCGCGGTTGGTGCGGCAGCGGCCTGGCGGCCGGGTTATCGACGCAGATGCGGCAGGCGCGTACCCTCGCCGCCAAGGCTTCCAGCTCTTCGCTCATTCGGAACTCGTTGTCAGGCGGCGGCACTCGGCCGGCTGGAGATTTCCCGATGCCAGCGCAGCACGTTGGTGCACTCTTCGGGTACCTTGATGCGAGCCGGCTTCATGAAGTCGATGGCGACCAGCCCGGTGATGTCGGCGATCGAATAGGCATCGCCGGCGATGAATTCCCTGCCGGCGAGCTCAGTGTCCAGAAATCTCAGGAATTCGATCGCCTTCGGCTTGTTGGCCTCGCCCCATTCGGGGATTTGCGGGATCTCCCATTCCCTCATTGCGGGGTGGATGTGCCGGAACGCCGCGGCGACGCAGCCGAACAGATTGAACTCCACACGTCTTTGCCACATCTCGACGATCGCCTTGCCGAGCGCGCCACGCCCGAACAAAGCCGGCTCGGGGTGCAGTTCCTCGAAGTAACGACAGATTGCGACGGATTCGGTGATGACTGTGCCGTCGTCGAGCTCGAGCACCGGCAGACGCTTCAGCGGATTGCGCGAGCTGACCGGCTGCTCTTTGTGCTCCAGCGCGCCCATGTCGACGGGCATCAGCGGAACCTGAAGTCCCTTTTCGGCCAGAAAAATCCGAACCCGACGTGGATTGGGCGCGCGCCCGCCGTCGAACAGCTTCATCTCTATCCTCCTCGTCCGTCTCGACGAACTATAGGCGACAGCTCACCAGAAGCGAAAAATTTCGCGCAAGGCGTCGCCGATCGACGCCAAGGTACCGTGCTTTCTTTCGACCAGCTCATGGCCGTGGCTCTCGCGCCAGTTCTTCGGCTCGTCGAAAGTTCCGCCCCAGATGCCGGCTTTGCCCGCGCGCGCAGCAGCTTCCTCGGTCTCGAAATCGCCAAAGGCGACCGCCCAGCCGGCCTCGACCTGCGCGCGGTTGAGATCCTTGCCGCCGGCCTTGCAGTCGCCGAGCAGCCTGCCGTAGCGGTCGCGCTGCCAGCCGCTGCAGGAGACGGCTTTGCCGGCGATCAACCGCACCAGGGACTGCCGCGCGAGCTTGCCGCAGGGATAGTCGGCACCGTCCTTGCGGCAGATCTGCGAATATTCCGGCGCATCGATGCCGCGCATGCGGATACGCTCGCCGCCGAGCGTGATGCTATCGCCGTCATTGACGGTGGCCGCGCCCTCCGTCTTGCGCGTCTCGATCCGGTCGAGGCGCGCCGCCAGGAGGATCGCCAGGCCGAGCACGATGAGTGTCAGCCCATAGTCCATTAGTCGGCGCCACAGGCTTCGCGGACGTGGCGCATAGTATCGCTGGCGCGGCCATCGCGACCACGAACGGCTCATATGGCAAACCGTTGGTTAATCATTCGAACGTAGCTTAACGATTTGAAATTGCTGCCCGTGTAAATTGAAGACTTCATGCCCCTGCAACGCTCGACCACGGCGGACAAGTTTATTGTGGACCGCAGGAAACGCCATCGCAACAGCGATGTCGCGCGCGCGGTGCGCAAGACGCGCGACCGTCTTTCGCAGCAAGCCGGAAATCCCGACTTCGACCGCGAGCTGTTGAAGCTCCACGCGCTTTCGATGACCGGCGGCGTGATCGTCCTTCCGCTGCTCGTTCTGGCAACGGCCGCGGCAGGCTTGCTCGCGGGCATCGGCAAGGAGATCGGCGTCTGGGCGCTGTTCACATTCATCTGCTATACCATCGTTGCATTCATGGCCAAACGCGTCACTCAAGCGTCCGAGCTCAACCCGCTGGAAACGCATAGGGATTTCCTGATCGGCCATTTTCTGTGCGGGCTTGGCTGGGCTTGGTTCGCATGGCTCGGCTGCGAAACTTGCCAAATGGATCAGTTCCAGGTCGCCAAGGCGGTGGTGCTGCTGCTCGCCATGTCGGCAACCGCGATCCTGGCATCGTCCCTTCGCGGTGCGCTGTTGGCGACCTTCGCCCTCCCGGTCGCCATCTATGCCTATGCCAGTGCAAAATTATGGATGCCGGTCGAAGTGATCATGGCCGGGTTGCTGATCTCGTCGCTGCCGTTCTTCGCCTATGTGGCGCGCCAGCTCAACCGTTCCTCGCTGATGCTGTTTTCGTTCCGCTCCGAAAAGGATGCGCTGATCGCCGAAGTGGAGACGGCGAAATCGATGTCGGACGAGGCACGGCGGCGGGCGGAAGACGCCAATCTGGCGAAATCGCGTTTCCTGGCCTCGATGAGCCACGAACTACGCACGCCGCTCAACGCCATTCTCGGCTTTTCCGAAGTAATGGCCAACGAGGTGCTCGGCCCGATGAGCAACCCGACATATCGCGACTATGCCCGTGACGTGCACGACTCCGGACAGCATCTGCTCGACCTGATCAACGAAATCCTCGACCTGTCGCGCATCGAAGCGGGCCGTTATCAGCTCAATGAGGAGCCGATGATGCTGCTTTCCGTCGTCGAGGATTGCTGCCACATGATGGAGTTGAAGGCGCGCAACAAGGACATCCGCATCGTCCAGGATTTCGAAAACGCCTTGCCGCGCCTGTTTGCCGACGAACGCGCGGTGCGGCAGATTGTGCTCAACCTCTTGTCCAATGCCATCAAGTTCACCGCGACCGGCGGCGAAATCCGCGTGCGCGTCGGCTGGACGGCGGGCGGCGGGCAATATCTCTCCGTCAAGGACAATGGGCCGGGCATACCGGAAGACGAGATTCCGATCGTGCTCTCGGCCTTCGGCCAGGGCTCGATCGCCATCAAGAGCGCCGAACAGGGTACAGGGCTTGGCCTGCCGATCGTGCAAGGCCTGCTGGCCATGCATGGCGGCGAATTCCAGCTCCATTCCAGGCTGCGCGAAGGGACCGAGGCGATCGCCATCTTCCCGCTGAGCCGGGTGATGGAGGAACTGCCGGCGCTGCCGACCAAGGCGGTTGCTTCACGCCGCCGCTGAATGCTACCCGCCGACCGCGGCTGCCATGCCGGAGCTGGTCAGCGCGGCCGCCTTGACCAGGCCGGCGGCAAGCGCCGCCCCTACCCCCTCCCCTTGACTGACGCCCAGATCGAGCAGCGGGCGAAGGCCGAGGCGCTCGGCGGCCTTGGAATGACCAGGCTCCGGCGACAGGCTTGCGAGCAGACAATGATCGAGCGCGGCGGGGTTGGCGGTATGTAGGACGCCAGCGGCCGCAGTTACCGCAAACCCATCGAGCAGCACCGGGATCTTCTGCATCCGCGCCGCCAGAATGGCGCCGCAGATCGCTGCGAATTCCCGTCCACCGACCCGGCGCAGCGCTTCCAGCGGGTCCTTGAGGCTCGCGCCGTGAAACGCGATCGCGGCATCGACTAGCTCCGCCTTGCACCTTTGCATCGCCGTGTCGGCCCCTGATCCAGGGCCGACCCAGTCGGCGCCGGTGCCGCCGAACAGTGCCGTGCAAAGGGCCGCGGCGACAGTCGAATTGCCAACGCCGAGATCGCCAAGGCAAAGCAGGTCGGTGCCGCCGGCAATCGCCTCCATGCCGAAGGCCATGGTGGCGGCGCAACCGCGCTCGTCCAGTGCCGCATCCTCGGTGATGTCGGCTGTCGGAATGTGCAGAGCCAGATCGAACACCTTCAAGCCGAGATCGTTGGCGATGCAGATCTGGTTGATCGCTGCGCCGCCGGCGGCGCAGAGCTCGACTGCATTTGCCGTAGCGGCGGCGGGGCGCGGCGAAATGCCGTGGCGGGTGACGCCATGATTGCCGGCAAAGATCGCCACCAATGGTCGCGTCACCGCCGGCGGCGCGCGACCGCTCCAGCCGGCGAGCCAGGCGGCGATGTCCTCGATGCGGCCAAGCGAGCCTTCGGGCTTGTCTGCCTTGGCAAACAACTGGCGCACCCGGGTGTTGGCAGCCATATCTGCCGGCGGCAGGCTCACCAGGAGGTCGCGAAAATCGTCGAAGGGCAGTGCGCTGGTCATGTCGATGGCAATCGTCCTTGTGAATTGGTGAGCGGCATAGCCGCCTTGGCGGGCCGACACAACCTCGGCACAACTTCGAGGTATTGACGCGAAAGCACCTGCTGGCGGCGCATCCCGGAGGGCTTGCATTGACTTTGTCGTTGCACCATGTGGAGGCTAGCCAAGGAAATCCTTATGACGGCCATTGAATCCCCGTGCATCCTGGTCTGCTCGATCGATATGAAAACCGGCTTCTGTTTCGGTTGCGGCCGCACGCGCGAGGAAATCGCAGCCTGGATCGACATGACCCCGCAAACCCGCCGCAGCGTCATGGCCGAGCTCCCGGCAAGGCTGGAAACGGTCGAGCGACGCCCCCGCCGGGAAACCCGTCGCAGCCGCATGGCACGCGAACGCGACGCCCTCTCGTGAACCGGCCGCACAGATGAACCGACTGCTGTGGATTCTGATCGTCGCGATCGGGGCAGGTGTACTCCTGCTCATGCTCAACGATTCCGCCGGCAGTACATTCGGCATTGAGAATTACGATTTCAGCCAGTTGATCTGGCTTGGCGCTTTAGCGGCACTCGTCGGCGCCGGCCTGCTCAGATCGGGCAGGCCGTTGGGCACCATGGCCCGCAGCCTCGGCGCCTGGGGCGCCATCGTGCTGGCGCTGATCGCCGGCTATCAGTACCGCTATGAGTTGCAGGATTTCGCCAGCCGCGTCACCGCGGGCCTTGTTCCCGGCAGTCCGCTGGCGCTGGGCGTGGAAGAAGGCCATGCCACCGTCACCCTGGACAAGGCCGGCAGCGGCCATTTCGAAGCGCGCGTCACGATCAACGGCACGCCGATCCTGACGGTTGTCGATACCGGCGCGACCAGCACAGTGCTGACCGCCGAGGACGCTCTGGCGGCCGGGTTCAATTCGGCGGCTCTCCACTTCACCATCCCGATCTCGACCGCCAACGGCATGACGCGCGCAGCGTCGGTGCGAAGCGACGAACTGTCGATCGGCGGCATCGTGCGCAAGGACATGCCCATCATGATCGCCGCACCCGGCACCCTCGGTCAGAGCCTGCTCGGCATGAATTTCATTAGCTCGCTGTCGGGTTTCGACGTGCGCGGCGACCGCATGATCTTGCGGGATTGAGTTTGCTCAGGCCGCCTCTGCGGTCCTGCCGAAATCGACCTCGGCGAAGGCTGACTTCAGCACCTCCGGTCCGGCACCCGGCCGTGTCGCCTCGGTGGAGAGGATCTGCCGGTAGCGGCGTGCACCAGGCAGGCCGTGAAACAGCCCGACCATGTGCCGGGTGACATGCCCGAGCCGTCCACCCTGTTCGATATGGCGTGCTGCATAGTTCGCCATGGCGTCGATCAGCGCGGCAAAGTCGAACAACTCAGCTGTGCTGCCGTAAAACGCGGCATCCATGCCGGTCAGTATCCCTGGCGTGTGATAGGCAGCGCGGCCGAGCATGGCGCCATCGACATGGTCGAGATGCGTCAGCGCTTCTGCGAGAGATTGAATGCCGCCGTTGATGCCGATGAATTTGTTTTGTTTTCTGGCTTTCAGCCGATAGACGCGGTCATAGTCGAGCGGGGGGATGTCACGATTTTCCTTTGGGCTCAGTCCTTCCAGCCAGGCCTTGCGGGCGTGCACCCACAGCGCGTCGGCGCCAGTCGCGAAAACACCATCGGCCAACGCATCGAGTGCCGGTTCCGGATCCTGCTCATCGACGCCGATGCGGCACTTGACGGTAACCGGTATTTTCACCGCCGCCTTCATCGCCGCAACGCAATCTGCGACGAGCACAGGCGCCTTCATCAGGCAGGCTCCGAAGGTGCCCGACTGGACGCGGTCGGACGGGCAGCCGACATTGAGGTTGATTTCATCATAGCCGAAGGCTTCGCCGATGCGCGCCGCCTCGGCCAGCTTTCCCGGATCGGCGCCGCCGAGTTGCAGCGCCACCGGATGTTCGCTGTCGTCGAAGCCAAGCAGCCGCTCGCGTGCGCCGTGGATGACCGCATCGGCCACCACCATCTCGGTGTAGAGCAGCGCCTCGCGCGTCAGCTGGCGATGGAAGAACCGGCAGTGCCGGTCCGTCCAGTCCATCATCGGGGCCACGGCCACTCTATGATGTTGATTTTTCAGCATTTTTTCTTTAACATCAAATCGTTAGAACCTGCCGAGTGCACACGAAAATACGCCAGAATACGACCTTTTTCGCCACGTTTCGATCTCTCAGTGCACACGGAGCGCACACGAAAAAATGGCCACCTACACAAAGCTCTCGTCCGGTTCCTGGCGTGTGCAAGTCCGTCGCAAAGGTCGCTACGTCAGCGAGACCTTCCTGCGCCGAGACGACGCACGCCGCTGGGCGACCGAAACCGAGCGCCAAGTCGATCGCGGTGAGACGCCGACTAAGTCCCGCATAGCGCGCCTTAAGACTTTCGGCGAACTCATCGACCTTCATATCGATGACATGTGCGATGTAGGCAAGTCCCCTCGCCGCTCCAAGGCCGCAGCGCTGGATATGCTCCAAAGACATCTGGGGAAGTGCAGCATCGCGGCCCTCGATCGCGAACGGCTCATTCGTTTTGGTCGTGACCGGGCCGCACAAGGTGCTGGACCGATGACGCTCGGTATAGACATCGGCTTTATAAAACTTGTCCTGTCTCATGCTGCAGCCGTCCACGGCCTACCCGTCAAGGTGGAACCCGTCGATCTCGCGCGTTTGGCACTTAAGCGCCTCGGTCTTGTCGGCAAGGGGTGTGAGCGCGACAGGCGGCCCACCCAGGATGAACTCGATAGGCTAATCGCACACTTCGATTCAAACCCTCTTCAGAAAGCGCCGGTTGGCCGGATCATACGTTTCGCCGTTGCAACCGCGATGCGTCAGGAGGAAATTTGCAAGGCGCGTTGGTCCGATCTGGAGTCTCGCACGCGGATGCTTCTCATCCGCGACCGGAAAGACCCACGCAACAAAAAGGGCAACAATCAGCGCATACCGCTATTTGCGGCAACTGGATACGATGCGTGGGCCATTGTTGAGGAGCAGCGCGCAAAGCGAAGCAATGACGATGATCGAATTTTCCCATTCAATCATAGATCAGTCGGCACCGCCTTCCGTCGAGGATGCGCTGACCTAGGCATCCACGACCTTCATTTTCATGATTTGCGGCACGAAGGAACGAGTCGCCTTTTCGAAGCTGGGTTCACAATTGAGCAGGTAGCGCTGGTCACAGGCCACAAGGATTGGAAGATGTTGCGGCGCTATACGCACCTTAAGCCGGAAATGCTTCACGGTATCCAAGCGTCGAGGGCTGCATAACCGACGCGAGTGCCCGAACCAATCCGCAATCTCCGGCGGCGACGAACGCCCCGTCCACAGGGATGCTACCTTAAGGCACAGCCTCGACGGTCAACATGAGGCGCAAAACTTGACACCTGGGAAGTTCCTTCCCTGCATTGATGACGCGCCTCGGGAAACCAGGCCCCATCACGCAACGAGCGCGGTGCGCTGGCTATGGACCGCTGCAGTTTGCCGGCGTTCAGCCGTGCCCCGGTAGATGGCAACCCATGCTTTGTCTCAATATGGTTTGCGTATCAGTTGCCTTCGTGATGGCCCTCTGCGGCTAGCTTCTGCTTGCTTTTGCGTACTCTGATCTCGATACGACGCCTTTCTGGAGCGTCGCCTGACTGGGCCCCATTCGTGAGGCGATCATCAGGCAGGATTAGCTGGCCGCCTGACATAGGTAGGATGTTCAGGTGATCAAACGCCGGAATCTTTTTCAGAACCGACGCGACGGATATCGCTCGCGCGAGGCCTAACCCGGCATTGTCACCTGGCTCCATTTTGCTGACGCTCTCAGCCCCAGAGAGTACGCGCCCCAGAACGAAGTCCATGTTCGACTGCCTCGACAATCGCTGCTCATCAGTGTGGCCGATGACCTCGACGACGTCGACATCGTATTTTGCAACGATATCGGCAATCTGCTTGGCGATAGCGTCCTCAAGCTTGGCCTTAAAGGCCGGTTTGAGTTCGGCGCTACTGACCTCGAAGGAATAGCCGTTGGCTTCGCTGAGATTGATGATCGGTGGGAGATCTCTAGGCTGCCGTGTCGTTTCGGAGAGTTGCTTTTCGGCTTCCGCCAGCTTCCGTTCGGCTTCGGTCGCACGCTGATCTGCTGACACCAGCTTGCGCACATCGTCGGCTGAGAGATTGTTGTCTCGGACCGCGACTGTGGCTTCCGCCAGCCGAACTGCTTCGTCGGCAGACAGTCCCTTTTGCTCGATATGCTCGATCGCTTTCTTGGCCAGGACCAGCTTTCGCCATTCCTCAACAGGCACTTTGTGCCCAGTGGACCGTTCCATGAACTCGGCAACCTGCGCCAGCAGGTTCTTGTTCTCCTGCTTGAGTTGTCGAACCTCTGCCTCGCTGCGCGATACCCGTTCAAGGGCCGTTTCCAGTTCGGCCTTCTTCTTTGCGACGATAGCGCCTGCGACCAACAGCAGGCAGAAGACGAGCAGGAGCATCGTTTCGGCCATGGTCAGTCCAAGGATCAAACCGCGGGCATAGCCTTTCCTTTCGTAGCTGACCGAAGCTCCGCTCGGTTCGTTCAGCGCCACCATCTCGTCCTCGACTGAGCCTTTTCTACGACCGGTTCGGGGGCCTCGTCCGGATGAGGCCCGGAATCGGTCCCGTTGGCCTGGAAAGTTGCCTCGGCGCCTATTTGCCGACCCTGCGCTGCTACCTCGGAAATGGGGATGAAGATGGATGTCTCGGCCGAAGGTTCACTGGCAGGCACCGGGGCGACAGGAGCGATTTCGTGCGGGACAGGCACACGATCGCGATCGAGGATGCGCAATAGGAGGTTCGTCGTACTGGCGTTTTGTTCTGCCTGCTTCTCAAGCTTCTCCAGGAGAAGCTTCTGATGCGCCGCCATCCTCAAGACGGTATCCGAAAGCTTGTCGGTCCTTTCCCCCTGCTCTTTGGAAAGCGCTTCGGCCCGCTCGGTGAACCTTCCGACGGACGCTGCAAGCACCTTGAGCACCGTGACGACGTCCGTCTTGAGGACCTCGTCCGGAATAACCACCTTGGCGAGCTTCCCGGCAACAATGTCGGCCTGCGCCTCGAACTTCGAGACCGTGCCGGCCATAGAGGCATTCGCCGTGTCGAGCGACGCAGCGACCGTGTCGACCTTTTCAGCAACACCTGAAAACCTGCTTTCGATACGGCCGAAAGTATCATCGAGGCTTTTGGCGATTTTCTCCGAAGTCTCCTGGACGGGCTTTATCGCTTTCGCAGCCATACCCTCGAATGCCTGTCGGACCAGATCGCCGTTCTTTTCCGCCTGTCGGGCTATTTCCTCGAAGCCCTCTTCCAACATCTGATTGCAAACCCGGCGGAAGTCGGCGAACTCACGCGCTACGCTTTCCATCTCGGCGCGCACGCGGCGTGTCATGTCCGCGAGCTCGTGACGGGCAGCCCGTTCCACGTCGGCGGGGTCGCGTCGGACCTGATTGTGGAAGATCCGCAGTGCGATGCCCGTGATGGTCGACGTCACGGCAATGCCGAAATTCCTGACGATTTCGTCGGTCGATGCGTCTGTGCCAAACTGGTAAAGCGAGGTGCCCAAGCTCGAGAGAGTGAACAGGAAGCCCATGTAGTAGAGGTTGTCACCTGTCTGCTCGTCGTGAAGGCGCAACTTCCCGACGTACCAGGAAAACGCGAAGTAGCCGATCATGATGCCGATCGGCACCGTTGACGAGATGGCGGGAGTTATGCCGGCGGTCTTGGTGACGGCGATAAAGACGCACCCACCTACCGTCAGAGCGATATAGAAAACCTGCGGGAAGATCCACGTATCAAGGAAGGATTGTCTAGGGGCGGCCATGGGTTACATCCCTTCCAGCTTTGTAAAGTCGGTGAGATTGCCCCCGTTATCCGAAAACCATTGCGTCCAGAAATTGGCGTGGGCGACGGACAGGAACTTCCTTTCCGGCCTGTTGAAATAGAGAATGGTCACATCGGCGCCGAGAAGATCGGTCCTAAAGCGCGAACTCGCCGGGCTCTTCTTAAAGGCGTTATAGTCGGCGCCCGATTTGTATTGGGAATAGGCGGGCGTGTTCTCCATCATGTCCGAAACGAGGACCAGCCGTTTTGGCACATTGTCGAACATGCCGTGGTCGAACAGGCTGAGTTTCAGTTTCTGGATTCCAGCCATGATCGGCGACTGATCAGCCTGGCTATCCCTAGGCAAATGTTCCGGCAGTTCCTTGAGGGGCTTGTCGAAGGCCTCTTCCCAGATTCTTTGATGCTTTCCGGGATTGCTGGTCCAGACGTCCACCGTTGAGCCGTCTCCCGGATTGCATCGCGCGTATAGTTCTTTCAGATCGCCAGGTACTGCTGTCAGGGTGCCAACCCAAAGATAGCCGCCTTGTTTGATTGAGCCGGCAATCTGCCTGAATTTGTTGGCAAGATCCTCCATGGTGGCCTGCGGGACGGGATCAGAGGTGTCAAAAAGAACAGCAGTGACGCTGTTCGCTCCCGCCTTTGTCGGGCAGCCAGTCTTTGCGTCTGTTTCCACAACGTCCCGGGCCTTTACGTTGAGCCAGACGTAGCCGGAAAACATCGCGAGCGAGGCAAGTCCAAGCAGGATTGCTCCAACAATCGCTCCGACGCCTTTCCCGCGCGAGCTCCCTGCCCTGCGACGGCTTCTAGGCCTGGCCATCGAGCGTCTCCGGATACAGCTTGTCGAGGTCGCGATACTTTTCGATCCCGGACTCGCATTCCTTGCCGACCTGCAGCATCTGATCGTTCAGCGCCTGCTGGGCCGCGGCAATTGATGAAGCTAGATAGGTATCCTTGATCTCACCATCGTTTTGGACAATCGGCTTGGTCTTTTGGAGTTTGAAAGGCTGGGAGAAGTGTTTTGGAGCGGGAGTCTTGCGCGCCCGGATGTTTGCTTCGCGATATTTTGAAAGCAGCTGGTTGCAACTCCTCTCCAGCTGCTCTTGGTGTTCATTGAACAGAGCCAAAAGCCGCCCACGGCTGGAGAGGATTGCAGCGTGTTCTCTCCTGCGGCTGCCCAGCCCCTTCAAAATGTCTTCGACCTTGGCGTTGTGGTCGTCGCGCAATTCGATGAGGCGGTCTATGAGATCGGCTTTGGTATCGGTGTAATCCTGCCGTCTCTCTCGGCGCCTTTTCTCCACGCCGGCATAGCCCGGATATGGATCGAGAACGAACCAGCCGTCAATGAAGGCGATGATCGAGAAGAGCAGACCGACCAGGAATAGCATCCACGATCTCACCTCCTCGAGCCCCAGGGGGTTATGGACCATTCTCTCGACGGCAATGTTGCCAGCGCCGTCGGCAAGCGTTCCGCTGACCTCACGGTAGTGCGCAAGCAGCAAGTTTATGCCGAGTGCAATGGCGGCATAGAGCAGGATGAAGGCGGTCCCGACAAGCTTCCCTCCCCAAGACCGATGGGTCACCCAGCGCACGCAAAAGATGGCGAAAATCAACGCGGACACGATATTCACGAAGGAAAAGGCGAATGCTTCCGTGGCACCACCGAGGAAGCCTTGGTCATTGCCCTTGGCCAAAAACGATCCGTTGAGATACGTCTCGACCAGCAGGAGGAAAATGAGGAGTGCTACCCTGAAAAGATGGGCTGTTCCTTGCTGCAGTCTGGCAACGCGTTCCAGGCGGTGGTTCTTGCGGAAGCTGAAAAGCTCTCTGGTGGCCTCATGAAGGTCGGTTCGCTTGGCGTGAAGGGTATCCAAACCGACCGCTATTTCTCCCTTGAAGTCCGACAGGCTTGAGGTATTGGCCTGCTGAAGGAGGCCGAACTGCTCCTCAAGGCCCAGGTTCGCAACTCGGCCGGAGAAGAGGTGAAGCTGATCTTCCAAGATCTGGTGGGCCGCCTTTTTCTCGTCCTGCACCCTTTCGACGATGGAGTGTTCAACCTCGTCGAGGGTCTTGGACGAGGACGATGGCTGGTCTTTTTCACCATGCGCCGTTCCCTGATCGTCGAGGTCCATGTCCCTGGCAATCTTGTCGACATTGAGACTCGGGAAAATGTCTGCTCCCACCCTATAGTCGTGGTTCGCTTCCATTATCCGATTGCGCAACTTCTCGAGCGCTTCAAACCTCGCAGCCAAGTCTTTACCCCTACGATTGATTCCCGAAAAATACACGCTTGCGGCATGCCTCACGCTTCAGCGCGCGGCCGTCCCGCAATCAGCGTCTGCCATATCCGGCTTCCCCCACCTGGCAGAATGCAAAACCCATTCTGAACGTGCTCGATAGTACATCGACGGGCTGCGTGCAAACTAAGAAGTGGCCCGGCCCCCGAGCGATTCCTTGCAATCAGCCCTGCCGGCCATTGTCTTTCGCGTCCGCGTACTTTGATTAGGCCGCCAGCTATTGCTCCAGTTCGCAAGAATTATTGCCACACATTGTTGACACGATCGATCAGCTCTCTGCCATACAGAAAAGATTCTTAACCCTGGGCAACTGCCAAACCTAGACCAGAGCCAAATTTGATAGCATTCTAGTAATGGGGAGAAGGGCTTGAACAAATCTCGAAATGACTACCGCTCGGGTCAGCGGCGGAAGCGCGATGGGGCGAAGGGGTCACCCTCCTGGAGCCGGGCAAGTGTTATACTGCTGCTCGTCGTTGTGACAGTGGCCGCCGCGGCCGCCTTGTCCGCGCAGTCGGCTTTGCAGCACAGTGACCGAATACCAGACATTGGGGTTTCGAACTTTTTCGGGTCGAACCCGGAGCCGATCGCTGGAGTCGCGTCCGTCATCGATGGCGACACGATCGAGGTCCACGGTCAGCGCATCCGCTTCAACGGCATCGACGCCCCGGAGAGCAAGCAATACTGCAGCAACGCCAAGGGGTTCGATTATCCCTGCGGGCGCCACGCAGCCGAGGCTCTGGACACCTTCCTAGCGGCCTCAAGGCCAGTCTTATGCAAATTCGTGACTTGGGACCGATATCACCGCTTCGTCGGTGATTGCCAGCGCGCGGATGGAGTCAGGGTGGCCGCGTGGATGGTCGAGCACGGTCAGGCTCTGGATTGGCCCCGCTACAGCCACGGAGCATATTCAGCGCAGCAGGCGAAGGCGGAGGCCGCGAAGCTTGGTCTTTGGGTCGGAACGTTTCAGGCGCCCTGGGAATGGCGAGGAGCGCACGCTGGGGATGCGAGGCCGTCGAGCCAGCCGCTCGGCATCATCAGCCGCCGCCAGGTAGCGCAAAGCTTTTCGTGCCAGCCGCGGCGCACATGCTCGCAAATCAGCTCTTGCGATGAAGCCCAATGGTATCTCAACAACTGCCCATGGGGCGGCAAGCTGGATCGCGATGGCGACGGGATTGCTTGCGAGACGCTCTGTTGATGGCGCGGCCGACGGCCCGCGGTCGAACGTTGTAGCGCGCTTCGGTCCAGAAGGCCGCCGCTCACGCGGCGGCTGCTTCGTCGGCGCTGAAACGCGACAGATAGTCAGCGGCGCGCTGCGCGTGCGCGGCGGCAGCGAAGATCGCTCGCTGTCGTCCTTCATCACGGACAGCCAGTGACCGACATAGGCGGCATGGTCGTCGCGATCCTCGAAGTGCAGCCCCAGGTCGGCGCACAGGAAACGCGGCGCCGAGCTCGTCGACCAGCTCCTCGCGGACATAGCCGCCATCTCCGAAAGGCGCTTTAAACTACGAATCTGGGGGTCAGGAGTTCGAATCTCTTCGGGCGCGCCATTCCATCCGATTGATTTTCCTTAGCTTTTTTACCTATCGGCCGAGTCGGCACCGGCTTGATTCCGGAATTCAGCCGGTTTTTCAGCCGGTTTTGGAAGAACGGACATTCGTTCGAACCATATCGCAGCCTGGCGAATGGGTGGCGCTCCCGTTTTCCTATTGGCCAAGAGTCTGCTCGATCAGATTCGCACGAACCGGGCAGGGGTTCGTCGCGACTACCAGGTGTGGGCTTAGGGCGGCGGGTGTTGATGTCCCTGCTACCTGACGCAAAAACCTAGGGAATGACAATCCGAAAAAAGGCAACCCGTCTTCAGCTGCCGCCGATTGTTGCAGGCGAATGGCGTGGTGAGATCGTGGGCTCAGCCAATATCAGTTTTGGCCAGGTCGTCCAGCCAGGCCCGCCCCGCCAATCGATCGAGTTCACCTATGTGATACTACCCGCCTTGCTGATTATGCCGAATGCAGCATTCAGATGGCCTGGCGTCGTCATGATCATGGCCCCGACTCCCATGAAGACAGAACATCCCGACGCGGGCGCTCTTTTTGAAGCCGATCAGCTAGCGTCGCTGAGCCTCTCCCTTGAAGTCACCAGGGCGCAATTTTCTGACATGCTGCCACGCTTTGAAGCGAAACGATTCAGGGATTTCACTTTGTGGTAGAGGCAAAGGAGGCAGACGGTAGATGGCCGGTGCGAAGCTAGGGCATGGGAACCGCTACGCCTTAAAAAACCTACTGAGGAACTCGCGGGTTGCTACGAGACCGCCGCAAGTGTCTATCAACCGGTCTTGCGGTCGTCAGGCATGGGATCGTCGATCGCCATGGTGTCCTTATCCGCATCGAGCCCGACCAATTCCTCCCCCAATGCAGCGATTACGGCTGCCACGCGATTGCGGACGCGTGGAGGAAGCTGCATCAGCCCCTCGATCAGGCGCCGACCTTCCGCGCTGGCAATAAAGTTGATGCGCTCATCGACTGGCAGGGGGGAAGCGTTAGGGCTGGTCTCGTCATTTCCGGGCAGGCCTTCGAAAAAGCGACTGACGGGAACGCTCAGCGACCTACCGATCTCGTAGAGCATGGATGCGCTCACCCTGTTCCTCGCATTCTCGTATTTCTGAAGCTGCTGGAAGCTTATGCCTATGGATCGTGCAAGCTGAGCTTGCGATACGTCCGACTGGACGCGAACGATCGCGATCTGCTTGCCGTCGTGCCGATCTGCGGGATGCGGGCTATGCTCGGTTTCAGGCTTTGGCCACGCCTGCGTGACGCTGGGGCGCGTTGATTCCACCAACGCCTTTCGCAATTGCATCACTCCCTCATAGAAAATCGGTCGCGGTAGGCTCCCTTCGCGCCAATTTCCAAAGATCCGAATGATAGGCAGCTGCCGAGTGCTTGTAGCGGCCTCGTGCGGTCAGCTCGGCCCTGGCTGCCCGCTGATCCGACCAATATCTTCCAGAACAGAACGAATTTGCGGCCAGGGAAACTCGGCATCGCCTTTCGACGGCTGTCCTTCCCTGAGTATGGCATCAAGCTTCGCCGCCACACCGGCAAGGGAGATAGCCGGCGTTTTCGACAAATCTTCAAGCAACGCCTGTGCCCGATCGGCTGCCTCACTTTCAGCGCGCAACGTGTCGGAATACCCAATCGCCCGGTCGCAGGCATCCCAGCGCGCCTGATGAGCCGCCAAATCGGCCTCGGCCTTTGCGCTGACCGTCGGGTCGACAGAACCGACGCAAAGCACATCGCGAAGTGCCTCATGTGAAGGCGGCGTAGCGGTCCTATCAACTGACAATCGGGGCAAGACTTTGGGAAAGCCGACTTCGTCTACGAGCTTACGCTCCAGACGCTGCTGCTCGCGGCTCAACCGATCGGTCTCTTCATGAGCAGCTTGCCATTCGCGCCACACTTCAACGGCAGCGTCGGTTGTTGCGCGAAATAGTCTCCTGCGGATGACGGAAGGCAAACTCGTGCTATTGTCGGAATCAGCCATGATCCGAGCTCCAAACAGCTTGGGTTGTGGTCAGGCCGAGCGACGTGTTCGAGCACGTCGGTCGGCTGCAAAGCGCGAACCACAAATTACGTACATACCGTACATTACGGACATAGCCATTGTCAAATACGCCCGATCCTGTTGATAACAAAACTGAGCGCTTCGAACTCCGGCTCTCGAGTGACTTGCTTGCTCGCGTTGACGAATGGCGCCGCAATCAGCCCGATCTTCCCACTAGATCGGAGGCGTTCCGCCGACTGGTGGAGGCTGGTCTAGCCTCTAAGTAACTGAGGCCCAGCGCAAGGCTCAGCAAAGATGTGCTGTTCGGTTGATCTTTATCGACTTATATGTCGCAGCCACTCCGCATACCCATTCGATTGTCTGGCGTGCGCCCTTCTGCCCGGCAGCCATAGGGCCGCAAACAGACTAACAGTTTTCGGCCGTGGAAGAGCGGAAGTGGACGTACGCTGTGCTCAAAAGGTGGTCTCGATGTGACCCAAACGAGCCATTCCGGCAGGAAAGCTCTAATGTCTCGAATGTAGTGACTACGACATTGGTTACACCTCGCCGTATCAGCGGTCCATCAAACGTGCGGAAGAAGGGATTTGCTGGTGAGGTCGGTTTCCTTTCAGAACAACCAATACTATGATCGGCTGGGGCAAGGCCGACAATGGATCGCAAGCTTTCCGCGATTTTAGCCGCAGATGTAGTGGGCTATTCGGCCCTGATGGAGCGCGATGAGGCCGGTACATTCGAACGCCTTCGTGCCGGGCGCAAAGAACTGTTCGAACCCGAAATTGCTCGCCACCACGGCCATATCTTCAAGCTGATGGGCGATGGGATGCTGTCCGAATTCGGCAGTGTCGTCGATGCCGTCGAATGTGCAGTGTCGCTGCAGCGCGGCCTGTCCGAACGCAACGCCTCGCTTCCCGAAGCGGAACAGATTCAGGTGCGGATCGGGATCAACCTCGGCGAGGTGATCGTTGACGGCGACGACCGGTATGGCGATGGGGTCAACATCGCGGCCAGACTTCAGCAGATGGCGGAGCCAGGCGGCATCTGCGTCTCGGGAAAAGTGGCCAAGGAGGTCGAGAGGAAGCTGGCGTTCACATTTGAGTCAATGGGCGAACAGAGGGTCAAGAATATCACCGAACCAGTTCGGGCCTATCGCGTACTGCTCAATCCAGCGGCAGCGGGCAAGGCCCTCCATGCTCACCGCCAGCCGCGCGCCTGGCGTTTTCCGGCCGCGGCGGGAATTCTCGTCCTGGCTCTCGGCCTTGCAGCAGCATGGTGGCAGCGATGGGAGAGGCCTGCACAGCCTGCCGTTCCGACCGTCAGCGAGGCAGCCGACGCTCGGCCCTCGCTAGTCGTCCTGCCCTTCGACAATCTCAGCGACGACAAGGAACAAGAATATCTCGCCAACGGCTTCACTGAGGATCTGACGACCGCACTGGCGCGTGTGCCGGGTCTTTTCGTCTTCTCCCCCAACGCGGCCTCCGCTTACAAGGACAAGGACCCGAAGCCGGAGGAGATAGCGGCGGCATTGGGCGTCCGGTACCTGCTGAAAGGCTCGATTCGCCGCGTCGGCGACGACATGCGCATCAATGCGCAGCTGATCGATGGCTCGACTTCCAGAC
>NZ_JAMYUV010000033.1:0-60812 GCF_040323405.1 Mesorhizobium sp. M0048 | reverse complement strand
GAAGGGTGAACCCGACGCTGTGTCGTGCTTCTCGCTCGTGGGTGCGGGCAACGCAAACGACCCGTACAACGTCGCCTACGACGATGACGAAATGGTTTTTTTCAACATGGCGGCTATCGGACACAACAAGGACGGCAAGTCGCTGCGCCCCGATCTCGAGCATTCCGCCGACCTCGGTGGACAGTTTCAGGAATGAAACAGGCGTGCTTCGCAGTGCTGGCCGCATTTGGCTTGTGCGCATCGGCACAGGCCCAGGATGCATCCGAGTCTGCCGTGCCAACGCCCTTTGCGGTATCGAAATCGGCTCAACTGCTGACCGGTGATACCTGGCGTGACGGAGGTCACCTTTTCCGCCTCTATGGCGTCCAGTCATGTCTTCGAGGCACGTCAGCTGAAGAGCCAAATGGAAACAAAATCGATTGCGGGAACACCTCGCTGGCGCATCTTGCTGCGCTGTTCGATAGCGCGGCGGTTACGTGCCAACCAGTCGGCTACGCGCTGGACAAGGCGGTTTTTGTCGTGTGCGGTGCGCAGCTCAATGGCGAAACAATTGACGTCGGCACCGCGCTCATAGCGACCGGATACGCGTTTGCCGCAACTACAGCAAAGGGCAAAGCCGTGAATGAGAACTACATCGTCGCGGAAATCAACGCTAAGATGAAACGCGCAGGTTTGTGGGGCACGACGTTTCAGCATCCTGTTCAGTTGCTGCTAAATAAGCGGTCGGAGAGACAACAATGAAGCACGACGATGAGGCGCACAAATATTACTATCCCGTGGAAGGACGCACTGACGGCGCCATTGGCGATGCTATTGCTCTCATCGCGATCATCTTGGTGCCGGCAGGAATCTATGCGGCCTGGAATACCGTGGCCTCATGGATTTCGGCGCTCTTCTCCTAGGACGGCAGGTTCGCGAAAGAACCGAGCAACGCGCGAAAATCGTCGACATCAACCTCGCACCAGTCGTTCCCCAACAACCGCCGGAAATAAGCTGCCTTCATTTTCATCTCAACGACATCGGCCACCGGCGCAGCGGCCGCGCGCCGACGCGCGATAGCCTCTTCCGCCATCACCGAATCCAATCGCCGGCCGATCAGGGTCGCATCCCGCCCATCGGCCCTCATCCATTGCCTGCCGAGACGTTCAACCATGGCGACTGCATGACGATGCGCGGCGAGCAGATTCGCGACCCCAGCGGCCTCTTCCATCACTCCGTTATTACAGACCACTTGAATGGACATCGCCGGCTCCATGCGCATGACAATTCGTAAATGATACCTGGGGAGGCGAGAAAAAAGGAATGGGTTCATCCCTCTGCTTCTCAGGCTCCGAAACCCTGGCTTCCCTACTGTTCGCTTATGAGGTCACACTACCCTGCCACAGACGAACGTTTCAGTTGGTCGGCGGTTTGCGAAACATCTCCCACGCAACAAACGTGCTCAGCCTCTCCAGCGGGTCACCCGCCATTCGATCTCTCCCGTGCCGGCCAAAATCGAGTTGATAAAAACGTTGATTGAGGACGAAGGCACGATAGGATACGAAGCCTAGCGAAACGGAACGAAAATAGAGCCTATAAGTTGTTGTTTAGGAACGGAAAGTTATTTCTCCCTCCGCCGAGAGACGGGAGTGATTTCAAAGAATTATTCAAACGACTGGCGGCGGCGGGTGCGGGTCGACTGTTGGACAAAGACGGCTTTCCTGCTGGCCCATGGACGCCCGAACTCCTTGCAGAGGCGATTTCACTGATTGATTCCAACCGGGTTGGGGTCGATCTGCGAACGGTGCAGCTTTGGTTTCAAGAGAACGAGAAGGGAATTAGCACTGCCAACATTCGTTGGCTGGCGAGGATTTTTGGATGCGGTGATCCGGTCGCAACTAGCGAATGGCAGATAGAGCTTAGTGAGGCGCAATCGCGGCTATCGGCCAAGAGACGAGAATGGAAGAGAGCCGGAAGCAGCGTTGCACAGGAGACTGCGACCATCGATGACGAGACAGACTCCCCGGTAGAGCTGACACTGGATACAGACCCCAAGGGGCCGAGCCGGCGCTTTAGTCTGGCGAGGAAATCGGAGGCGATTTTTAGTCGCGGATCTCCCCTGAATTTACCGGCGTCGGTGTTTGCGGGTGTCACCGCTCTTGGGTTTTTGTCGTATCTTACGGGGATTCACAGCGTGACGTATGGCCGGGCGGATGGCGTCGTCAAGCAGGTCGGGTTTCTTTGGACAGCGAATTGGACATTCGTCTTCATGGTATTTTTGCCACTGTTTTTTGCCTTCGTGACCGAGCTGGTGACTTTTGGAAAGATGAAGGCCGCCCAAAGCTTGTGGCGCAGGGCGACAAGATGGAAAGCGACAATGACTGGGCGCGCACCGTACAAGCTTCTTCGTATTCATATTGGGCAGTTTTTTTGATTTGTGTGGTGTTCGCCGGTCTTTTCCAGTGGATCGGCGTGTCTTTAATCCCGTTGTTCAAAGGTGGTGGCAACTATGCGACGGATTGGGGCTCGTTAGCGATTGTGCGCCCTGAGGTTATATCGGTGCCGGAAGCGGTCGTATTCACGGGGCTCGCTTACCTATACATGTGCCTCTGTTTTTATCTGTTCTTCGTAGGCCTCATTTTGCTTTATACGGTGATCCATGATCTTTGGAGAATTGGAGAAACAGCGAGTTATCGGCTGGAGGTGGATTATCAACACGAGCTCCATGAAGCCAGCCTCAGGGTTATGCGTGCGATTTTCCGGTGTACTGTTTTGGGGCTTCTGATCGCCATAGTCATGAAGCTCCAGAGTGCTTACCTGACGTCGCGTGGAGAGAATATTGTGGCTTGGTTGGTCGGTGATATGTCTTCCGCCTTCTATGCGCGCAATGATGTGAGCGCCGAGATCAGCTACCGTAGGCCGACCCATTACAGTAGCCTTCTTATCGCTATTTCGACCTGTGTTGTATTTCTGTACGGCTCCATCCGTATAGGTGTCGAATGTCGGTTTTGTATGCCTTTGTGGAGGATGTCAGCGATCGTAGCGGTACTCGTGGCTGGCTACTTGCTGATCGATGCATTTGCTGGCTTTTCAATCCTTCTGGGCGTTGGAGTGCTGCTCGCAATATACGGCCTGTTTGATCCAGGGTTGGGGCGATGGCAAGCGAGTAAGTTAGGAAACAACCAGAGTGTATCATAGTTGGCTTGATCATTGGGATGAGCGGCGGGCGCGACGCGGTGAGGAAGGGAAGAAACCAACGGATTTCATCCTTGACGCGGAACGCGCCTTTCCAGGTGCGAAAAAGATAACAAATATCGAGGAATTCTGTGCTCTTGCGGACCAAGCCGTGGCTGATCCAGCCTTTTTCGATGAGCCGAGTGTGAGTGATAAGGGTTTTGAAAGGCTAGATGGGTGGCTCAAATTTCCATCGGACATTTGTACTGATATCGAACAGAACAATGTCGTCTCGGCGAAAATCACAGAAAGCGGGTCGTTCGATCAGGCGATGGTGATTTTTCACCATTGGAATGCAAGCGCCCGGAATCGTAAGATTGCCAACTTTTTCTCGCAGCGTGGCATCACGGTTGTCGAGATTGTTATGCCTTATCACTTCGAACGTAGCCGTCCCGGCTCCGTGCACGCCGACTATATGCTTAGCCCGAATCTCGGTCGAACGATCCAATCTGTAAGGCAGGCAGTGTTGGATGGGCGAAAACTCATACGTTGGTTGAAGATCGAAGGCTACCGAGAGATTTCGGTTCTCGGTATGAGCTTAGGCTCCTGGGTTGCGGGGGTGGTCGCCGCGCACGACTCGGCTGTGTCAAAAGCCTCGTTGTTTCTGACGGCGGGGAGTCTAGCGGATATGGTTTGGACGGGTCGCGCGACACGATTGATACGTGGTAGCCTTGAGCCTGAGATTGAGCTGACCGATCTCAGAAGGGCCTGGGGTCCACTGAACTTGGAGAATTACGCACATAGTTTGGCACGGCCTGATCTCGATCTTCATGTTGTGTTGGCTAAGAGAGACAAAGTGGTGTTGCCAGAGCTATCGGAGAGGTTCATGCAGAGGCTGAAGGACGCCCGAGCTAGGCCAAATATTTTGAAATTAAACTGTGGTCACTATTCGCTCGCCATGCCGCCTTACATTCTATTGGCCGGTTTGAGCTTGAAGCGGTTTCTCTCGCGTGCTGACAAGTCGGCTCGGCGAGCATGAGTTTGGCTTTGGCCGGTCAGTTCACCAGCAAATTCTATGGCAGGCATCACGATACAAAAGTGATGAATGTGGGGTCGCCACCTACCGGAACCGACCCCTGGAAGTGGCCGACAAAGGCGCAGGCATGACACCGGCAATTGTCGAAAAGGCTCGACACCCTTCTTCTCTACGCGCGCCGGCAGGTTTGGCGGCTTGTTCTCATGGTTTCGACCCTCAGGGGAAAGCTCTTCATCAGCAAGCATTCGCGGCGCCGGCACAGTCGTCCATGTCAAAGTCCCGTTATTAACCCCCGCCGCTAACAGCCGACGATGACGCCAGCGGCCCGACAGCCGCGGCGGGGGGCTAGTCGGCCGCCGGGCCTGACCGGCAGGGGGCATAGAGCGACGCCGGCTGGGCCAAATTATAGGCCCTTTATGGACAATCGTGGGGCGGCTAGGTATCGGCTCTGCCAGACGGGATCTTTTCGGAAAAGAGGAAGGTTGCTGGATCAAGTTTCAACGCCTTGGCGATCGCGGCAATCGTGTCCACACTGATGTTGCCGCTCGCGCGTTCCAGTTTCGTGAATGTCGCCTCCGCCACGCCGATGAGTTCGGCCATCTCATAACGGTGCAAAGTACGTCGTTGTCGCTCAAAATCGATAATATGCGCCAGCCGCTTGCGGATCGCATTGTCGTCCAACCGATGCGCCCATTCCGGAACTTTCTTACCGCCGGCGAGCAGTCCTGCAAAAGACAATTGCAAGCCGTTTGCCATGACCTGCAGCGTCGTCAATGTGACATTATTTTTCTGACGCACAGTCTGAATGTAGGTTCGATAGGCCAGTTTTTCGCCCTCGGGGGTCCGAAACAGTTCGGCCATGTGCATATGGGATAGGCCGCGTCTGGCTCTCTCTCGCTCAAGTGCCAGAGCAATGTTGGCGCGCAACGGGTTGTTGACTACGCCTCCGTCGTCTCGTTTCATAAATCGATGTAGTCGCACAAACCTGCCTTTTCGACCTGTCCTTTTTCGCGCGGATTGTCCATAGTAAACTGTCAAATCTGCAGTGAGGAAAGGCTATGACTATACTCAAATTCTTACTGGGGGGTGCCGTCGCCATCGCGAGCACAGCGGCTCTTCCATCCCAATCAAAAGCGTCGGAATGGGGCTGTCAGGTCCTCCTATGTCTTTCCGGCGACTGGCAAGGCACCCCCTCGTGCCATCCGCCAATTTACAAGTTGATTGCGGCGATGGAAGCCCCGGGTTTTAATTGGCCGACCTGTCCGCAAGCCAACTCCAGCGCGGCGAGATTTGACAAGTATGAGGACTGTCCGTCTGGCTGGCAAGCAGTTGGGAGCTCCGAATCCGATCGGCCGGGCTTAGGCCAAGAACGGAACATCTGCCGCATCGCGGTCGATAAGCTCTCCTTGCCCGTCGTTCTCAAAAACAGCGGCCTCGGTGGGCATCATGGAGACGGATCACGTCAGGTCCAAATCGAAATCGACGGGAAGGCGGTTGCGGCAACAATCCAGACCGCGGGGAACGATCGAGGTCATTCCATTCGTAATGGTCCGACCTACTACACCATCCCTCGACCGATGCGCGGAAAGCCCTGGTTCATCGAGTATGATGACGCGAACGGCGTGCGCCAGAAAAGCTGGTTCAATCTCAACATGCCATAAGCCAGGCCATCACGTAGGACGAGGACTATGAGGGCCACAATTCACGGAGGTTTGTAGTGTTCAAGGCGCTTCTGCTATCCACAATGATTATGAACACAGGCGCAGTGTTGACGGCGGCTGGTCAGAGCGACAAGCCGCGATCAAGTGTGGACAATCCTATGTGGCCCGCTTCACTGAAATGGGACTGCAGGACCGCTGCCAAAATCGTGTGTGAGCGTGGGGGCAGTTGCTCGGTGGCTGAGGACCACACGGGATTTGTGCTGAACTACGGCAGCAACGAGGCTGAGTTCCCGGCCAGCAATGTCAGGATCAAACGTCACTATCAACAGACCGTGCAGGCAAGCCCTTTGCAGCAGGAAGTCAAAGTCGAACTGGCCGACAACCGCGTTCTATGGCTGACGGCCGTGGATGCCAGCCGCACGTATTCGGAAGCGTGGGTCGGCGCACTAAGCGAGCTGAAGGGTGGCGCGGTACTGATGGAATCCGAGGGAGTCTATTGCATGCCGCACAAGTGAGTGCGCCGAGAGGACAGGCGAGCAAGGGCGATGTGGTCTGACCGGGGCGCCGACCCCGGCGTTTAAGAAGTGTTCAGAGTCTTCCGTCCGATTTTATCGAGCGGTGAGGTGATGATAAGTAATATCGATCCGTCGCATCGAGATGTATGGCAGGAGTAACTGCAACGGTACTTCACCTTGCTCCTCTATGTGACTGGCGATGACTTGAGGCGCGCACCATGCGTACTTTGCATAATATAACTGGTGAAAGTCGCATAATCTATCTTATGGAACTTCGATTTCGTTAAACTGAAGCACTACACAAATCTGAACGACGTGCCGTGAAGTGGTGCGTGATGGCCCGCGGCCGGCGCAATCCCGAAGCTGTACGCGAAAATCTCGTGGCGCCAACGATGCTGTCTATGGAATCGCGTCAAATCACCAGTACATACATCGGCTATTTGAGGTCCGCCTCAAGCTTTTCATCCCCAAAAGAATTGCCTCCCAGGTGCGGCTCGATAACCGAAGCTTGGCGATCCTATTCCACATCCGAGATACCTCCTCAGAACATGATCGATAATAGTGTTGCAGGCGCGCCACCGCAATCGCTTACCGCGATCACCTCCGAGAGCGCTCCGAGGATTGTTCATCCCGACGACGTGCGCAGCGAGGATCGACCCGCCTGCGCCAATTCGGACGAGCGTGCGCAATCCTGAACCGATCGTGAGCTGAAGCTGCTGAGGGAGCCCTTCCACCTCGTCACTGACCCCAGACCGATCCTGGCAGCGCGTTGAGCGGGATTTTCAGATAACGCAGGCCATTTTCCTCGACCTGAGGCAGCTCTCCTCCGCGAATATTGACCTGGAGGGCATGCAACATGAGCCTTGGCATCGGCAATGCCCTGTCTCGCGTCTCTCGAAGCCTGATGAACGCACTCCGAGATTGACCGGCGACGTGCTTGTTTTTCTCTTTCTGCTCCGCCACCGAACTCTCCCACAGAGCCTGGCGCCCTCCCGGCCTGTAGTCGTGACCGGTAAAGAGACGGGTCTCGCCGGGTAAGCTCAAAATGTCCTGGATGGACTGCCACAGATCAGCTGCGCTGCCGCCTGGAAAATGGGCGCGGGCGGAGCCGCTATCGGGCATGAAAAGCGTGTCGTGAATGAACGCCGCGTCGCCGATGACATACGTGATCGACGCCAATGTGTGCCCTGGCGAGTGCATGACGCGGGCTTCCAGCTCGCCAATCTTGAAGATCTCGCCGTCGCCAAACAGCCGATCCCATTGTGAGCCGTCGCATGCGAGATCCGGCCAATTATAGATCTCCTGCCAGATCTGCTGCACTTCCTTCACGCGCTCGCCGATCGCTATCGGCACGCCGGTTTTTGCCTTGAGATAACCCGCGGCCGAAAAGTGATCGGCATGCGGATGGGTGTCCAGCATCCACTCGAGCTTCAAATTGTGGCTGTTGATGTAGTCGAGGATCGCGTCCGCATTTGTCGTTGCCGTCGAGCCAGACTTTTCGTCGAAATCGAGCACCGGGTCGACGATGGCGCATCTTCGCGAACTCGGGCATGCAACGACATATTGGATGCTACCCGTCCGTGCATCGTAGAAGCCGACGACTTCAGGCTGCTGCATGGGCGATGCCCTCGACTGCGGCTCGCGGGAAAAAGATCGCCCGGCCAGGGTCGAGGTCGTAGTCACGCTCGAAGTCCGTTGCGTCGGACGCAATCTGCGCCACGGCATTGAGTATGAACTGCACCTTCTCGTCCGGCAGCAGAACGCTGAAATTCAGCCGAGTGAATCCCGGCTTTTTCATTTCCTCGCCAGAGAGAATGGCTTGCCTGATTTCTTCGGACTGTTCGTCGTCGATCGATAGCAGTCTGTGCACATACGGGCCGGCACAGGCGCAGCCACCGCGCGCCTGGATCCCGAACCGGTCGCTTAGCATGCGCGTGATCAGCTGCTGGTGGACGTAGCCACCCTTTCCGTTTTCGACCCTAAAGGAAAAGATCGGAAGCCGCTCAGGATCCGATAGACCGAGGAGCTCCAGCCGCGGCAGGGCTTTCCATGCGCGAAAAGCACGACGCGCCAGCTCGCGATTGCGCGCTGTCATCGCGTCGAGTCCGATCGCATCTTTGACGATGAAGGCCAGCGCGGCTCGTATGTCGCCGATCACGTTCGGCGTGCCGGCTTCCTCGCGGGATTCCAGGCTGTCGCTGTAATCGTGTGTCTTCGGGGAGACAAACTTCACCGTCCCGCCACCTGGCCACGACGGCGTTTTCGTCGAAGATACGTCGCGTCGAACGATCAAGATGCCGGAAGCGCCGGGGCCTCCGAGGAACTTGTGAGGCGAAACAACTATTGCGTCGATCTCGGCATCTGGGGCGGGCGACATGGAAATCGGCAGGTAAGGACCTGCGCCCGCATAGTCCCAGATCATCTTTGCGCCGGCGGCCTTCACGATCACGGTGATGGCCGCGACATCGCTGGTGATGCCCGTGACGTTCGAGGCCGCGGACATCGAGCATATCGTTAGATCTGACGACCCCCCGCCAACCGCGTCCTTGAGCTGAGACAGGTCCGGCCCGCCAGACGGATGCTCGGCGATTTCCACGATTTCTGCTCCGCTCTCGCGCCAGGGCAGAATGTTGGAGTGATGCTCATAGGGACCGATAATGATCCGAGCGCGCTTGCCCGCTGCCACGGCTTCAGCGACGCCGAATAGCTTGACGAGGCGGTTGATCCCCGACGTAGCGCCGGAGCCGGTGAAGATCACAGCATGCCGTTCGGTGGCCCCGCAGAATTGACCGATCAGGGCGCGCGCTTCCCGACGCATGCGGGTCATGAAGCCTCCGCAATACGAGGCTTCCGTGTGGCTGTTGGCGTAGTACGGCAGGACCTCCTCAAGCACAAAGCGCTCGATCTGACGGAGTGCGCGGCCTGACGCGACATAGTCGGCGTACACCAGGTCCTTTTGCCCGTAGGGACCCACGATTTTCGCCGTCGATCCCACAAGCCCATCCCGGAGGTCGGCGGTCACGTCAGCCTTTTTCTTTAGCCCCTGGCGGAACTTTGACAGAGGGGTCTCGGTCTGCCCTGTCGTCGGGCGAGCTGCTTGCACGGTCATTCTCCCCGACTCGGATATTGACTCGGATTGTAGCCTGCTCCACGGTCGAAAAAATTCACCTATTTTCTGCAATTTCTTGCAAAGAGCGTGTCAGATGATCGAAGATCGGGCGAAAATCGATGCATTTGATATGAAGATTTTGACGGCCATGCAGATCGATGCAAGCGTTTCCCAGCGAGATTTGGCGGAGAGGGTCGGCCTGTCTCAGAACGCGTGCTGGCGGCGGATCCAGCGCCTGCAGTCGCTAGGCCTTATCCGGGGGTCGCACAGCGATATCGATCTGCGAGCGCTGGGACTCGACCTGACGGTTTTCGTAATGGTCCGCACTCGCCACCATTCCAAGGAGTGGAGTGAGGCGTTCCGTGCCCATGTTGAACGGTTGTCGGAGGTGATCGATTTCTATCGGATCGGAGGGGACTGGGACTATCTGATCAAGGTCGTGACACAAGGCATGTCCGGCTACGATGCATTCTACCAGAAACTGATCACGAACTTCGACCTGGCTACGGTGACAGGCTTCTTTTCCATGGAAGCGATCATCAACAATCGTCCAGTGGATCTGACCAATCTGCGATAATGCGGCGCCTGCTGTTGGACACTTCGCCCTTCATCGTCGGCAAGCCGTCGACTGTGGCACCACCAGGGTGAGGTGTCGATTACATGAGCCCGCAGGTCTGGCTGCGAGTTCGCCCCATGAGCTGTTTGCAGGCCTCAACTGAGAGTTCCTCCGCCCTTGCTGCGCGGGTCCTGACGACGCTTCGCTCACGTCCGCACCCTCAGCGCCTGCTCCAGCCTGTCGGCAATCTGGGTGACGATATAGGCAATCACCATGTAGATCACGACGGCAATCACGAAGGCTTCGAGGTAGTAGTAGTTCAGCGCGGCGGTCAGCTGGGACTGGGCGAAGATATCGACAACCTCGATGGCGAATCCGAGAGAAAGCGCCTTCATGATGACCATCATCGAGGTTGTCAGGTCGGGAATTGCCGTGAGAGCCACCTGGGGAAACAGAATCCGTCGGAACAATTGGCCGTTCGTATAGCCAAGGGAATGGGCGGCGTCTGACTGACCGGTGTCAAAGGCGTTCAGGGCTCCTTTGATAATCTCCGATTGGAACGCAGCGATACAGCCTGTCACCGCAATAATAAGGATAACCGAGTTGGGTGTTTCGTGGGCGTTGAAGTTGATCCCGAGCAACGAGAGCAGGAACTGGAATGCCGGGGGCAGACCGAAATAGGCGAGGAAAATCACGATGACCATCGGAACGCCCTTGAAGACGATCTTGTAAGCCATGATGAGCTCTCGCAGCACCGGGACTCGTCTGTATTCGACGAGTGCAAAAATGCTGCCGACTAGCGTCGACAAGACGAAAATCGTCAGCGCCATTCCAAGCGTTACAGGTACGGCGCCCAGAATTTCCTGGGTGTCCTGGAGCAAAATTTCGGTATCGAACATGGTTTAATACCCTTTAGGTCAGACGCTGGCGATGGCCGCGTTCTTGATCTGAGCTGTTGTCGTGGCCTCAGGCGCCTGCATCGGCGAGCGAAGCTCGAACAAGTGCACGATGAACCAGGCAATCAGGCACATCAGCGCATAGATGACGGCCAGGACGAGGTACGTTTCGAACTGGTACTGGTTATAGTCGCGCTCCATGATCAAGTGCGCGGTCGCCATGACGTCGGCCGCCCCGATGTACATCACCAGCGCAACGTTATGGATCAGGTAGATGATGGAATTTCCATAGCCGGGCAATGCGAAGTGCACCGCTTGCGGGCCCACGATGCGGGTGATCTTCTGGCGAAAGGTATATCCTAGACTGTCGGCCGCATCATGCTGGCCGCGATCGACGGCCAGGTATGCGGGCCGAAGGACTTCCGACAGATACCCGCCATGGTAAAAGCTCAGTCCGACCATCGCAGCGATCGTCGGCGAGAAGAAATCTGCGGAGCCGAACAGGGCCACCAATAGGGGGAGCCCGTAGAACGCGACGAACAACTGGAGGACGACGGGAACGCTGCGGGCATAGGACACGTAGAGGTCAGTGAGGTGGCTGACCACTGGTATCCTGCGAATCCGCAATGTTGTCGCAACGAGCGCCAAGCAAAAGCCGACCAACATGGCGGTAAACGTGATAGCGAGCGTCAGCGGCAATGCCGAGAGCAACTCGGGAATCATAGCAGAAACATCCACTTTGAAACGCTCCTTCTTGCAATTCAGACTTGCCGCTGACGATATCTACTCAGATCGCATCATTTCATATACTTGACGATGCCTTCGCCAAACCACTTCTGCGAGAGCTTTTCGATCGTACCGTCGTCTTTCAACTCCTTCAGAACTTTGTTCACGTCATCGACTAGAACCTTGTTTTCATCTGACTTGTGAATAAGCATATAAGTATTGTTGGTGAAGACTGGTTCGGACGCCACGATGTCGAGCTTCTTTTCATCGATGACGGTCTGCTCACCAAGATTTGAAGGCAGGACCAGCGCGTCGAACTTGCCGTTCTGAACTTCGTCCAAACGGTTTGGATACGGGATTCCGGCGCTCGACGCCGTCACGTCAAGCTTGTATTGCGGATTTTCTTTTTGCCAGTTCATGATGAACTTATAGGTTCCGCCGCCAGCCGTGGTCGGAACGATCCTCTTGCCGACCAGGTCTTTCATTTCTTTGATGCCGCTGCCCTTTTTGCTGTAGATCTTCATCAGGCTGGCGCCCATGGGGTTTTCCGGAATGAAGAACTGCTTGGCGCGCTCGGGTGACTTGTAGTAACCGCCGACCGCGATGTCGTATTTGCCTGTGGCCAGGCCAGTTTCCTGCGCGATGTCGGAGACACCTTCCATTTCGAACTTGTATTGCGGCAGCTTTGCGTTGATCGCCCTCAGCAGATCGGGTTCATACCCTTGCGGCTCGACGCCGAGCGCGCCCCAAGCCAATGGCTTGGATTCGGCAGAGGTCGCGATCTTGATTGTCCGAACGGTCTGACCATAACTGATCCCTGCTGTCGCAAGGGCAATTGCGATGCCGCCGGCGACGGCCAGGGCATAACGACGCGAAAAACTGGATTTGATTGCAGACATTTCTTGGGTTCCCTTCTTGTTGGATTATTGAAAAGCGAGTTCAGACTGCAGGAATTGAGCAAGTCGTGGGCTGGAAGGCGCATCGAAGATCTCAGCTGGACTGCCGTCGGCGGCAACCACGCCACGATCCATGAAGACGATCCGGTTCGAGATGTTCTTTGCGAATTGCATCTCGTGGGTTACAAGCAGCGAGGTGATGCCGGACGACGTGACATCCTTGATCACCTTCAGGACTTCACCGACCAGTTCGGGATCCAGCGATGATGTCGGTTCGTCGAAGAGCATCACATCCGGCCGAACCGCCAGCGCACGTGCGATGCCTGTGCGCTGGAGCTGGCCACCTGAGAGCTGGGACGGATAGCTGTCCCGCTTCGCTGAGAGGCCGACCCTTTCGAGCTCTCGCAGCGCGATTTCACGCGCCTCGTCGGTGGACTTGCGCTGGACGACGACCAGCGGATCCATGACGTTCTGGAGGACGGTCATGTTCTTGAAGACGTTGAATTGCTGAAAGACCATCGCTGTCCGGAGCCGGATCGCCTGGATGGCTGCCTTGTCGGCGCGCTGGTAATCCATCAGAATCTGGTCGAACGCGATGGTTCCAGATGCAGGCTTAACCAGATAGTTGATGCATTTCAGCAGGGTGGTCTTGCCGGTGCCGCTTGGGCCGATGATTGACACAACGTCACCTCGCTTTACCGAGAGATTGACGCCGTTCAGGACCTGTGTGCTTCCGTAGGACAGCTTTATATCTTTGAGTTCAAGCATTCTGGTTGGTTCCCTTCAGAGTGTGGGAAGGAGTGTCTTGACCGCATGCGATATCATCACCCGCTCTCCGCATGGCCGAGAACGTGCATCAGCCGGTTCGCCCAGCCGAAGATCGATATGGCGTGGATAAGGTCGATGATCTCGGCATCATTCATGCCGACCGATCGCAGCGCGGCGATATCGTCTGGCGTCGCTTCCGACGGCGCCGCCGACAGGCGGCGGGCAAAGCTGTAGATCGCCGCATCTCGCGGCCCAAGCTTTTCGGGTTTGTCGAGGTACAGCGCGGTGACAACATCGTCGCTCTTGGTCAGCTCTGCATGTCGGCGGGCGTGAACAACGGCACAGAATTTGCAACCATTGACCATCGAGGCGCCCAAGGCGCCAAGTTCGCGATCGGGACGGGCGAGCCCGCCCTCGACGTACATGATCGCGTTGAACAGAATCGTGCGGGCAAGATAGCTTTCCGGATCATGCACAAGGGTCCGTACATATTCCGAAACTTTCTTGGCGGAGGGCGTAACCTTCATCGCATCGAGCTGTTCCGGCGTGGCCCCGGACAGCTCGACCGGCGCGATGTATGGCTGCCAGTTCAGCGGCTTCAGGCGCACCGAGGAAATCATGCCGACCTCATCAATCGCAAGCCGGTCGCCACCCGTGTCTGGAAGTTGACGAAGGCGATCAGTTCGGAGAGCGCGACGATCTGAGGATTGTTCAATCCAGCCTTGTCCAGGAGCGCGATGTGGCTTGCTTCCGCCTTTTTCGGCGTCAGGGTGATCAGGTCAACATGACGGACGATGGTCGCCAATGGTTCTTCCAGAGCCGTTTCGCCCTGGGTCACGGCCAGAAGCTGCTCGGTCGGACCAAGCTGAGCCAGCTGCATATCATATTCGGCCACCAGGACCGGATCGGCGTTCAGGGCGGCCATGCGGCGGGCAAGAGCAACACGCAAGTTCGGCGCCAGCCCCTGATCGTTTGCCGGCTGCAGCACCGAGAGGCGACATTCCTCGGCCCCTCGCACGAATTCGGGCCGAAACCGCCGTGCGGCGAACAGCGCATCGTCCGGCGAAAGACCGGCGGCTTTGTCAATTGCGTCGATCACAGCGCGGCCTCCTTTTGCAGCAAGGGTGTTGAATCGACCCATTCGTCGCCCAGAAGTTCCGGGGTGTCGTAAGCGATCAGATTGGCGAAGTGGGTTTCGACATCTTCAGCAAACAGCGACGCCGCAATGCCGCGGACGAGACGGTCGGCACCGGCACTGACGGCTGGGATATCGCCGGAGACCTTGCCATGTGTCAGCATCGCGGCATCGTTGAAGCAATGGATGTGCGCCAGCACCGGGCAGGAGCCGGGAACGCGTTCGCGAAACTCGAAGGCAGGACCGAGATCCGGCGCGTCCGACATGCCTGCACGAGCCGGCCCCATATCCGGCCTATATCGGCCATCCGACCAGGTGCGGATATATGGGGCGATCGCCGCAAATTCCGGGCGGCCGCTGAAGTCATTTGAAAAGCCGGTTGCCGCGATGAGGAAGTCGTAGCGTATCGGCCCCTGCGTGGTTTCCACCAGCAGAGTCCCTGCCTCCTCCTTCACCGCAACTATGCCGCAGTCGAGAAGGAACCGAGCATTCGAATGGCGAGACACGCGAAGTGTCGATGAACGAGGCGGCGGTGTTTGGGTCGAGGCGGTATAATCGAAGAATTTCCACTTCCAGGCGTCGGGCAAGTGATGCATGCCGAGTACAACACCCGGGCTGCCAATACCGGTCAGCTTGTTGATGCGCGGCATTTCCTTGCGACGGATCAACATGTCGACACAGCCGGCTCCCGCCTCGAGTGCCGTTGCGGCATTATCCATGGAGGAGGCGCCGGCGCCGATCACCGCCACACGCTTGCCTTTCAGCGCATTGAAATCGATTTTGTCGGCAGAATGGGCCCAATAGGCGCGATCGACGCCGCTGAGGAAATCGGGCACGGCAAAACCGCCCAACCCGGACCGACCAGTGGCCAGAACGAGACGACGGGTGAGAACCCGGCCGGTTTCCGCGCCTTCGATATTGATCGCAATCAGATCTCCAACGGGTGCCAGTCCGGTCATGCGCACGCTGTTGCGCACCGGCAGGCCAAGAACCTTGCGGTACCAGACGAGGTAGTCCATCCACTGGCCCTTGGGGATTTTGTCCAGCGACCGCCAGGCCTCAACGCCCCATTGCGCCGTGAACCAGGCGCGGAACGTCAATTGCGGCAGGCCGAGCGACGGACCGTGCAGGGTTTTTGGCGACCGAAGCGTTTGCATGCGGGCAAACGTCACCCATGGTCCTTCGAGCCCGGCCGGAGCCGCATCATAGGCCACGACATTGGTTATCCCGGTCAGCACCAGCTTTGCCGTGGCAGCAAGTCCGCACATGCCGGCGCCGATCACCACGACGTCACGGACCGGCACGCCATCGTGCGAACGCGCGGGAACCCATGGCTTGGCGGGCAGTTCGAGAAACTCGAGATCCTGCGCGAGCTGTGCTTCGAGCGCAGCAAGACCTGTCGGCGTTGGCGCGGCGGGGGTATGCTTCATATTCCTGTTCCGTGATTTGTGCCGGATGCAGGATCGTTCACCAATTGGCCAGCGAGGGTCGGATCCAGTTTTTTGAAGCCGACGATCGACCGTTCAGCCACCGCCTCGACCGCATCCATCAACGCCTGCGCGACTGGACGAAGCGGGCGTTTCTCGGCAGCCACAACGCCCCAATAGAAAAGAACGGTCACGTCGATCGGGCGAATGACGACCCCAGGCAGGGCCACGCCATAGGCGGTGAGGGGATCAATCACAGCCGCGACGCCAGTCCGCCGAACGATCTGCAACGCGCCATATGCTGTATTCGTCCGGATCACTGGCCCGGTATCGATGCCCCTGGCCGCCAATGCCTTGGAGACATGCAACTGGAAACGTAGGGGGTTGAGCAGTGTGGCGACGCGGCGACCGGCAAAGGCGGAAAGCGGTATCACGTCAAGTTCAGCCAGCGGATCGTCCTCCCGCACGGCAGCAACATCAGGCGCCGAATAGAGCCGCAGGACATCCAGACCGGGCGTATCGAGCGGCAGGCTTGAAAACCCGATCTCGGCACGTCCGCTGCGCACCTCCTGGGCGACGATCGAGGGGAGAAACTGCCCCAGATGCGTCTCGTGCGGAAGTTCGACACCTTTGAGTTCGGCCATGGCCGTCGGGATCAAGCCAGTACCGATCGCCGAGGTCGTAACAATCTGCAGGATTCGCCCTCTGCCGGCGGCAATCATCTTGGCCCGCGCGGCTAGCTCGGTGAAGGACATCAGCAAGCGCCGCGCCTCCTCCTCGAAGGCCACACCCTCCTCGGACAACTGCACCCGCCGACCGACACGGTGCAGCAATTCGAAGCCGAGCTCTGCCTCGAGATCCTGAATGGTGCGTGTCACTGCAGGTTGGGAACGACCGAGCATGTCAGCCGCCTTGGTAATGCTGCCGCTGGCAGCAACCGCAAGGAAGCTCTGAAGGTCGCGGGTTTCCATGTTCTCTCTACATGCGCAATCCGTATGATTGACATCGTCTCATTCATTTTTGATATATGTCAAGCGGAAACGAATATTCGCTGAGGCATGTTGCAATCGCGGGCTCAGGCCGGAATCCCATCGCCAGAAGCCGACGATGGCAGATGCGGCTCCGATTTGTGGAACCTCCTAGTGAGAAATGGAGGCTGCAATGCCCGCAACAGGAGGGAATTTATGCGCGTAAGCATTCTTGGCGCCGGAGCGATTGCTTACGGCCTTGCCGCCTATCTGGCCGAAGCGGGACATGACCCTATGCTTTGGTCGCCTTCCGGAGAACGCACCAAGGCGCTGGCCGCCGGTGGATTGCTGAAGGCTACCGGAGCTATCAAGGCAACGACTAAGGTGCGCATCGCCAAGGATTGCGAAGACGCCATTGCCGATGCCGACGTCGTCATAATCGCGTTGCCGGCCTACGGGCACAAGATGGTGATGGACGCTGCCACTCCTTATCTAAGGGACGGAACGCCGGTTATCATCAGCTCGCACAGTTCCTTTGGGGCACTGTATCTCTCCAAGCGGCTTGCGGACCGGAAGGTTAGCCTGCCGATCGTCGTCTGGGGTACCACGCTCGTGACCGGGCAACAGCGCGGGCCAGCCGAAATCGATGTTGCAACCGTTCGCCAGAAACTGGATGTCGCGACGCTGCCTTTCAGTGCTCAGGACCAAGGGTTCGAGCTTTGCACGAGCTTGTTCGGCGATCGTTTCGTCAAGCGCGACGGCATGCTTGCTATCGCACTCAGCAACCTCAATCCGCAGAACCATCTCGGGATCGCTCTTCTTAATCTCACACGCATGGAGAAGGGAGAACAGTGGAGCCAGGCCGGAAACGTCACCCCGGCTGTCGGCCGCTTTATCGAGGCTCTGGACGCGGAACGATTGGCGATCGCCGCCCGTTTTGGAATTGCCGTGCGCACAGTTGAAGAGCATTTTTCATTGTCGTTTCACGTCCCCATGGCCACCGTTTCGGAAATGAACCAGGAGATGGATCGCCAAGGCCGCGGCGGCTTCGGCCCGTCAACCATCGAAAGCCGCTATATTCTCGAGGACGTTCCGTTCGGGCTGCTGCCGACCGTTTTGTTGGGGAAGATCAGCGGAAATTCAGCGATTCTCCATGAATCTGGAATTGCCATATTCTCGGCGGCTTACGGTCGCGATCTTAAGGGCGATAATGATATTCTTCCCGCGCTGGGCTTCGAGGGAATGGCAAAAGCGGACCTCGAAAACCTTTGCCGTAAGGGATTCTAACAAGTTTCCGCCGTGGACTGGGACATAGGCCAAGTGCCCGAAAAACCACCGGGACTGGTTGCCGGCGAGCACGACATGCAGGTTCCTCGGCGAGCGCCGGGAGATGTCTCCAGGAACTCAGCACGAGATCGAATGGTCCCGCCCGGCGGTGTGAGTTGGTCTGTAGCAGGGTCCGTCATCGAAACCCAGTGCGGCATGGTTCCATCAGTTGCCACATGCCTGAACATTGCATCAACTGCGCAGGCGCTTCGCGCCTCCATCAAGATACCGGCCATGCAGGCGCCGACAGTCCGGAACAACGAGTGTCGTAGCCCGTTCAGGATAAGTGGTTCGTCCACAATCAGCTACGCGAGATAGACATGTTCCGATTTCTAACGTTGGCAGGGACCATCTTGGGTCTGACGATGTCGCCGGCGCAGGCCGCCAGTGATGCGGATCAGGCTGTCGAACAATTTCACCGTACCTGTCTGGCCGAGGGTCCCAATTTCGAGCGCATGATAGAGACCGCGCACGAACGCAGGTGGACACTTATTGCCGAAGCAGGCTTCGGCGAACTCGCGCCAATCGCTAATCCAACCTCAGTGGAGGCATGGCTGGTGGCCGAAGCGGAGGAAGGATTGCCAGCAGGAACCATCATCGGCACTACCAAGGCAACGATGAGCGGCAAACCGGTGCAGACGTGTACGCTGGCATTTCCCGATATCGATGAAGAGGCATTTCGGAAGAGTTTCTTCACCCGTACGGATGCCGAGAAGATTGCCGAAGACCGCGATACGGAGGAGTTCTCGCGTCTCTACATCCTCGTTGCCGGCGGACGTAAGCAATTTGTCCGGCTGGTGGTCCTGCCTTCAACGCCACCAGGAAACCCGCGCGTCGTTGCCAGTTCGATCATGGCCGACTGACATGTCATTCCTCCCGCCCCCGTGCTCCTCTGGAGGGCGAACACTGCGAAATGTCGCGAGCAGCAGAAGGTCGTAGATAATTTTCAGCCCACCGGCGATGATCAGGGGCCAGCCGAAGCTGGAGACGGCAAGGAGAGCCCCTGCGAGGACTGGACTGGCGGCCGCCGCGAGGCTGCGGGGGGCGGCGGTGATGCTCGCCGCGGCAGCCCGCTCTTCGGGCGTCACCACGGCCATGAGGTACGATGTGCGGGTCGGTACGTCCATCTGCGACAGCGCGCTTCTAATCAGCAGAAGAACGACAGCCGGAGCGACGCTCGGCATGAACGGGATGAGCACCAGACAGAGGCTCGACGGAAGGTGCGTAAACACTGCAGCCGCCGATAGAGGAGCACCGCCGCCAACCCAAGTGAGGCATAAAATAGAAAAGCTGCCTGGAGGGCCTGCTTCATTTCCAGGCCGATGGCGTCGCGGAGAAAGTCGGGCGTTCCTGCGGCCAGCGCTCCGACGGCGCCGGCGAGAGAGCCGATGAGGCTGTAGCGCGCAAAGAGCGCCGTGCGGTCGCGGTCGGTGACGCTCTGCGCAAGCTGCGCATGTTCGAGCGGTAGAAACACGCTGACGTCCCCTGAAGATGGGTTCAGCGTGCCGACGAACGCGATGAGAAGCAGCGGCCAGAAGTCGTGAACGACAGCGAAGACGACCCCCGTTGCTATCATCAGGACAGCCGCTGCGGTCAGCAGCGCTCGACGGGAGAAGCGATGCGCGACGATCCCAACAGCCAGGGTGAGGACGGCTGAGCCCGCGAGCGTCGCCGTCGACAGGGTTCCGATCTCGAAGGCGTCGAAGCCGAGCGTGGCCAGATAGGCGGGAAGCAGGATGCTGACCAGACCGTCACCGAACGCCCGCAGTCCCCTGGATGTCAGCAGGTTCGCAGCAGTCGGCTCAGCACCGGCAGGAAGCAGCCTGAAGCGCCGCTTCGAAATAGCTTTGCGCAAACCGTGCGCGAGCCACTGTAACGTCAACGATGCCTCCACCTCCTCACCCCACGGGTCAGGGCGCTGGCTGCACGGGGTTAGATCGCTCCCGTCGCCATCCCGTAGAGCAGCCCGAGGATCGAACAGCCGACGAGCACCGGGAGCATGCCGATCTTGAAGCGAAACACCGCTAGCAGCGCACCCAATGTCAGGACGAGGGACGCGACGTTGACGGAGCTGAATGCGGGCACATCGACCGTCATGCCGAACCCTTTGACCTCGCGCAGTGCACCAAACAGAACGTGAAGCGCGAACCACACCGCCAGGTTCAGGATCACGCCCACCACGGCTGCCGTTATGGTCGCCAGCGCGGCGGACAAGGCCTTGTTGCTGCGCAGCGTTTCCACGAACGGCGCACCGACAAATATCCAGAGGAAGCAAGGTGTGAAGGTGACCCAGGTGGTGAGCAGGCCGCCCAACGTTCCAGCGAGCAGCGGATTAAGTGATCCCGGCGCTCGATACGCGCCCATGAACCCGACGAACTGGGTCACCATGATCAAGGGGCCAGGCGTCGTCTCCGCCATGCCGAGGCCGTCCAGCATCTCACCTGGCTTCAGCCAGCCATATGTATCGACAGCCTGCTGCGCCACGTAAGCGAGGACGGCGTAGGCGCCTCCGAAGGTCACGACCGCCATCTTCGAGAAAAAGACCGCGATATCGGCGAAGACATTGCCGGACCCGAACAGCACGAAAAGGCCGAGGACAGGTGCCAGCCATAGCACCAGAAACACACCTCCGATCTTCAACGACCAGCTGACCGGCGGGCGAGCATGGGCAGGAATGCCTTCGCCGAGCGCCGATTCCGCGTCGGCGACCTGCTTGCCGCCGATCTTGCCGTGGCCGTTGCCCGCCATGAACGCTGCCAGCCCGGCCCGCCCGCCGACGTACCCGATCACTCCGGCCGTCAGGACAATGAGCGGGAATGGGACATGGAACAGGAAGAGCCCGATAAAGGCGGCGGCGGCGAGGCCTATCATGACCTTGTTCTTGAGCGCCCGCTTGCCGACCCGGATAACCGCCTCGAGCACGATGGCGAGGACGGCGGCCTTCAGACCGAAGAAAAGCGCCTGCACCGCGCCGACATTGCCAAAGATTGCATAGATCCAGCTCAGCGCCATGATGGCGAGGACGCCGGGCAGTACGAACAGCGTGCCGGCCACGAGCCCGCCTCGGGTTTTATGCAGGAGCCACCCGATGTAGACGGCGAGCTGCTGGGCCTCCGGTCCTGGCAGCAGCATGCAGTAGTTCAGCGCATGCAGGAACCGCGTCTCGCCGATCCAGCGCTTCTCCTCAACGAGGATGCGATGCATTACCGCGATCTGGCCGGCCGGGCCACCAAAACTCAACGCAGCGACTCGCGCCCAGACCCGCACTGCTTCGCGGAAGGGGATGCCATGCGAAGGTTCATCCCCCAGCGCATTCGGATGGACGGCATGGACGCTGGTCATTGGTTCCCCTCACCCGCGCTTCTGGCGGAAATACTGGTAGAGATTGTCGAAGACCGGGCCGCCCTGCGCGATCCGCTGCTCGTCGCCCTTATTCGTCATGGCGATGCCCGCGATTAGGCTGGCAATGCCCGTCGTCTCGTCGCGCCCGAACTTGCCGTCCTTGAGGTCGATATCATGGACGATCTCGGCGATGGCCTGCAGCGCCGGGTCGCCAAGCCCGGCCCGGGTGAGCAGCACCTCGAAGCTGCAGCGGTCGCCCTCATGGGTGATCTCACCGTCAAACATATCAAAGCGCAGCTCTCCCGGCTTTGCCGCATAGCTCTTGCCTGGGACGAAGCGGATGACGGCGTCTGGATCAATGAAGCGACGGATTAGCCAGCTGCAGGCCATCCGGTCGACGTGCACGTCGCGGCGTGTCACCCAGATCCGGCCCTTGAGGTCAGTAATCGGCTCAGTCGCCTTTGACTCCTCGGTCATGGGCTGGTCCTCCACGAGATGCGTCTCGAGTTCGGCGAGCAAACCCTCAACCGCGAGGCGACCCGTGGCGCCGAAGAAGTCGATCGTGTCCACCTCGGCGAGCCGCTTGCGTATTCGGCCGAGCTGCGATCGTGTCTCCGCACGCTTTTCCGGCGTGGCGTTCGCGCCGATCTCGGCGGCGAGACCACGCGCTTCCTTGGCGATCTCCGCATAGTCGGCATCACGCGCCGCATCGAACAGCGCTTGGACCTCGGCATCCGACAATCCGTCGATGAGACGCGCCTCGCACACCATCGCCTCGCCACCACCCGCGACGATCTCCTTCAGGAGCCACTCGAAATCCTCCTGCGTCTCGGCATTGGCCGGCAGTGCATAGACGGTGCTTTTTACCGCGACCGCGCCGATGCCTTGCAGCCGCCGCCAGATCTTCACCCGGAAATAGGCCGGCTTGCTCGGCAGCCGATGGATAAGGAGCAGCCAGCGCTGTTCCGTCGTTTCCCCCTCACTCATAAGTGAACCGTATCACGTGCAAGATTAAATGCAACACTTGTATCATTATTTGTTCAGGCGTAGCGTTGGCGGTCTCGCAGACTGTCCCGCTGACGCCTGACAGGAGGTGCCGAAATGAGAGCTTCGGGTGGGGCTACCCAGTCAGGATCATCCGCGACTCGGACCCTTGGACGCACCGCAGCTAGGCTCATGACTGCCGGCATGATTATCGGGACGGGTATTTTCGGTGCCCTTGGTGCGACCGCCGAGCGGGCCGGTCCCGCCCTTCTCCTGGCGATGATTCCAGGAGGGCTGGTATGCTTGGCCACAGGTATCAGCGGCGCGCAGCTCGGCGTCAATTTCCCCAGACATGGCGGTGCGTTCATCTGGGCACGAGCGTTCCGTCTCGACACGGTCGCCTTCCTTGCTGGCTGTTGCTATGTTGGACAGGGCATTGTGGGCACGAGCGTGGTATCGCTCGCCTTCGCTTATTACTCAGCACAACTTATTCCTGGCCTGCCCCTACATTTGACGGCTGGCGCGGTTGTACTCGTTGTCATGGCACTGAATTCCTTCGGTATCTCCTTCACGAGCAAAGTCATTATTGGCCTGATGCTGGTCATCGTTGCGCTGCTGGGCGTATTCGTCTTCTTCGCGGCTCCGCATGTAGAAGTCGCTCGTTTGGCCCCGACACTGGATAAGGGGCCATTCGCATTTATGGCGGGCGCCGCGATCTTCTTCTGGGCTTGGGACGGCTTCATGCGCACCGCCATTATGGCGGGCGAAATTCGGGATCCCCGAAAGGCCATTCCCTTCTCCATTCTAGGCGGCATTGCGATCGCCGCCGTCGTCTACTACGCCGTGGCCGCTACTACTCTGGGGGTGCTTGGCGCAGAGGAAATGGCCAAAGATGACGTACCTCTCTTCAAGGCAGGTATGCAGGCTATCGGGTCGTGGGGCGGCTGGCTGATCCTGGGGGCCGCATGGACAGCATCGATTAACGAACTCGTTAGCGATCTGCTCAGCGTCTCGCGTGTGGCGCTCGCGATGGGCGAGGCGCACGAATTGCCGAAATGGCTCGGCGAGGTCCATCCGCGCTTCAAGGTGCCGCGTCACGCAGTACTTGCCGTCGGCGTGCTCGTCTTTGCAGTGGTGCTGGTGTTCGACCTGCGTCAGGTTTTGCCGCTCGCCAGCTTTTACCTGCTGGTTTGGTTTGCCATTACCCACTACGCGGCTCTGCACTTAAGCAAGGAGCAGCGCCTATTCTCGCCCTTCTTCGCTTGGTTGGGCCTGGCTTGCTGCTTCACACTGCTCTTTTTCATACCACTCCTGCACCTTATAATTGGAATGGTGACGCTCGCGATGGCGTTCGGCACTCGATTCATTGTGCGGCGCCAACCGAAATTTGGTTTCGGCTAGTGCTAGATGAAACGAGGAGGTCTAAGATGCTCAATACCCAAGCTATTGAATCCCTTACCGGACTGAAGGGACAGACCACGGGGGACGTGCTCAAGTTATCGGTCCCGCGCAGTGAAATGAGAGTGACCCTGGACGGCTTTGAGATCATTCCGTTTATGGGCCTCACCTCCTGGGTCAGTTTTAAACAGGGGGCACATCATGCCACGTTGATGGGCGACATCGTCGTGCTCGAAGATGAAATCGAGGACGCGATGGCCGCAGCGATCCAGGCGAACCTGTACGTAACAGCCCTACACAATCATTTCGTCCGCGAACAGCCGCGCGTGATGTTTATGCATGTCGAGGGTACGGCTGATGAAACTGCGTTAGCGACAGGAGCGCATAGGATTTTTGAAGCGATAAAAATCGTGCGCCAGAAGCATCCTGTCGAACCTGCCATGAAGAAAGTGAACAGTAGCTTGGACGCGCCGCCGCTTGAGGCGATTGTCGAGCACAAGGGCGAGAGCAAGGACGGCGTGCTCAAGTTTGTCCTGGGGCGCCCATCCGTGCCCGTCGTCTGCACACGCTGTGGCGAGCTCAATATTGATGCGGCAATGGGCTACAACACATGGCTAGCCTTTCAGGGCACGGACGAGCGCGCCGCGGTCTGCGGCGACTTTGCGATGCTGGAAAATGAAGTCCGTTCGGTCATCCGTGAACTGCAAGCTGGAGCGATTGAAGTGATCGCGGTGCACAATCACATGTTCTTTGAAGACCCGCGGATCATCTTCTTGCACTACTGGGGCATCGGCAATGCTCAGGCGTTGGCGCAGAGCTTGAGGCGGGCGCTCAACACACAGCAATAGTCTGTTGCAGTCGCCACAGGAGTCACGCGACCGCCGCGCGCTCGCGATTGATGGCAGCGATGATGTATCGAGTGAAGAACTTCGGCGCAGCGCTCGGGTTGGCGGCGCGACGGCGGTGGGAAGGTCGGCCTGGGTGGCGGTTCCGTCGAAGTTGCCATACTCGTCGATCCTGGCGGGGCCGAACGGCACATCTCTTGGGAACTGCCGTTGGCATCGATCCAGTCGATGTCACGGCGGACCCCAAACACGGGTCGGCCAAGATCGAAAACCTATCTCCGGATCAGCGGCCGAGCAGGGTAACCGCCAGCGCGGCGCCGATGTCCAGAACATGTCCCGCCTTGGCTCGCAGGATTTCGGTGCGCGCCATCAGATCTTCACCCGGAAGGCCGGCTTGCTCGGCAGCTGATGGGCTGATGGATAAGGAGCAGCCAGCGCTGTTCCATTCGGTTCGCCATCACTCATAAATGAACCGTATCACGGGCAAAATAATATGTAACACTTGTATCATTCTTCATCCAAGCGTAGCGTTGTTGGTATCGCAGCAGTAGGCCGCGCTGAGTGGCGCCAACCAAAAGGGAGACAAGGCCATGAAATGGGTTACCCGCGAACGTCCGGTCATCGACCGTATTGCTTGTCCCTGGCTGATCGCTCGCTTCATCGACAAGGAGCCAGAATTCCTGTTCGTGCCGCCGGATCGGGTGATCCCGGTTGCCCAGGAGACGGGCGCTACACCGTATGACGTGCCCGGTGTCGAGTTCACGCATGTGGGTGACGGCTGCAGTTTCGATACCTTCGTCTCGAAATACGGCCTCGAGCGCGATCCGGCGATCGTGACGATCGCCTCGATCGTGCGCGGCGCCGACACCGATCGGCACGATTTGACGCCACAGTCTGCGGGGCTGCTTGCGATCTCGATGGGGCTCAGGGACGTGACGCCCGACGACCAGGAAGTGCTGAAGCACGGCTTCGTCATCTACGACGCGCTCTATGCCTGGGCTTCGCGCCGCAAGGCGGAGACGCACAGCTGGCCACCTGCCATGAAACCAGCTGTGGCTTGACCGGTGGGCGATTGGGGGCAGATCACAAGGAGAACTCCCATGCATGCAAAACTCATGAGCGGCGCAATGCTAATTGCGGTCTCGGCGCTGCTCGAACCGGCATCGGCTGCACCCAATTGGCAAATAGTCGCGCAGACACTCGGCAAATCCGGAACGGAAATGCCTGGCGGCGTTTACAGGGTGGGCTTGCCACGAACCGACCTGAAAGTATCCCTCGATGGGATATCCCTGAAGCCAGGATTTGCGCTCGGAGGCTGGATCGCGTTCGAGCCAATGGTGAACCAGGCGATGGTCATGGGCGACATCGTTCTGACGCAGGACGAGGTGAACCCGGTCATGAAGAAGCTACAAGAAGGTGGGATCGAGATCACTGCAGTGCACAACCACCTGCTGCGCGCGGAGCCGATGACGCTCTACATGCACGTGTTCGGCCAGGGTGATCCCGTCACGCTCGCCACTGCGCTTCATGCCGGATTGGCGTTGACAAAGACCCCGATGGAGAATGCCGCGTCCGGTGCCTCGCAATCGGAAGCATCCACCCAGCCGATCGACACGGCGGCCGTCGACAAGGCCATTGGCTACAAAGGTAAGGTCAATGGCGGCGTCTACCAGTTCAGTATCCTGCGCGCCGAACCGGTCAAGGAAAATGGTATGGACGTGCCGGCCGCCCTGGGCTCGGCCTTAGCGATCAACTTCCAGTCGACGGGCGGTGGCAAAGCAGCGATCACGGGTGATTTTGTGCTGACCGCCAAGGAGGTCAATCCGGTTCTCAAGGCAATGCAGGATAACGGCATCGAGATTACCGCGCTGCACAGCCACATGCTCGATGAAGAGCCGCGGCTCTTCTTCATGCATTTCTGGGCGAATGACGACGCGCAGAAGCTGGCAAAAGGCCTGCGCGCGGCCCTCGATAAAGTCGCCGTCAAGAAGAGCTAGATATTGGGCCTCCGCGCGATCGCACGCCGGGAGGGAATCAGCCGATGTTGCTGCGAAGCCGGATGTCTGACAAGGCGCAAATCGCTACACGGCAAGAGGGAGGATATGCCCTTCAGGTCGGTGCGTTGACCAAGCGCTATGGCGAGCAAACCGCGTTGGCGGATGTTGCCTTCAACGTGGAGGCCGGCGAAGTTCTCGGTCTTATCGGGCCGAACGGCGCCGGCAAGACTACGCTGTTGGAAGCGATCGCCGGCCTTCTTCCGGCCGACTCGGGAACGATTCTCCGGCACGGCGCCTCTCTGCCGCCTGCATCGCGCCGCAGGTCGATCTTCTTCCTTCCCGACGGCCTGCGGCCCTGGCGCGACCAGTACGTCGAACATGTTCTTGCGTTCTTCGCTGATGTCTACCGGACATCGCACCTCGACGTCGCGGAGACAGTCGGGGCCGTCGGACTTGCACCGGTGTTAATCAAGCGCGTGTCTGAATTGTCCAAGGGGTATGCCCGTCGACTGATGCTGGCGCTTGCCCTGATCACGCCGCATCCCTTGCTGCTGATGGACGAGCCCTTTGACGGCTTCGACTTACGACAGACCTGCGAGATCATGAGCGTGCTTCGCAAGGTCGCGGCGCAGGGGCGCAGCCTCGTCCTCGCGATACACCAACTGCTCGATGCCGAGCGCATGTGCGACCGTTTCGTCTTGCTCGCGGACGGCCGCGTACGCGGCATCGGATCCCTGAGCGACCTGCGGGCGCGTGCGGGAATTTCCTCCGGTGGGTTGGAGGAGGTTTTCCTTGCGCTCACCTGAGGCAGCCGTACCGCTCGGCGCTCCCTTCGGCCCCTTGCTGGCCAAGGAGCTGCGGGAAATGGCGAGCGGCCGGCCGCTCTGGATAATGCTGCTGATACTCTGCCCTCTCATTGGCTTCAGCTTCTTTCAGGCCGTATCGCTCTATAGCAACGCGAGCGCCACGGCGCTCGACGCGTCGGGGCTCGCGAGCGCGCTATCACCGATTGACGGCGTGTTGGTCCCGACGTTCGGTGGCTTCTACGTCGCCGTCACACTGCTGTTTCCCTTTGTTGCCATACGCGTGCTCGGCAACGAAAAGGAGTCCGGCGCCTTGCGGCTCCTGATCCAACTGCCCTATCGAACGCCGACCTTGATTGGCGCGAAGCTGGTTGCCGTCTTCGCAGCTTGGCTCATTGCCGCGGTGCCTGCGATCTCTGCGCTCGCGATTTGGGAGTTCATGGGCGGACACCTGTTCGTTGCCGAGACGCTGAATCTTGTTCTCGGACATTTGCTCTACGGGCTACTGGTCGGCGCCATTGCATTGTTCGCAGCCGCGCTTGCCGAGAGCGCGGCAACCGCCGCGATTGTCACGCTCGGTTTCACGATTGGATCGTGGGTCATCGACTTCGCGGCGGCCAGCCAACCCGACCTCCTTGGCTGGTCGTCGTGGCTGTCGCTCACCCAAACGCTGCACACCTTTGAGCTCGGATTGCTGTCGATCAGTCTTGTCGTCGGGGTGCTCGCTGCGATTCTTGGTTTTGCTGCGCTCGCTACCATTTGGCTCCCGATGGGCGTTGCCCTGCGCACCAAGGTTGCACGTTCGGTCGTCTGCATCGTGGCGACCTGCCTTGTGCTGGTCGCTGCAGCCCAGATCAGATGGTCGGTGGATTCGACCGAGGACCGGCGGAACTCTTTCTCGCTAGCCGACGAGCAGGCGCTGGCGCAGCTCAGCAAGCAGCTGACCATCACCGTTCACCTGGTACCTGAAGATCCCCGGTATGCGGATTTGCAGACCAGCATCCTGTCGAAGCTCGAGCGGATCATTCCCCGGATTATCATCCGTCCTGCAGGCGACCAGCAGAGCGCTGTCGGCAGCGCAAGCGACGAGTCGTATGGTGAAGTGGAGTACAGCTACGGCGGCCGGTCGGCTGTCAGCCGATCGACGGGCACCGAGGAAATTCTGCCGCTCCTCTACGGGCTCGCAAACGTACCCCTGCTCGCACCGGTCACAGGAACCGACGACTATCCAGGTTATCCGCTCGTCGCCGTGCCCTGGATCGCGCTTCCCTGGTTCCTTGGCGGCCTGCCGCTGCTCATCGGGGTCGCCTGGTGGCGGTGCCGCCGGGTACCGACCATCGAATACGCTTCAAGCCAGAAGGAGATCAGCCGTGAAAATCTCACATAGCCTCGTGACAGTCGCCGCAGCTGCCGGCCTGGTGGTCTTGCTGCTGCCAGCTTCTGCCGGCCAGCGCAGCATCGTGAACTTTTCGGACGAGGAAGTTGGCGCAGATTCGAAGGCTATGCCCGGCGTGGTGGGCATTTGGCGGATTGAAACTGAAGGCGACAACAAGGTGTTGGCCGTCGATGGCCGCCAATGGAAGGAGGGGCAGACCTCCGCCGGCCTCGCCGACAAGGCACGGGCGCTCTATGGGGAGCGGTATGCCGAGTTTCTCGACCGCGTCCAGGCTTATGCATACTTCCCCTACGCGGTCTTTGAACGCACGCCAGATTTCCGCGATGGAGAGATCAGCGTCCGCTTCGAAGGCATCAGCGGCCGCATCGACCAGGGTGCAGGGATATTGTTCAACCTTAAGCCCAATGGCGACTATCTCACGATTCGCGCCAACCCTCTGGAGAACAATCTTGTCTTGTGGAGGTTCGAAAAGGGGAAACGCTCGTCGGTGACCTGGGTCAAGAACACCCCAACCTCAACCCATGAATGGCACGACCTGAAGGTGCGCATCGCCGGCACCAAGGTCGAAGGCTATGTCGACGGCAAGCTCTACCTGCAGGACACGCTGCCTGAGCCGGTGACCGGGCGTGTTGGCTTGTGGTCGAAGGCCGACAGTCACGTGTATTTTGATGACTTCACCGTAACTCCGGCTGGTTAGCCGGTACGCTTTCAACCAGCTTTCAAAGCTATCGGCGGCACGGTGCGCCGGAGTCCGGTCTTCCGGGCGCCCGCTTTGGCCCGGTAACGGGTGATTATTTCCATCGCACACGAGACTCAAAAGGCGGGCCGGGTTTTTGCGAACCGATGCGTTCGGAACGATCGAAGGCCCGCTTCGTTCTGATCGGATGGACTGGATTAGACTAGGCCTCCTGGCGTTGGCGGGGTTCCTCACCTGGACGCTGAACACCCTCTCGGCCGGAGGCGGAGGTCTATTGCTGATCCCCGCCGTGACTTTCATCACAGCGAGCGCGGCGGTTGCGCCGGTCATCACCTTGACCGAGCTCATCGGCAATCCCATCCGCGCCCTGGCGTTTCGGCGCAACATCGATTGGAGCCTGGTCCGTTGGTACCTGCCCGGCGCCATCGCCGGCGCCGCGGCGGGCTCCTGGCTCTTCGCCAACAGTCGGGCGGAATGGCTCCAGATATTCATAGGGATCTATCTGATTAGTGCAGTCTGGGAATTTCGCGGCGGCGCGCGCGAGCGGAGCTACCGAGCCCGCCGCTGGTGGTTCCTCCCGGCCGGCCTGATCGTCGCGCTGTTGTCGGCGCTGATGGGCACGGTGGGACCCGTCCTGAATTCGCTCTATCTGAACTACGGTTCGGAGAAGGAGACGTTGGTCGCCACGAAATCGGTGAACTCGTTTGTGACCGATGTCGTCAAGATCGCGGTATTCACCGGACTCGGCGCGCTCGGTGGTCAGGCGGTCATGTACGGCGCAGCCGCGGGTTTGGGCGCTGCGCTTGCCAATCTGCTGGCCAAGCGCTGGCTCGAACGCCTGAGTGGACGACAGTTCCGCGGCCTTGTGGTCGCGCTCATGGCTGTGAGTGGAGCGCTGATGATCTGGAACCAGCACAGCTTGGTTGTGCAGGCCTGGCGCGCGGCCACAGGAATGTCTTAACAATGTCGCTGTTGGCTGGAGCGCTGCGCCGTAGCTTGGTTGACCGGTCGCGCGATACGTAGAAGCTGGCAAAAGGCCTGCGCGCAGCCCTCGACAAGGTCGCCGTCAAAAAGAGCTAGCGCTTCCCGTCCGCGCGCATCATACAGGGCTCTTCGAACCAGCCGACCTAACCAGCTCAGCTTCGAAAAGGTTCGCGAGGTCAGATCACGCTCAGGGTCACGGCGGCAAGAACCAGATAGCGGCCGACCTTGGCGACGGCGACAAGCAGCAGGAAAACCCTGAAAGGCTCGCGCAGGACGCCCGAGACCACGGTCAGCTTCGCGAATCGTTCCGGCGCAGAAACGACATCTTTCAGATAACCGGGCGGCGGCCGCTATCGGCCAGATGACAGGCTGCAACGCCGCCATGCGGCACCGATCGCAGCATCGGTTCCTCAACCCGACAGATATCGATCGCCACGGGACAACGTGTGTTGAACCGGCACCCCGGAGGCGGCGCGCTTGGGCTCGGCGGATCGCCGGCTAGAATGATCCGGCGGCGCCCGGCTTCGATGCGAGGATCGGGAGAAGGAACAGCCGACAGCAGCGCCTGGCTGTAGGGATGGGCCGGCTCGCGAAACAGCGGCCGGGTCACGCCGGCTTCCGAGATACGGCCGAGATACATCACCGTCACGTTCGAGCAGACCTCACGCACGATCGCCAGGTCATGCGCGACAATGACGATGGTCAGACCAAGCTGCTTTTGCAACGACGTGAACAGGTTGACGATCTGCGCCCGGATGGAAACGTCGAGAGCGCTGAGCGGTTCGTCACACACCAGTATGGACGGCTTCAACGCGAGCGCGCGCGCAATCGAAACACGCTGGCGCTGACCGCCGGAAAGCGAGCGCGGAAGCCGGTCAAGCACCGTCTGCGGCAGCGCCACCAGGTCCAGAAGCTCGGTGATGCGGCGCCGGCGCTCTGCCGACGAGCCGAGGCGATGGATCTGCAGCGGCTCCTCAAGGGTCTGATAGACGGTCTGGCGGCGGCTCATCGATCCCAACGGATCCTGAAAGACGAACTGGACTTCACGGCTGAACGACTTCCTGTCCGCTTTCAGCCACTCGGCGCGATCTCTTCCCCCAATCAGGACAGTGCCCTCGCTCTCCTTCTGCAAACCGACGATGGTGCGCGCCAGCGTGGTCTTGCCGCAACCGGACTCGCCGACAATGCCGTGGAACGCTCCGCGCGCGACCGACAGGTCTATGCCATCGACCGCCCGCACCGCGTCGGTGCCCGAGCGGTTGGCGAAATGCACCTTCAATCCCCTGACCTCGATCGCCGGGACATCAGACATGGACGGCGATCCCCTCTCGTTTCAGCACGACCGGGCAGGCCACGCGATGCGGATTTGCCGAGATGGATATCGTCTGAAGCGGCGGTCGGTGTTTTCGGCAACCGGCTTCGACCAATTCGCAGCGGTCGGCGAAACGGCAACCCGGCTCCAGCCTGATCTGGCTTGGCGGCAGGCCCGGTATCTCGCGCGTAGCCACATTGTCGTCAGCACGAAAATCCGGCACCGATGCGAGCAGCCCGCGTGTATAGGGATGGACCGGCCGGGTCAGCACATCCATTGCCGTCCCCTCCTCCGCCACCTGTCCGGCGTAAAGCACGATGACGCGGTCGGCGACGGAAGCAACCACGCCGATGTCGTGCGTGATCAGCACGACCGCGATGCCGTCCTCGCGCTGGATCTGGCGAATGAGCTCCAGAATTTGCGCCTGGACGGTGGCGTCGAGGGCCGTAGTCGGCTCGTCGGCGATCAGCACGCGCGGCCGGGCCGCAAGCGCCAGCGCGATCATCGCGCGTTGCAGCATGCCGCCCGACATTTCGTGCGGATAGCGGTTGTAGCGATCCTCAGGGTCCGGAATGCCGGAGCGTGCCAGAAGCGAGACCGCTTCCTTGCGCGCCGCCTCATGCGACAGGCCGGCGAAGCGGCGCGCCTGGCGCGCCAGTTGCGGGCCGATTTTCAGCATCGGGTTGAGCGCGCTCATCGGGTCCTGGAAAATCACGCCGAAATAGCGTCCGCGCAGATCCGACAATTGCCGGGAACCGATGCTGAGCAGTTCGCTTCCGTCGGCTCGCGCCGAACCTCTCATGTCCACCGTCACACCCTCGGGCAGCAGGCCGAGGGGGCCGAGCGTCATGACGGTCTTTCCCGAACCGCTTTCGCCGACGACCGCGACCGTTTCTCCAGGACGGACGTTGAACGACACCCCGTCTACCGCCCGCACCGAAACGGTGGTGGCGTAGAGATCGATGACCAAGTTCTCGATCGAGTAGATCGGCTGATCGTCGCTCATGAGGTCGTTCCCGTTTCGACGGCATTGCGTTCCGTCTCTTCAAGGGCGCGCGCCCTTCGACGTTTGCGCAACGTCGCGCCGCGAACCGGCCGCGGCACCTTTTGCAATGCAAAGGCTTCGCCCAGAAGGTTAAAGCTGACCACGACCAGCGTCAGCGCCAGACCGGGCAGCACGACGAGGCGCGGCACCTCCTCGATGTAGCTCATGCCGTCGACCAGCATCTGGCCCCATTCCGGTGTCGGCGGCGCGACGCCAAGTCCGAGAAAGCTGAGCGTCGCGATGGCCAGCACAAGCGCGCCGGCGTCGGCGCTTGCGTAGACGACGACGAGGGCAAGCACATGCGGCAGGATATGGCGGACAAAGATCCAGAGATGGCCAGCGCCCATGACCCTGGCCGCCTCGATATAAGGCTGCTGCAGCTCGGCGGTGACGACGGCGCGGCTCATGCGGGCATAGTTCGCCCACCACGCCAGGGTGAGCGCCGTGATCATCGACCAATAGCCCGTGCCCAGAATGCCGATCAGCGCCAGCGCGATCACCAGGCTCGGAAGCGCCAGCGCAATGTCGATGATGCTGATCAGGACAAGCTCGACGCGACCGCCGACATAGCCGGCGAAGGAGCCGATCGTCACCCCGATTGCCAGAGCGGCGACAAGCACGATGACCATCGCCACCAGGGAAATGCGGGCGCCACCAACGATGCGGCTGAAGACGTCTCGGCCGAGATAGTCGGTGCCGAGCCAGTGGCTCCAGCTCATGCCCTCCAGTGTCGCCGAATAGTCCTGCGCACTCGGATCGTAAGGCATGATCGCAGGAGCGAAGATGCCGATCAGCACAAAGCCGATTACGGGGAGCAGCACCAGCCACGGCCAGTCCTTGATGTCCCTGATAGCAGAAATGTTCATTGCCTCATGCTCCCCGCGCCCGGCGCATTCGCGGATCCGCGACGATGCAGATCATGTCGACGATGAAATTGACCATGACGAAGAAGACGACAAACAGCAGCAGCACCGACTGCATGCCTATGAAGTCGCGGAAGCGTATCGCCTCGATGAAGAAGGCACCGACGCCGCGCAATGCAAATACCGTCTCGACGACGATCGATCCGATGATCATCAGCGTGAATTGCGCCCCGAATGTCGTCAGGAACGGAATGGCAATGTTGGGCAGCGCCTCGCGCAGCAGCACCTGCGTTCTGGTATAGCCTTTTGCGAAGCCAGTGGTCGCAAACGGCCGCGACATCGCTTCCTGGAGGTTGACCCGAACGACACGGCTGAGAACGGAGGCTGGGAACAGCGCGATCGTCACCCATGGCAGAAGCCATGAGGTGAAGCCGCTCGTGCCGAAGGTGGGCACCCAGCCGAGCATGACCGAAAACACGATCACCAGCAGCGCCGCCACGAAGAAGTTGGGGGTCGATGCGCCAATCAGCGAAAATGCGTGCAGAAATCTGTCCATGAAGCCGCCATTGCTGACGGCCCCGGCAATGCCAAGCGTGATCGAGAAAATGAAGGCGAGAACGCCGCCGCCGGCAAGCAGAGCCGCCGTCATCGGGATGCGGGCGGCAAACTCCGACGAGATCGGCTTTCCCGTTCGCAGTGAGATGCCGAAATTGCCGGCCAACGCGCCGGAAAGCCAGCGTCCGTAGCGGATCGGCAACGGGTCGTAGAGCCCGAGCTCGTTGCCGATCTTGGCGATCATTTCGGCGTCCGCGCCAGGGCCTGCCGCACGCTCGGCAATCAGTGCCGCAACATTGCCCGGAGCCGCCGCAACCAGGGCGAATGTCAGCGCGGATGCCGCCAGGATCAATAGGCAGGCAAGCAGCATTCGTCGCAGGATCGTGCGCTTCATCGTCAGGCCTCGTTTGGGCTCGAAGTCTTCAGGCCTTCAGCGTGATCGCCTTGAACGGCAGATCATAGTCGGTCGCCGGGAGCGAGAAATTCTCGGCGCGGGGATTGTGAGCCCACAGCCGCTGGCTGACGACAAGCGGACAGATGGCGGTGTTGTCGTGCAGCCAATCGTAGAGAGCCTGCATCTTCAGGTCGCGTTCGGCGCCGCTCGCCTCGAGCGCAGCCTTGACGACGCCGTCGAGCGCGTCCGAGACATAGATCTTGCCGTCAGGCCCGCTGTCCGCCGTCGAGACGAAGGCATTGCCAAGGGTCCCGTGAGGGTCATAGGGAGCGCCATAGGTGGTGAAGAAAGCGAGATCATAGTCGAAGGCCGGACGCCGTTCATGCATGGTGGCATTGTCCACCGAGGAGACTTGCACCTGGAAACCGACCTCGGACAATTGACCCTGGATCATTTCGGCGATGCGCCGCGATCCCGGCAGGGACTCTTCGGAAACCAGAAAGTCGATGGTCAGAGGAGAGCCAGCCTTGGTCCAGGCGCCGCCGCTGTCGACCCAGCCGCCATCGGCGAGGATCTTCTTGGCCGCCGCGACGTCGCGCACCGGCACGTCATGCCGCTTGCCCGACGAAGGCACGTTCGCCGGGAACAGATCGGCGGCCGGGTCGGCAAAGCCTTCGAACAGGACCTTGGCGATCGCCGCCCGGTCGACCGATGCATAGACGGCGTCACGGACGGCCTTGTCGGCGATGATCTTCGACTTCGGCGAATAGCCGAGCAGCATCGTCGCGGTGCCCGGCTCGGCCACGACCTTCATGCCGTCGCTTTCCAGCGCGCGAGCGCGGCGCGGCGACAGCGTCGCCACCCAGTCGCCGCCGATGACATCGAGGTCGCCTGAGCGGAGGCCGTTGGCGCGAGCGAGTTCATCGGGAACCACCTTCAATTCCATGCGGCTGAAAAGCGGCTTCTCGCCCCAGTATTTGTCGTTGCGAACGAGGCTGGTGCCGCTCGAATCATATTTTTCGACGATCCACGGACCGGTTCCGATCGGCGCCGTCTGCTTGCCATCCTTGTCGACTGCCTTGGGCGACAGGAAACGAACTGGGCGGACGATGGTGAGTTCAAGCAATGCGGCCGGCACCGGCCGCTTCAGCTTGACCGTCAGTTTGTTCGGCCCATCGGTGACGATGCTGTCGTACGCATCGGAGACGCCAATCCAGGAGAAGTCACTCACCCCCATCCAGCGCTTGAGGTTCCATTCGGCTGCGGTGGAATCGAACGGCGTGCCGTCGCTGAAGGTCACGCCTTCACGCAGATCGAAGGCGATCGAAAGCTGATCGTCGGCGACGGCCCATTTGGTGGCAAGTCCCGGCTCAAGCGCGCCGTTCTGGCCGTAGTGGATCAGCGCATCGAAGACGATGGTGTAGGTGCTCAGCGTTGAAACATTCTGCAGCAGGTCGAGATCGCCGGTCTCCGCGGCGATGGCAATCTTCAGCGTTTCATGCGTTTCGGAAAAGGCGCTGCGCGGAAAGGCGGCAACGAAGGCGAGGCCAGCGGTGGAGGCGAGAAAATTGCGGCGGTCGAGAGTGATCATTTCAGTTCCCCATTTTTGATTGATTGGTAGCGATTGTACACATGCATTCCCATTTGTATAGACATATTCGGCGCCAATCCAAGTTGGCGCGCAGCGCTGCGCTTGGCAAAGGAAAGCGCCGTCTCGCGTAATGTCGCCGTGCCGGCGCGGGTCTCGACAAGCGCTAAATCCAGCTCAGCGTCATCGCCGCCAGCGCGAGGTAGCGGCCGACCTTCGCGATCGTGACGATCGCAAGGAAGCTCCAGAATGGCTCCCGCAGCGCTCCCGCCACAACCGTCAGCGGATCGCCGACAAGAGGCAACCAGCTCAACAGCAGCGACCATCGTCCATAGCGCTGATACCATCGCGTCGCGCGCGTCAACGCGGAGGGCCGCACCGGGAACCATTTGCGGTCGCGAAAGCGATCGATCCCCCGGCCGAGCCACCAGTTGACGATCGAGCCGAGCACATTGCCTGCGCTTGCGGAGGCGATGAGCAGAGCCGGAGCATAGCTTTCTGTCAGAAGCAGTCCCGCAAGGGCTGCTTCCGATTGCATCGGCAGAATGGTCGCCGCGGCAAACGCGGTCAGGAAAAGACCGCCATAGATGGCGAGCTCGCCAGGCATTTCGAGCTCTCAGCTTGCCTTGGGCCATTTCGGGTGCCGATCGTCGACAACGTAGCCATGCGAATGCTCATAGCCCGCTTCCGACCATACTGCGTCGCCGATGTGCCGGTCGTCCTCAGGCAGATCGACATGCGTATGCACAAGCACGTCGGGATCGTGTTTCGGCCAGAGCCAGATCGCGGCAAGCAGGGCTGCGGCGCCAATGATGCCGAGCAGAATGAATGTGAAAGGCAATCCCATCGCCGCACCGACGCGGCCGGCAATGGGATAGGTGATCAACCAGCAGGCATGCGAAAGCGCGAATTGGGCAGCAAACAGAGCGGGCCGGTCGACGGCATCGGCGGAACGCCTGATCAATCGGCCCGAAGGTGTCTGCGCCAGCGAATAGCCGAGCCCGAGCACGAACCAGAGCGCCAGCAGCAGATAGTAACTGCCGGCGAGAGGTCCCACCAGCACGCCCACGACCAGAATCGCGGCGCCCGAGAGCATCGCAACCCGGTCTGGGACGTTCTCCAGCAGCCGCGGCAGGGCAAGGGCTGCAATCATCGATCCGCCGCCGAAGGCTGCGAGCGCCAGCGCCGTGTCACTTTGAGAGAGGCCGAACTGTGCCTGAACCAGGACGACCGTGTTGACGATCACCATCGCGCTTGCCGCCGCGACGGCAACATTAAGCGCCAGCAGCCCGCGCAATCGCGGCGTCGCCAGGTAGATGCGGATTCCGCGCGTCGTGCGTTCATAGATACCGCGCGGCTCCGAGGCTTGTGGGCTGGGCAACACCACGGAGACGACCAGCGCCGCGGATGCCAGGAAGCCGACAACCGTACCGGCAAACAGGCTGTGGAAGCTGATGACGGAAAGCAGCGCCGCCGCCAGCATGGGACTGACGACGCTTTCCAGATCGTAGGCCAGTCGCGACAGCGACAGGGCCCGCGTGTAGTCCTTCTCCTCGGGCAGCACATCAGGGATCGAGGCCTGGAAGGCCGGAGTGAAGCCTGCCGACGCCGACTGCAGGATGAAGATGAGAAGATATACCTGCCAGACTTCGGTGACGAAAGGCAGGAACACGGCGACCGCGGCCCGGATGAGGTCGAGGGAAACCAGCATGGTCCTGCGTGGCAGGCGCTCTGCGAACGCAGCGGCGACAGGAGCCACGCCGACATAGGCGATCATCTTGATGGCGAGCGCCGTGCCAAGCACCGCGCCGGCATCGGCGCCGGCAAGATCATAGGCCAGCAGCCCGAGCGCCACGGTGGCAAGGCCAGTGCCGATCAGGGCGATGACCTGGGCCAGGAAGAGATGACGGTAGGTGCGATTGGCCAGGACCTGAAGCATATTTTGCCTTCTTGCAGTGGATTGGGGTTCGTCGAGCCAGGAATGTAGCGCGAACAGCCCGCCTGTCTCAGTGGTGGTGACCTTCGGGTTCGACCATCTTGAACGGCAGCACCTGCTCGCGACCATTCGCGGCCAGGATCAACCTCGCTTGGAACTCATGCGGCTCGGCCGGAGCAACCGTGCTCTCAAGCCGATGATGGTTGTCAGCGACGGGTTCGAGGCGAAGCGTCTCTGACCCGTTGGGCCGGTCGATGATCACCGTCGCTGTCAGGCCGTCGGCATGCCGATCGATGGTCAGCCGCATCCGCTCGCCAGCGGGTGTGTCGACGATTTCCAACGTCCCCGCAGCCAGATCGCAGGCGACTCTGAAGGGCTCCGGCGCATGATGGTGAGCATGAGAAGCTTCCGCGCCAGTGACGGCGGGGCCGGCTGGACTCACCAGGCGGACATTGGCTTCCGCCAACGCCGGCAAGTGGGCGAACAGCTCCTCCTTGAGGGCTTCGGTTACGCCCAGCACGTCCTTGGCCGTCGCCATCTCCGGAACACTGATGGCCACGTCGGCATGCAGACGATGTCCGATCCAGCGTGCCTGCACGCTTTCAACGCGTCCGATGCCCGACACGTGTTCGGCGGCATGATGGATTTCATCGACGATGGCAGGCTCGACTCCGTCGAGCATGCGGGTCAACACGGCTTTCGACGACTGCCAGACGATGGCGAAGATCGCCACGGTGATCAGCAGCCCGACGATCGGATCGGCAAGCGGAAAGCCCAGCCAGACGCCGATAGCGCCCAGCACGACCGCCAGGCTGGTAAAGCCGTCGGTGCGAGCATGGTAGCCGTCCGCGATCAGCGCAGCGCTGTTGATCTCTCGCCCGACGCGGATACGGAATACGGCGACCGCTTCATTGCCGATGAAGCCTATGAGGCCGGCGATGGCGACCCAGCCAAGAAACGTGATGGGACGCGGATTGATCAACCGGTCGATCGCCTCGTAGCCAGCGACGATGGCGCTGAAAAGAATGATGAGAACGATGACGATCCCGGCCAGATCCTCGACCCGGCCCAGGCCGTAGGTGAACGTCTTGCTCGGTTTGCGGCGGGCCAGCACGAACGCGATCCACAGCGGAATGGCAGTGGCCGCGTCGCCGACATTGTGGATCGTATCGGCCAGCAGCGCCACGCTGCCGGAGAGGAACACGACCACAAGCTGGAGCGCTGCCGTGATGGCCAGAACGACGAATGACCATTTGATCGCCCAGATGCCGCGCGTCGTCGTGGCGATCGTCGGATCTATGACACCGTGTGTGTGGCCATGGCCGTCATCACCGTGATCATGTCCGTGGCCGCCCATGCCATGCGTCATCGGGCCAAACCCGAACCAATCGCGAACTTTGTCTTTCATGGCGCTTCTCACAGGTACTTGGTGATGTCTTTGAACTCGTCGATCGAGCGGCGCTGATCACGTGCCAGCGGCCCGACGACGTCTTCAAGGCAATGGTTGAGATGATCCTGGATAAGGGTCTTCTTGGCTTGCGAGATGGCCTTCTCGACAGCATGAAGCTGCTGGGCGAGATCGAGACAGGGCCGGCCCGCTTCGATCATGTCGATGACACCCTTGAGATGTCCGCCAGCCCGTTTCAGGCGCTTGACGATATCGGGATGGGTTTCGTGCATGTGAGGTTGCTCGGTCATATTTTGATACTATCCTCCCGGAGTGGATATGCAAGTCTCAAAGAGGCCTCGATTTTAATGTAGCAAAAACCATTCGTTAGGATTTTAGACAATAAATCCCCGTTTATGCCGAATCGGATCCACAGCACAGTTTTTTGTCTGGTCATCGTCTTGGCGATGATGTTCGGCGTGCTCCGTCCTTTCGGCTATTCGACCTCACACGATCCGATCGCGATTGCCACCGCGGTTGAACGTCACGGCGGAGCCGCCGCGCAGATCGAAGATTATGGCCACGCGCACGATGATGACGTTTCCGGCGAGCAGATCCCCGGCCATTTTCACGGGCACGATGCGGCCGACCATTCGCACGAGACAGCGAGCACGCCTGTCGGGTTCGCACCGACCTTTCCGCAGGTCGAACGGGGCTGGCTGAATTATCCGCCGACTTTCGTCGATCCGGGCACGACATTCCGGCTTGAGCGACCGCCGAGGCCATTCCTCGCCGCATGATCGCGGCCGCTCACGCGGCCACCCTCAACGACGAAGATTGGAAATCTTATGCAAGGACCCTTCGACCGGGGCCGGTCACGCTCTTGTCGCGAACGTTGGCGGCCCGCCCTGCCGCTGCTTATCGCTCTGCTGACCCTGCCGCTGCTCGCCGGAGCAGCCTTAGCCCATGCCGTCGCCGCCGGCGACAAGGGCTACATCCAGGAAATCTCGGGCATCAACGTGCTACCCTTCATCTATCTCGGGGCCAAGCACATGGTGACCGGATACGACCACATCCTGTTCCTGTTCGGCGTGATCTTCTTCCTCTACCGGATGAAGCACATCGGCATCTATGTCAGCCTGTTTGCGCTCGGTCACTCCACGACCATGCTGCTTGGCGTCTACTTCAACGCCGGCATCAACAGCTACATCATCGACGCGATCATCGGCCTGTCCGTGGTCTACAAGGCGCTCGACAATATGGGCGCTTTCCAGCGATGGCTCGGCTTCCAGCCGAACACCAAGATCGCGACGCTGGTCTTCGGCTTCTTCCATGGTTTCGGCCTGTCGACGAAGATCATCGAATACAACATCTCGCCGGACGGCCTGGTGCCCAACCTTTTGGCCTTCAATGTCGGCGTCGAGATCGGGCAGCTCTTGGCTCTTGGCGCCATCCTGATCGTGATGGGCTACTGGCGCCGGACACGAAGTTTCTGGCGCCACGCCTATACCGCAAACGTCATCATGATGACGGCTGGTTTCCTGCTGATCGGATATCAGCTCACCGGCCTGTTCGTCGCCGCATAAGGAACCGAATCATGTACAACACCGACCTTCCCAGCCGCGCCGATTTGCCGACGTCAGCGCAGCTCAAGCGCTCCACCTTCATTGCCGCGCTGACGGCGTTCGCCTTGCTCATCACGGTCGTCATGCCGTCCGAGTATGCGATCGACCCGACCGGAGCAGGCAGATTGCTCGGCCTCACCAGAATGGGCGAAATCAAGACACAGCTGGCAGCCGAGGCGGCAGCGGACGAAATGGCCGGCGCGAAGGCACCAACCAAGCGGATGACGCAAATGGTCCCTCCGGCCGAATTGATGGCGCGCATGGACCGAATTGAAAACCTCCTCGTCGCTCTGACCGCCGAACGGCCTGCTTTGCAGCCGTCGCCAACTGGGGAGGCGGTATCCCAAGACAATGTGACAGTTGGAGAGATCGCTCCTGCCGAGGCTCCGGCCATTGCTACAACGCCTGCCACCGAAGCAACCTCGGAAGCCCCGATCCAGCCAGATGGAAGGCAAGACGAGCTATCCTTCACGTTGGCGCCAGGCCAGGGTGCCGAAGTCAAGCTCGTGATGCGGCAGGGCGCCAAGGCAAACTTTTCCTGGACAGCTGACGGTGGCGTGGTGAACTTCGAGACGCACGGCGATGGCGGCGGTCAGTCCGTCAGCTATGAAAAGGGTCGCAGCGTTCCAGCTGACGAAGGTGCCATTGAAGCCGCCTTCGATGGAAATCACGGTTGGTTCTGGCGCAACCGCGGTGCCAGCGACGTGACCCTGACGATCCAGACTGAAGGCGACTACATCGACATCAAGCGTATGATCTAGCGCATACAGGGTCGCCCGGCGCCACTTCGAGCGTCGGGCGTCACCTATCCGTCTGTTCCACCGACGAGCGCAGATGCACGTCGAAGCTTTGCGCCGCGAGGAAGACACGGCTGACCTTCAGGTAAACGGGTCTTGATCCACCGCTCGATCTGGTTCACGGCATTTCAGCCCGACGTGATCTGCCAAACGGCTACGCCGGCAAGCGCCAAGCCGGCAGCGCCCTCAATGGCTCGGGAAATGGCATCGAACAGGCGTGGCCGGCTATCGAAAAAATGCACCAGACGTTCACGAAACAGGATCGACAGCACCGCAACGCAAGACAGCGTCAGCGCCACGCCGGCCATCATGGTGATTGCGAAAAGAATGCCGGCGACCGGAACGCCTCTGGATATTGCGAAGGTCATGACAAAAAGTGTCAGCGGACAGGGGATCAAGCCGGCCATGACGCCGACGGCCTCGCCTTCATGTTTGTGGTGATGGCCGTGACTCAATGCGCGCCAGAGCATCCAAACGCCGATCAGGCCAAGCAGGCCTCGACTGACGTCTTCCAGTAGCGGGGCACGGCCAACACTGCCCAAGGCAATGGACACCAACGGCAACGAGAGCGCCGCGATCAGAACCGCGATCGTCACATGCGTGAAGGAAAGTGTCAGCGATACCAGAAGCCCACGCCGGACACTGGCATCCGATCCGGCGAGATAAGTGGCCAGCACGGCTTTGCTATGGCCCGGCGTCAGCGCGTGTGCCGCGCCAAACAGGACACCCATCGGCAAAAAGGCCGTGAAGGCCAACCAGCCGCCGCCGGCCGAAAGCAGTTTGATCTGCTCGGCCAGCGCCAGGTAGATCGTACGCTGAAATTCGACAAGCGTCTGGAACATGGCCATCGAATCGGCTCCGGTCAGCCACAGGTCAGTTCGAGGCGCGTCGCGAAAATCTTGCCGAGATCGGTCCCCGTCGGATCACTGAAGAACGCGTCTGTCAGGCTCTTCTGGTTCTGCGCGATGGCCGTGTCCGGATCTGGACGGACGACGGAACGTGAGCAGCCTTGCGGCAGACCGGCCACCGCAAGCTTGTCGTCGTCGGTAAAATCGATTGCCGTGTAGAAAGTCGGATCGTAGACACCGATACTGACTTTTCCAGCAAGGGCCAACGGGTCCTTCGGCTGCGTTTCGAACTGGACGACGAGTTGATCGTTTTCATAGCTGACGCTGAACTTCGGCGGTGGCGCCATCGTCACGTCCTTGCCGTTCAAGGTCACCATCTGAAAGTAGTTGTACTCGGCCAACGACGCATGGACGGTGAGAGCGACTTCATCGAGTTCCTTCGCATCAAGGACAAGGTCGGAATTCTTGTCGAATTCCATCAGCACAGTGCTGGAAAAGAGGTCGTCGAAACGCCAGAGATGCCGAAGCGACTTGACCGTCCTGTCTGGACCGACGGTCAGGTCCAGCTTCGCTTCGGCAAACACATGCGGATGGGCGTTCGCTGCCGCGGTGGAAGCGAGCAACAGCGCCGCGCCGGATACCATGCCTGTCAGTTGCATCTTTCGCTCACATTTCGCTCGTCGATTCCGCATCAGGCAGGACACCTGCCATTGCAAGCAGGCCGAAATGGGACGGGCCAAAGCCCATACCAACCTTGATCGATCAGGGCTGTGTTGCTTCATCTAAGGAGGCAGCTACCCAAGGTCGCCCTTCAGCCAATGTTTGAGCATGATCACCGCGATACCAGCAAGGATTGCCAGCACTATCATCCAGATAATCTTTTGCCGATCGCTCAATTTCCTGCTCCTGATCGATTCAGAGCATTCCTATCGCGAGTTCCTTGCAAACGCAAAAAGCCCCGCGTCCCGTGCCGATAACACCAGCTGATCCGCCCTAGTCGTCGGCGATCGAGCTTGCAATGACCGTGTTCGATGTGATCCGGACCTCGGGAACGTCAAATGGACAAGTGCTTGCGATTGCCGACTGTCAATATGTAGAGTTTGGAAACTTGCATTCCGTTTCTGTCCTCGCCGATTGTTTCGGCATCCGTCCGGGCGAAGAAACGCTCCTCGAATGCCGCGCGGTCGACATCGAATAGCTTTATGGAGCAAGTTTGCACGGACTTGCCATTCAAGTGGTTTTTGTCACCGCGATCATGGTTTTGGCCGGGAGGTCGTCACCGGTCGCCTCCCAGTCCTGGAAGGCGCCTACGTCACCGACGGGGGCAAGTGCTGCGTCGCCGGACAACGGAGTCCATCCGCGTCTCCTGGCCGCAGGACGGTTCGTTCGAAGTCAGGTCCATGGGCAAGACAAATACCGTGAAAAGCTTCCAACGCCAGATCGACATTATCGGCACGCACCAGCGGCGATCTCAGGCATATAGCAGCGAGCGCCGGGATAAAGAGGGGCTTCGACATCAGCACACCGCAGGGTCAAAAAATGGACCCTCTGGCACGTTAGTCAAGAGTGCCATTTAGCGGGCCCAGCGGCTGCGACGAGATCGACCTCCATCCGACTGTCGGCGGCTGCGCCGTCGCCCCGTAGTATCATTCGCCAGTTATTCTCCGACGCGGTCCGCATTGAAGACCCGCGGTAGCCGTCGAACTTGTGTGTCCATCCCTCGGCCCTCGGCAGGCTTCTCCACCAGGGTGGGGATCAAAGGAGCGATGAACGCTGGCCGGCTGGTGCTGGCAGTTAGTCGTTTACGCATGGAATCGTGTCTAGGTCGCAGGCATATATCCGCGCTCCACACGTCCCGACGTTGGTTGAGATCGGCAGCCAGACCGGCCAGCCACTCTGTGCGCCAGGCGGATAGAGGTGAGTGTCGATCGCGAATTGCAGAAACGTTGCCAGCGGATAATTGCAAAGTCAGCGCGTCACGCGTACGGATCCATAAGCCCCAGCGCGCTTACATCCATAAGCACCCCAAACCCGATGATCTGCTCCAGCGCAACGTTGCGAGATAATGTGCCCAAGCTTTTGACCGGTTCGGACTTCATGCGGCTGACCAGGGCGTATCGATTGTAGACCGCCAAACCGACCATCGCGACGAATAGGCTGATCTTGAACAGGAGAATTCGACCGTAGCTGTTGCGCGGATCGGGGAACGAGCCAAGCATTAGCCAAGTGTTCATAGCGCCCGTAAAAAAAATGAGCGCAACCGCCATCATACCAAAGCGGGAGAAGCGCCACAGGACGGTTTCCACGCCTGCGACTTCGGATGGATGCCGCTGTGCTGCCGCGATAAGCAGGCCGAGGGGCAGGAGGCCACCTATCCACGCCCCGGCACTTGCAACATGGAGAGCTTGAGTCAGTGAGGCTAGAAGGCCCAACGCCGCCGCGTGGCCCTGCCAACCCTCACAGGTCAGTAGCAAGAAAGCCGGCCCGACGATCAATTCGGGCCGCCCCGAGAAGCTGATCACCAGGAGCAGGAGAACGAGCGAAAGGCGAACAAACCAAACAGTTCCGAAGTCGCTTTCCATGAGAACGCTGCGCAAGGTGTCAACCATACCCTCGCGTCCGGAGAGCCCGGCCGTAAAGCACAGCAGCCAAATTGCCGCGAAGATTGCGGCCGCAAGTGCGAGGGCAGGATTGATGTTACGGGGTAGAGGCGCAAGCGCGGGAGCCGCGGTTTTGTCTAGCGCATAGAAAGGGAAGAGTGCCGACCCGAATAGAATCATCACTGAGAGGAAGTAGACCCACCGGGCGAAGGCCAGAGTGCCATCAACGTCCATTTCTACGGTCTGACTTCAAATTTGAAATTGCCCTTCACCTTGTGCCCGTCTGCTGACAGCACGTGCCAATCAACTTGATAAACACCCGGCGCAAGGGACCTTGATACAGGTGCCACCATGTCCTTATCGCGCACCGCGATCTCCGTGGTGATCTTCGCACCATCCGGCCCCGACAGATCGATGCCCGAGAATCGAGCCTCAATGGGTTCGCTAAAGCGCAGTCGAATCTCAGTGGGCGGAGCGGCAATGGTGCTATTGATCTCTGGAGTAGCCTCGACCAATCGAGCATGCGCAAGCGCCTGGCCGGATAATGGCACGCTCCACAGCGCAACTGTGGCGATCATTCGGATAGTTCGGTTCAACGCGAACTCCTCCCGCGATGACGGTCATCAAAGACTATGCACTTTCTGACGAATATACGAATATTTGGTGTTGCAGGGCCGCCACCGTTCGAGCTGTCACGAAATTTTCCATTTGCCGGAAAAGTGATGGGAGATCAGGCCAACACGTTACCGACCGCCGAGACTCTCGATTGAAGGTCACGGACGCCGCAAGCGTTTGTAATTATCAGGACAAGCGCGGGCCAAACAAGCGTTTGCGCCCGCGTGACTCCGTTTCAGCTACTTAACCGGGATCATGAGATGTGCGTATGGAGTGCCCGGCCACATCACATAGGGCTTGGATGTGTCAGGCTTGGGGTCCGTCGGATAGCCCTGCATCATGTCCATTGCGTTGACGATCATCACATGCGGGCCGGTCTCTATCCAATTGTTGCCTTCCTCGGGCTTCGTCGCATAGGGATCGGTGTTGCTGCCATCGGTACCGCCGGACAGCATGTACATGAAGCCGACCTTGCCCTTGGGCGGTTCCTTCTTTTCCATCCATGCCATCGCCCATTCCATCGCGTTGGCATCGCCGCACATTGGGTCCGGGCCGGGCGTGGACGGGCTGTCCGGCATGCACCAGAAGCCGTTCTTGCCCTCGCGCAGGGTGCGCATGGCGCCCTTTTCATCCGCGGCGTAGACCGCAGCGCCGCTTGCCACGGCAGGGGGTGCAGCAGATTCAGCGCTCTTGATCATCGCAGCGTCGTCGGCGGCTGCGCCTTGCATCGTAACCAAACTGCCTGCCGCCAAAAGGGCAGCGACCGTCAGAAGCCGTTTCATGGCCGTTCTCCGGTTTGAGTTGATCTTGTGCATGATGTCCGACGCACGGCTTTCCAGAGCCGTTTGTCGGTGATCAAACAGTAGCAGATTACATGCCTCCGGACAATTTATGTTTTAGCGCGCCTTCTAATGTCTTTGCAGTGGGCGTGCTATTAAACGGGCGCCTTCAAATCAGTCACGAAACTCCTGAGGGTTCACTAACCAAGATGGTGCTGTTCAGCGAGTGGCCAAATTTGCGCGGTTTCCCAGCAACCTTGCTTGCGTCGTCAAATCGCCACCTACCCAACCCTAGATTAGCCCACGCATCGTCAGTTCAGCCTTCAGATAGGCATAATAGATCGGCGCGGCGACAAGACCCGGCATACCGAACCAGGCTTCCATGAAAACCATCGCCAGAAGAAGCTCCCAGGCACGCGCATTGATCCGCGAACCGATGATCTTGGCGTTTACGAAGTATTCGAGCTTGTGAATGATGATGAGAAAGGCAAGCGAGCCGAGCGCTGCAAGGAAGGAGATGCTGAGGCTGACAACCACGATCACCGTGTTGGAGATCAGATTGCCGATGACCGGCAGAAGGCCGGCGACGAAAGTCAGCGCTATCATTGTCCTGATGAATGGCAGATCGATGCCGAAGGACGGCAGAACAGCGACGAGATAGATCGCCGTCAGAAACGTATTCAACGCCGAAATCCGGATTTGCGAGAACACGATGTTGCGAAAGGCCTTGCTCAGAATGTTGACACGATCCGCGAGCGCGACCGCCAGTGGGCCGGGCTCGCGCGATGGCGCCGCCGAGCTCACCGCGATCAAGCCGCCGATCACCATGCCGACGATAATGTGGACCACCAAGACGCCGACATCCCGCCCGACGAGTTGAAGCTGGCCGGCATGTTCGCGGAGCCACCGGGCCGCGAAGACTTCCAGCTCCTCGATGTTTGATGGAAAATAGGCCATCGCCCAGGTCGGGAGATGGACGCGCGCGGTATCGATGATCTCGGCCATCTTCTTGAGGAGCGTCACGACGTTCTCCGAACCGCCAGTCAATTGCGACATGCCGCTAAAGATAGCGGCGGCTATCAGGAGCGTGAAAATCAATGCCACCAAGGTCAGCGCAAGGCTTTTCGTCAGGCTGTTGGAGACGCCGATTCGATGGAGCATCGGTGCGGCGAAATGAACGATGTTGAACACGAGAAGGCCCGAAAGCAGTGCCGGAAGCAGTCCGAGTTCGAGAACGGCGACGAGCGCTATAAGCGCAAGCAGGCACGACGCGAGATAGAACCATGAGAAAGTCAGCACTTTTCACCTGCAGAAGCAGCCAAGTCCTCTCCGGGTTTCATTAGCTTTGATACCCGGTGATGCGCAAGCGAACACGCGTTCAACACGTGTGTAAGGCTAACCGCCTCGGAGGTCCCATGCTTGCGCGCCAAGTCGCCCGCTTTTGCCCCGCCTCATGCTCACGCAGGACCGCGATGATCAGCTCTTCCGTAAACCGCATTCTCTTCATCAGTCCGCCCTTAAATCGAGGCCGGACTTTAATCTCAGATGGAGGAAATTACCGATGGCAGGTCAGCCGCTCGAGGATGTTTATGCCGGTTGGCAAGAATGATCCTCTTCGTAGTGAAGCCGAAGTTCATTCCGCCGCGAAGACCATCAGATCCTCGAAGGGGAACTCGACATAGTATTGGCCGGACGGAAGGGCGTCCCGGGAATAGGTCCGGATTGTCAGGTCATTGCTTTCGAAAATGACTTCATGCCGATCGCCAAGGAAAAGGCTCTCGACGCAGGTCATGGCGATACGTCCAGGCCCGTCCTCCCCGGACCACGTCACCCGCTCAAGCCGGACGAGTGCGGTGACTTTGGCGCCGACGGTCAGCTCCTGCTGGGCGCTGCCCACAAGATGGATGCCGTTGGCGACAATTTCCGCACGGTTGCCGTTGATGGCGGTGACCACGCCGTCAAGGCGATTGCTGGCACCCATGAACTCTGCTGCAAACAGGCTCTTCGGCTTGTTGTAGATTTGCTTGGGCGTTCCGTCCTGTTCGATCTGGCCGCCGTTGAGCAGCAGGATGCGGTCGGCGAGCGCCATCGCTTCCACCTGATCATGGGTGACGCACAGCGCCGATAGCCCGAGATTGGTGATGAGGCGGCGCAGCCAGATCCGCGCTTCTTCGCGTAGCTTGGCGTCCAGATTTGACAGCGGCTCATCGAGCAGAATCACGTTCGGCTCATAGACCAGCGCACGGGCCAGCGCCACGCGCTGCTGCTGTCCGCCGGAGAGCTGATGCGGATAGCGCTCGCCCAGTTTGCCGAGGCCGATGCTGTCCAAAGCCTTCTGGACGCGGCTCGCAACATCTGCCTGGGACACTTTGCGCAGCTTCAGGGGATAACCCACATTCTCGGACACCGTCCGATGCGGCCACAGCGCATAGGACTGGAATACCAGCCCGAGACCGCGCGTTTCCGGCGCCAGATTGATGTTCTGCCCGGCATCGAAAAGCGGCTTGTCACCGAGCAGTATCTTGCCGCTGTTGGGTGTCTCCAGACCGGCGACCGCTCGCAAGAGCGTCGTCTTGCCGGACCCGGACGCACCGAGCAAGGCGACGATCTGACCCGGTTCGACCGAAAAGGACACACCTTTCAGGATCTCGAGGGTGCCGTAACTGAGGCGCAGGCCGTCTATGATGATATCAGTCATTGAGGCGGACTCCAAAGCGCATTGCGAGGGCAAGACCGGTCACGATAATGACGGTGTTGATGACGGCGAGAGCGGAAACCAGATCGATCGCGCCGGTGCCCCAAAGGGAAACCATGAGCGAGCCGATCACTTCGGTTCCCGGTCCGAGCAGATAGACGCCCGTCGAATATTCACGGGCGAAGATCAGGAAGATCAACAGCCAGGCTGAGAACATGCCGCCGCGGATGAGCGGCAGCGTGATGTCCCTGGCGACCCGGCCCTCGCTGGCGCCAACTGACCGGCCGGCTTCCTCGAGCTCCTTGCCGATCTGCAGGAGCGTTCCGGAAATCAGCCGCATGCCATAGGCGAACCACACAATGGTATAGGCGAGCCATACCGAGATCATCGTGGCACGCAGGGGTGCGATCGGCTTGAAGAAGAGAAATATCCACAGCATGGCAAGGCCAGCCACAATGCCCGGCATCGCCCGCGGTATCATGGCCACGTAATCGACGACTTTGGTCAGGGGTGCGTTCGAGCGGTGACCGGCGAGTGCCACGGCAGTATAGGCCGCGATCGAAGCCGCGCCGCCGACCACCGCGACGCCGACCGTGTTGAGAATGGCGCTGATGACATTCGGATAGTCAGCGAGATCGCGATAGTGATCCAACGTCAGCACCTGGAAGATATTCACCCCGACGCCCCAGCTTGTCACCAGTGAACGAATTGCGACGCCGCCCACCGGTATGATCACGGTGGCGGCGAACCAGGCCACCACAAGCGCGAAGGCCGGCCAGCGAAGAGCGCCCAGCCGGATGGGGTTGTGCCGACTGCCCTTGCCTTTGACAGACACATAGCGGCTGGCGTTGCGCAGCATGTAGCGCTGCAGCACCACCAGCGGCAGCGCGATCATGATGATCGCCACCACCACTACGGCCATCAACTGGTAGGAAGGAACACCGAGCTTGTTGGTGAGCTTGTAGAGATAGGTGGCGAGAACCAGCACGCCTTCCGGATCGCCAAGCACCAGCGGCAGGCCGAAAAGTTCGAAACCGAGGAAGAACACCAGAACCGCCGCATAGAGCACCACCGGCATCACCATGGGCAGCGACACACTGGCGGCGACGCGCCAAGGGCCAGCGCCGGCGGTGCGTGCCGCCTCTTCGAGGTCGGCGCCAACGTTGCGGAGCGCCGCCGATGCATAGAGATAGACATGTGGGACATGGGTGAGCCCGGCAATGATCGCGATCGATGTCACCGAATAGACATTCCAGGGCACGTAGCCGATCATCGACTTGACCGCCAGCGAGACGAAGCCGACTGGTCCCAGTGTCATCACATAGCCGAAGGCCAGCACCACCGCCGACATGAAAACCGGGATCAGGATGATCGGCTCCAGCCAGCGCTTGCCCGGCACGTCGGTGCGCACGATGATGAACGCCAGCAGGATTCCCACCGGAACTGCGATCACCGTCATGCCCACCGCGAGCTTGAGCGAAGTCGTCAGCGCTAGCCAGAAATCCGCGTCCGCGAGGATGAAGCTGTAGGCGTTCAGCGACAGATGCGCGGTTTTCTGGAAGAAAGGCGCGGACAGAAAACTCTGATAAATGATCAGGGTGACCGGTGCCAGCACCACCAGGATGGCGAGGAGGTTGGTGCTGACACGAAAGACACGGAAGGGCATGATCGCCTCGAACAAAGCCGGGGGCCGTCCGCTAGCAAGAGCGCAAGCGCGCCGTTCCGATGATTCTTAATAGCAAGAAGGGTGAGAGAGCCGACTGTGGAGGCACTCCCGATCAAGCGATTACTCGCCCTTCATGGCTTTCTGCCACTCGTTGAGGAACGCCAGCCGTGTCGTCTCGTCGAGACCTTCGAGCAGCTTGTCGTCGAGCGCGATCGGGTGAACGTTTTCACCGGCGGCGGCCTTTATGGACGCCAGCGTGGTTGCCCCTTCAACGTCATCACGAACGGCATAGAGCTTGATGTCGTCGGCGATCAGCTTCTGCGCGCGCGCCGACAGCAGATAGTCTACGAATAGCTTCGCAGCATTGGGATCCTGGGCTTCCGCCGGAATGACGGTGGCGCGGGTGGTCACCAGGACATAGTCCTTCGGGATTATCACACCGAGGTTCTCGTCCTTGGCCTGCTTGGCGAGGCCATATGAGCCGAAGATGCCATAGGCGATGGAATGTTCGCCAGACGTGACCTTCTCGATCATCGAGCCGGCGGAGCTGTAGAGCTTGATATGGGCCTTGCCAAAAGCCTTGTTAAGCGCCCAGGAATCGGTCCAGTTCTTGGCGTCCTGGTTGTAGAAATAGAAGCCGACACCGGATTTTTCCGGATCGTAGGACGCGATCTTGCCATCATATTCTGCGGTCTTCCCGCTCATCAGCTTGAGAAGATCGGCGTGGGTTGCGGGAACATCGCCTTCAGGCACGAGACGCTTGTTGTAGACGAAAGTCACCGGGTCGGCGGTGGTACCATAGATCATGTCCTTGTAGGACGCCCAGGCCGGAAGGTGGGCCGCCTCCACGGATTTGTATTCCTGCGCATAGCCGTCTGAGGCAAGTTTGATCTGCAGATCCGGAGCCGAGGACCATGCGACATCTGCCGTGCCTTGGCCCGAAGCGGTTTCGGCAATGACGCGATTGTAGAGTTCGGTGGAATTGAGGTCGGAATATTCGACGGCGATGCCGGGGAATGCTGCTTCGAAGTCCTTGAGCAAGGGCTGGACCAGCGCCGCATCGGTCGTCGAATAGATGCTGAGGTGTCCTTCCGCGGTGGCGGCGGCCACCAGATCCTTGTAGTTGTCCGGATACCCGGCGGGGATCTCGGCAGCGGCGGCAAGCGTCACAAAACCGGCTGACAGCGAAAACGCGGCCATCATCGTCGCAAGACGATTTTTCATTAGGGTCTCCTCCAAGTTCGCCTAAATCGTACCTCCTCCAGGCACAAAAGGCGAGTATCATCCTGACCTGTCACCAACCTGTCACGGCGATGTCGAGGTTTGCTCAGCCGACTAGGCCCGATGGGTCGTGATCAGATTGTCGACGACAGCGGGATCGGCCACATCGACGTATTGCCGAATTGTTGAAATCTTGGAGCGGCATCCTACGCGTCACGGTCGCTGGCCCTGCGCATCGATCATGGACTTGCTCCAATCCTCGATGAAGCGGCGGCGCAACGCCTCGTCCTGTACGGCAAGTAACGCAGGGCCGATGCGTATGGCGCGCGCGATACCAGACTCCCCAAGTTTTTCCGGGCCGTCCGCTCCCTCAGGCAATTGCCCGTTCTCGGCAAAGAAGAAGGCGCTATCCCTGGCAACCTTCTGTCCCCGGGCTGACAGAAGGTAGTCGAGAAATCGTTTGGCAACGCCCATATTCGGCGCCGTCTTCGGAATGAGCGCGCCACGACTGAGTATCAGCGCATAGTCCCGCGGGACAACGACCCTCAAATCGGAATTGCCCCTGGCCGCGGCGTAGGCATATGACCCGATCATATTGTAGCCTATATATAGGCTCCCGTTTGCAACGTCCTGAAGGGTCTCCGCGGTGCAACAACGCACCACAGTTTCCGCTCGGCTCATGCTTTCCAGAAGCCGACCGTAGACCGCCGTCGTCTGCCGCGCATCACTGAACGCCAATAGGTAGCCGATGCCCGAAAGTCGGATGTCGAACGTTCCGACCCGTCCGCGATAAAAATCGATCCGCCGCCTGAGAAGATCGGCGAGTTCGATGTGGGTGCGCGGTACGTCGCCGGACGGCACGAGGCGGGCGTTATAGACGAAGACGGCCGGTTCGTAGGTAAAGCCGAATACCTCGTCGCGCCAGTTTGCCCAATTGGCGACATGCGCGGTTTCGGCCGACACGTGCGGCGCCGCGCAGCCGTCATTGGCGAGCTTCACGAGTTGGTCGACCGACGGAGACAACAAGATGTCGCCCAGCACCGCGTCCGTCCGACAGGCTTCACTGGCACTCCTTTGCAAGTCGTTGGTGACATATTCAACATACTCGACTGCCACGTTGGGGAAAACGGACTGAAAATCCCGGATCAGTGGTTCCATAGCCGCCAGATCGGTCGCGGCGTGGATCGACAGTCGGTCCTTCTCCGGCTGAGACGAAGGGAAAAATGCGCTGCTTCCTTCAGCAGCTCTTGCCGCGTGACCGATGCATAGGAGGACGGCAGCCATCAAACCGAATGTCGGCAATGTTCCCGTTATCATCCGGTCTTCTCCGTGGCGATGGGCAACGTCAAGGTGACGGTGAACCCTTGCGTGCCCTTCCCGCCATCCTTGCTTGTCTCGCGAAAGGTCAGCGCGCCACCGTGAGCCGCCGCAACCTCCGACGCGATGGCGAAACCAAGACCTGCGCTGCCGTCATGAGATTTGGACGTTTCGAAGCGCTGCGTGACCCGCTCCCACTCGCCCGGCGGAATGCCCGGTCCGTCATCTTCGACCTCGAGATGGGCACGCGTACCGTCGCTGCGTACTCTGACCTCAAGGCGCGACACCACTCCATGGCGCAAGGCATTGTCGATGATATTGACGATCGCTTCGCGAAGGCTGACGGCGTCCGCAAGCACGACCGGCTCGTCGTCAGGCGCCTCGAAGGAGACGATAATGTCCGGATCGATAGTTATCGGAACCGCCGCACGGAAAGCGCGCCGTGCGACATCTGCCAGACCGTGCGGCTGAAGCTGCACGGAATCGGCACGATGGATGACCATGGCGTGGCTGAGCAACTGGTTGGTCAGGCGCGCAAGTTCGCTGGCGCGCTGCTGTACGCGATCGAGATGCTGGCGGCTCGACTTGTCCAGCTTGGCTTGACTCAACAGATCGAGCTGCGCCGTTAGCGCTGTCAGCGGCGTTCTGATCTGGTGCGCCGCGTCGGCGATGAAGCGCTGCAGGAGTTTCACGCGCTCGTCGAGCCGACTCATGAAATAATTGATGGAAGTAACGAAGGGCCGCAATTCTCTCGGTACGACGACCGTTACCGGCGTCAGGTCTTGTGGATCGCGACGGCGGAGCGTCGCTCCGAGATGCTTGACCGGTTGCAGAGAATAGCGAATAGCAATCATCGCTCCAGCTAAAGCCAATATGCTCATGATCGCCAGGAGGACGGTCGCCCTGAGAGTCAATTCACCCGCGAGCGCGCGGCGGGCTTCCGTGGTCTGCCCAACGATGACATGCGCCCAACCCGATACGGCTGGATCGGACAGTGCGCGCGCCACCACCGCAATCCGAACCGGTTCGCCGCGATAATGCGCCGATTCCAATACCGGGACATCGTGTATTGCGGCCAGATCAACTTCTGTTTGCAGATCGGCATAACCTGTCAGCGTCGCGCCGGAAGGGCCGATCACGCGATAGAAGATGCGATCGCGGCTGGCGAGGCCCAGGAGTTCAAAAGCTGATACCGGCAGGTTGATGATGAGCGAACCGGATTCAACCGTAAGGCTGTCTGCCATCTGGATGGCCGCACCAAGCAGAAGCCGGTCATAGGCGCCATCGGCGGCGGTACGTGCGTAGTACGACGCCGCACTCACCAGAAGAGCCGCACCCAGGCCCAGCACCAGCGAGATGCGGACCGCCAGGCGCGTGAAAAGGGAAGGCTCAGCCGGTATCATCGGAAGCCAGCTGATATCCCACGCCCCGCACGGTAACGATCTGCGCCTTGGCGCCTTCCAGCTTCTTGCGCAGCCGCCCGACATAAAGTTCGATCGCGTTCTGATTGGCCGGCTCGTCAAACCCGAAAAGCTGATCGATAAGTTCATCTTTGCTGAAGACGCGGCCTGGCCGCGACGCCAGTATCTCAAGCAACGTCATCTCGCGTCGTTTCAATTGCACCTCGCGCCTGCCTACTCGGACTGAGCGGCTGCCGCGGTCGAGCACGACATCGCCACACTGTACGATGTTGGTCGCCTCGCCGCTTTTCCGCCGGAGCAGAACACGGGCGCGCGCTTCCAATTCCCGGAAATCGAACGGTTTGACCAGATAGTCGTCGGCGCCGAGATCAAGCGCGCCAACGCGGTCCTCTATCTCGGAACGGGCCGTCAACATCAGAACCGGGGTCGTATTCCTTGTCTGCCGGAGCCGTCGAACGATTTCGAACCCGTCGAGGCTGGGCAGCATGACGTCGAGGATGACGAGATCGTAGCAGGTGAAATCGAGGATTTCTGCGGCAGCACGGCCGTCCGTCTCCCAATCGACTGCGTGGCCGATCATTTCGAAGCGGCGGCTGATAGCCTCGCCAACGTCGCGCGTGTCTTCGACGAGGAGAATTCGCATGCCGGAGCATTTGCACGGAAGCAGCCGCCTATCAAGCGTCACCTCTTTGCGGAGAGGCGCTTGACATCATCTGCAGATCCCGCGTTGGCTTCAGCCCTGTTACCGTCAGCAGTTCAAGCCCAATCATTTGAGCTTTATCGACGGGCTGCGTGATGGCGTCTGCCTTCATGTGATCTGCGCATCCACGCCAAGAACGGGGCGCGTCGGTACATGACCCGCGCTGCAAGCCAGGCTGGACCACGCACTTTGCCGCATTCAACGTATTCGACCACACCGTGATCAGTCGCTAGTAGATGCACCACCATCGCCATCAGGGGATTATGCTTCTGGCGATCGTATGCTGATAGCGATTGCGCAATGCCATCATTTGCGCTTCAGAGAAGTATCCAATTGCGTCATTAAGAGGATATCATGCCGACAGGCGATGGCAGTTTGAGCGACATTCTTGGAATCTTGTCGGTTCTCCTACTCGTGGCCGCAAACGGCTTCTTTGTCGCCGCCGAGTTTTCCCTGGTCGCCGTGCGCCGAAGCCGAGTTGCCGAACTCGCTGCGGCTGGGCGGCTGAACGCGGCAGCGCTCCAGCGGGCCGTCGACAATCTCGATGCCAATCTGGCGGCGACCCAGCTCGGCATCACCATTTCATCGCTGGCACTCGGCTGGATCGGCGAACCTGCTCTCGCGCATCTCGTCGAGCCTCTCTTGATCGGGCTGCTCGGGTCGTTGGCGACTGCGGGCTCACACACTGTCGCCGTCGCGATCGCTTTCATCATCATCACCGCGCTTCACATCGTGCTTGGCGAGCTCGCACCAAAGAGTCTGGCGCTCCAGCGCAGCGAAGACACTGCGCTCTGGGTCGTGCGTCCGCTCGGTCTGTTCCTCTTTCTGCTCAGGCCGGCGATTCTAATGCTGAATGGTCTCGGCAACCTCGTTCTGCGACTCTGCGGCCTGCGCCCGGGAACCGGTGAGGATTCATTGCACTCGCCAGACGAGCTGAAGCTTCTGATCTCGGCCAGTCAGGAAGGCGGCCTGTTGCAGCAGGCGCAGCGGGAGATGGTCGAGCGGGTCTTCAATATCGGCGAGCGCCGCATCAGTGACATTATGACGCCTCGGCCGGATATCGACTGGATCGACGTGAATGATGACCGAACCGAGACTCTTCGTACGATCCGCGATTGCCGCCATGAGCAGCTCCTTGTTGGCAAGGGCGGTATCGATGAACTGCTCGGCATGGTTCTGAAGAAGGACATGCTCGACCAGGTTCTTGACGGGCAGGTTCTCGATCCGATGGCGATCATCCGTGAGCCGCTCGTCGTTCATGAATCAACGCCGATTTTCAAAGTGCTGGAGCAGTTCAGGAAGGCGCCCGTCCGCATAGCAATGGTCCTCGACGAGTACGGAAGTCTGGAAGGAATTGTTACCCAGACCGATTTGCTCGAAGCCATCGCCGGCGACCTGCCCAACATCGAAGGCGAAGAGCCGGATATCGTCGAGCGTGAAGACGGCTCCCTTCTCGTGGATGGTATGATGTCGGCCCAGGACGCCTTCGATCGCCTTGGTTTTCGAGCACGGCCAACTGAAGGCGACTTCCATACGATCGCAGGATTTGCCCTGTTTCGACTAGGGCATCTGCCTGAGGTCGGGGAACATTTTGATTATGGCGGCTGGCACTTCGAGATCGTGGACATGGATGGCCGGCGGATCGACAAACTGCTCGCACGAAGGAACTCTCCCACGGGGCGGCAAGAAACATCGGAGTAAGAATGCCCGGATTCCTGCAAGACAGGCGTCGTCATTTTCATTTTTGCGTGGTTGCTCGGCGGCGCCCTTGCTTTATCCCGCAAACCCGGCAGTCGTGGTGGTGATTCTGCCGTTAGTCATGATGACGCGGCAGTTGGTTGCCTGCGTGGCTCCCTTCCCTGATGGCCTTTGGAACGGCTTGGGCTAGCGGACGGATGGGTTTCGCCTGTATTAAAAAAACTCGCCAACTTGTCCAAAGTGTCAACGGAGCATTGCCCTTGCCTTATCGCCGCTTGGAGTGTGATCGGCAATCGTGGTATCGCAATGCCGGGAGGCGACGATGCGTGTCATTTTCCGATGTGATCCAATGTTGGTCGAGCATTTGCCACGCCCGATCCTCGCGCGCGGCGCGTTGCCGGATTGGCTGCGCACAATGCCCGCTACTTCCTTTTCGGCGATCCACGGCCGCGACATTCGCACGCTCAAGCAGTGCCCGCCCGTTATCGATGCGATGACCTATGGCTTCATGATCCTCCTGCCGTGCGACGTCATCGCCGACAAAGGGACCTTTTCCTAGGACTGGCAGATTCCGGACCCGGTCACCGGGAACCACCCCCGAGCGCCTTTGAGCTTCCACACGCCGGGGCAACTCGCAGGCAGCCCGTTTGCCACTCCCGGTCAAGCCGCCCTCAAATTCAACAGCTTGTGGACCATACAGGTCGAGGACGGCTGGTCGCTGTTCGCGACGCATCCGGTCAATCGCGACGATCTGCCCTTCAGGCTGGTGACGGGCCTGGTGGATTCCGACCGGTTCAACGATGGGGGCATTAATTTCCCGGCGGTCTGGACTGAGCCCGAGTTTTCCGGCTTGCTCAGGAAAGGAACCCCGGTCGCGCAGTGCTTTGCGGTTCCACGGGTTGAGCCGCAGCTGGAATACGAGGTGTTCGATGAAAAGCGGCAGGCATCGTATGCGCAGACGGTCGCCGATGTCCTGTCAACGCCCGGTGTGTACCGCAAGCGGTTTCGCGCCAGGCGGGGACGCTCCACCAGCGAGTGAGCGACGCAGCGCTTCCTCATCAAGCCATAGCCGGCCGCTGGACGCCGATGTGAGTGCCATGGCGATGACGCCGAACGTGGATGGGCGCAGACTGTAGGCAATCGAATACGCAGCCATGGCCCGTCGAGGTCGCCGACTTCCTGCAGGACGACACCCAGATTGACGGCAGCTTCCCGGGCGTCCGGGCTCATCTTCAGCACCCGCCGATAGGCTTGAGCGGCGCTGCCGAACTTGCGCATGTCCTGACGCACCAGCCCGAGGTCAAACCACGCAGCCGGATGCCCACCGCCGGCGACAGCGCGTTCGAGGAAGCCCTCCGCTTCGGCAGGCGCACCGCGTTGCCAGGCAAGGCGCCCGAGGCGCGCCGCTGCCTCCTGGGATTTCGGATCCCGCTGCAAGACAAGTGTCCAGCATTCGCGCGCGGCCGGGGCGTCGCCTGCCTGATCAAGGGTACGTGCTCGCTCGATGAGGATTTCCGCCTGCAATGATAGCTTGGCTGCGCGATCCAGCTGTTGCAACGCCGCTTCAAACCTGCCTTCGGCCCGGGCAATCCTGCATGCCAGAATCAAGGCAGGCACATTGTCCGGGCGAACGGCAAGGCTCGCTTCGATGCGCGCACGAGCCCCCGGCATGTCTGCCCTTGCGAACAGGACCGCCGCCAGAAGATGGCAAAGCGCTGGATCGCCCGGGTGCTGCCCCAGGCCGAATGCGCACAGATGCATCGCTTGGTCGTGATTACCGGAATTGAAAGCAGCCACCGCCCGGCGGATCAGATCGCCACTATCGCTTTGATTGTGCGCGTTGTTGCTCGGACGCTCACTGGCAGTCATGTCCTCAAGCGCCCGATGTCGATTCCAATTATGTTTGGCGGGGCCGCTTGCCATGAATCGAGCAGAGTAGCCGATTTGGAGCCTCGCTTGTCATCACGCTTAACCGCTTTCAAAGGCAAGAAGGCCACAATCCGCCCCAACTGCTGCTCCCGTGCCCTTGGGCACACACGCTCTAGTGACGACCATTCTATGAGCGCGCTTGTAAATATTGGCTACTCGCAAGGGATGTCGATAGGCGTTCGTCAAATTCCAGCAAAAGCGGTCTCATGTTGACCAGCTTTTCCGGTGTAAATCTGGTCAGCGGTCCAGAAACAGCCAGCGCTCCGGCCAAGCCCTCGCTGCCTGAAAAAACCGGTACGGCCATCGTCGCTGTTTCAGAATCTCCCTCCCCGAGCGATACAAACGGAATCTTCGCCATAAGAGCTATTCGCATTCTAGGCTTAGCGAGACTAAACCGAGCAAGCACTTGGCCAGCTGCATGATGGTCAAGCGAAAGCACATCGCCCTCTCGGATTTGATCCCGGATCAAATGGCGACAGTCTGCACGAAACAGGCAAATGCTGCGATTTCCCTCCTTTCGAAAAAACGATGCGCTTTCATTCGCCTGTTCAACAAGGCTCAAAAGGAGAGGCCGAACGAAGGCCTCCATCTAAAAACGACGGTAGAATGAGCCCAATATCATCGGCGTAGGGCCGGCAGCAAAGCGCTTGTCCGCCATGCGAACAATGTAGCCACTCCGGACAAGGGATTCCGTTAACCGAAGGATCGTGCTTTTGTAGAGGCCTGTTCTAGAAGAAATCTCGGCCAAGCTTAAACCTTCGTCGCGCTCTGTGAAGCACCCGAGGATCGAAAGCGCGCGATCGACAGCTTCAACCCCTCCCGCTCTTGTGTCTGCTTGGAGCCTGCCGGACATAATGTAGGGACCACAACACTGGCGCGTCGGTTGCGCCAGGCTGCGTTACAGCTTCGCTAGGCATCCAGGTTTGGCCGGTATCCGGATTCAGGAAGGATGATCGCAGAACGCGGATCCCCAGATGTCAAACCCCGATGGTCCCCGGCGCGGATCGTGAACAGCGGAGTTTCCGCCACATCCTCGGCTGCCGCTACTGTCAAAACAATGCTTGCGGGCGCCACTGCGCTCATGGCAACAAACGGGCTAACACTACTTTGGCAGTTTTTTAGTTCTGGGAGCGTTTTGAGGATTCCCAAGAGCGGTTTTGCGTGATTCATGAGAGGTCGGCTGTTGGAGGGGCCGGCCATGAA
>NZ_JAMYUV010000032.1:0-61897 GCF_040323405.1 Mesorhizobium sp. M0048 | reverse complement strand
AATGCTCTTCCCATCGTCCACCTCCATCGAGGTGGATGTTGAATCAGCACAAAACGCAGCCGTCACATCACAATCGATTCATCGATCACAGGACGTGCTCTAGGTGCGATGACAAGGTTGATAGGCATTATTCAGCTGCGAACAGCGAAAATCCGCCGCAGCAACCGATCGGCGGTGCCAGGTACGCGGTTAGGTCGCAGAAGATGTTGGGGCTTCAGGCGCGGGCACATTGAAGATGTGCTGACAGACAAACCTTGGGAGCCGACGCGTTTGTGCGAGTAGCGAGCTGAAGGGCTCGGCGAGAAATCGTCGTTCTCAATCGGGCGACGGGGGATACATCGGCGAAGACGGCATAAGGGAGGATGCGCCAGACCGAGCCGACGGAATGGTCGTAGCCAAGGCCTTGGAGCGCATAGCGCCTGGCCGGGAGGCCGCCGCCAGTCAGACTTACGCAGCGCGTCGTTGAGCGAGGTGGAGACCCGAACGGGCTCGACGAGGGTCCACGGCGGTCACAATGTTGTGGTGGTGATCGCAGTAGACGCGATCCGGCGAAGTTGGCCCAGCACAAAAACGATAACCACCGGGTACTGACGGGTCTTCGCTCACCGGGAAGCGGCATTGATAGAGGCCTAGCTGAATGAGGGGGACATCTCTCGAAGTAAGTCTGATATTTTCAGGCATGATGGTTTCCTAGTTCGTAGCAATTGCCGGGTGACGGCCGCAGTGCGACCCGTCAGGGGCGAGCTTCTCTCGTTTGGGAGGCTATGGATCACCATATGGTGTTGGCAGCACCGTCAATGAAGCCCGACGCCCTGCTTCTGAAGCCAATAGTTTGCGACTTAAGGCCACACCCGCAAACGCATTAGCAATCTACCATCTTGTCCCCGAGGCACTCGCCCGCCGCGGTTTGCCGGCGGCGGGGTGGCACTGGCTTGTGGGGCCCTAGGCCCACTCGCGGCGCTCGCACTGGATCTCGGTGCGGGTTTCCCTTGTCTCATCGCCCTGTCAGCGCCTTGCAAATGAGCGAAACCAAGCTGTCGCGCGCTCGCTCGTGGAGTGCGCCTTTCGGCCGCCATGCAAGGAAATCATCAACGCTCATCCAATCAGCCGGGTTTGTGTCGGCGTCTGGCTGGCTGAATTCCACATACAGATGCAGTTCGTCCGGCACGAAGACGACCCTCCACAATCCTTCGATGTCATTGGCAAGGTTGTAGGCGAGGACGGTCATGGCGGGGCACTCCTTTCGCCGTGGAGCGTGCCTATCTCACGGGAAAATTCCATCGCCAGAAGTTGGTATTGACGCTCCCGCTTTCTCACAAATCCAACGTCCGCATGATGCCGAAAGGTGCAGCTAGCTTTTTTGTATCCTGGTTGGAACACGGGACCGCCGCGCAAGTTCGGTGCACGCAGCCATTCCTCCCCTCCAGGTATTGCTGCAGATCGGTATCCCGATCGGCCCGCGCTCCCCGCAAGGCGCGGGCCCTGGGGCTGTGGTGCTCATGCCATCTACTTCGATCCGCAAGATGGAATATGATCGGGATAGAAGAACCCTCTCGGTGTGGTTCGTCGCCAGCCGTAAACGGTACGAGTTTGAGGGGGTACCGCCGGAAACCTTTGCCGCGTTCCGGGCCGCGTTCGCCAAGGGCCGCTATTTCAACGACCACATCCGCAACAATTTCCGCTACCGTCTGGTTGCGAGCGATAGCGACCCGGGATGACCTGACCTGCCGGCGGCTCAGTCGTCCTATCGCTCCAACCGGCGGTTGGTGGACGCGTTGCCGCTGTGGCGCTTAGGGTTGGTTACGGTCCGCGCTCACTTGGCAAGCCCACCCCCCGCATCCCCCCGCCTGGTGCAAAGCGTTTGATCGGTCCCGCCGTTCTGGCAGTGCGGCGGGACTTTTTTGCGGTCCAGGTGGAGCATCGGCGCGCGGGGAAGGCGCGGTGCACGCAGCACCCTTTTCTCATCCAACGTACGTCGGTGGCGCGCTGAAGGGTCTCAATGACGGTCTGCCGCCGGAGCTCAATTAGCTGGACTATTGCTCGACCGGAAGCGGCTGGTGCTGCGGCTCAGCGTGATGAAAGACCTGTCCAAGATCGCGCGCGTCGAACGTTTGGCCGCAGACCGGGCAGTAGACCAAGTGCTTCGACTCGTCCTCTACCGGCCCGTCATGCGGCCTGCCCTCATAGCCGGTCGCGATGTTGTCGGTTCTAATCCGGGGCATCGACAAGTGCCTTTCGTCGTTTTGGCGGCCGATATTTCTCTATTAGCCGGACCTTGTCACGGTCGACCGTGACCAGCGGCCCGAGGTCGATCGTCACGGTGTCCTCGTCGATGCGCGTGACCTCGCCTTTCACGTCGATTTGCTGGCCTCGGTTCACCTTGGTGTGGTCGATGATGGAATGTGGGAAGTCGTAACCTGGGATAGAGACGCTTACGCGGTCCTCTGTTATTGTTATCCGCCTTCGAACCCTGGCCGTAATCGCCACCTGGTCACCAATGCCTATTCCCCGAGCCATGCCATGGATTCTGGTGCGGGCAGTGTCCTCTTCAAGAGGCTTCTAATATACGCCCGCAATCGTAAGGCTGACCTACGACCAGAGTTACAAAAGTTGAACTTCATCGGGGAACACTCCTTCTGTCTGCCTGTTCAATTTGCCAGGCGCATCCCGCGCATTCAGACAGGAGAAAGATGATGAAACGCATCCTTTTGACTTCGGCCGTGCTGGCGGTGTCGGCCGGGCTTTCCTTTGCCCAGACGACTAGCGGAACTTCGAGCGGAACCTCGACCACGACAACCATGCCCAGTACGACGGATCAGGGCACCGGCACGACGAGCAGCGGCACCAACATGTCCGGCGATCAGGGCACCGACACGACGACCACCAGCGGCACCACAAATCCGAACTCGGCCAGAGACTGCGCGCCGGGCCAGCAGACTGGCAGCGCTCAGCAGGCGGCGCCTGGTCAGCAGGACACGACAGCCAATACCGCCGCGCCGGGCCAGGTGAAAAAGACCGACGAAGGTTGCTGATTGGCACATCGGCTCGGGTTGGAATCACCAGCGTGTGGCTGGCTGATCTCCCCCGACCACCGCCTGAACTCAACTCGGCTGGCGAGCAAGTTCCCGCCAGCTCAACGTTTTGATGCTGAAAATACTGGACCAGATCTATGCGTTCTCACCGTGGCGCCAGCGAAGCGACGACACCGGGGCGGGACAGGCGAGGCCGCTACAGCTCCAGGCTTGTCTTCCCGGTGCGCACGGCGTCGACGACTTCGCTCATCGAGTCGAGGACGAGCTGGCCGACGATCCCCATGCGGATCAGCAACTCAGGGTCGATCGAGGGACGGCCGATCGGGCAGGCCGCACCCTAATACCCAGGCGGAAAGGCCACGCCCACGCCTGGACACGGCCAGTGTATAGCGGCGGACTGCTTGCCAATGAGCTCTAGTGATGTCGAGCGCCCGCTGCGCCGATATGAGCGTGGAGGCCACGAACAGGCGTTTCAAAGGTCTGGCCTGATCGCGCCGGTTGATGATGCGGATAAAGGCCTGGTGGCCAGGCATCAGCGGCTCGGCCGCCGCCACGATCTCGGCCTGCCGCCACTTGTAGAAGGGCGCCAGATACTGGCGGATGGCCTTGAGCGTAGCGTCATGCTGGAGCGCCAACGGATCGGGATCGATGCCGCCAAAAGGCGACAAGACCAAGTACCCAGGACCGAAGCCAACAGCGATGGGGAAGCGCGACAAGATCGTGAAGTTGGATGCCGAGGGCATGACCAGAACAGCGATAGCCAAAGGAACTGGGGTCAGTGAGCGGAGCGTTTATCGGGAGCTTCAGGGGACCGGTGAGCGCCGATAGGTGACCACTAGGACTACGAGGCGAATTAGGCCCCACCAGACTATGAAACGCTCCTCTCCCAAGCTGACCCGCGCTCTTCCGTATCTTGACCCTCAGCTTCAGACGCCTGTCGAGGAAGTGTTCGACGCTGGCCATCACCCGTGCGCCCGCACGCTCGCTGCGAACATAGAGGGCAGTCGTCGGCGTAGCGAACGAAGCAGTGCTTGCGTCGCTCCAGTTCCTTGTCGAGTTCGTCCAGCATTCCGACTTTGAAACATGGCTGATTTCCACACAGTCGCGGCGGGGCAAGACCGGCTTTTAAGCGTTTGAGACGGATCTCATGGATGGTCGCTGGCTCTGGATGGCGGAAACGGATCAAAACGACGGCTGGATGCTCTGCATAGCCAACGAGATCACAATCTGCGGCTTCGGAAGCGAGGCTAGTCTCCATGACGTCAGGGGACGCCGCCGCTTCCGGTCTGCCAGCCTGACGCATGTGTCAACAGTTCCGAGCCGAAGCACTGCACCGCCCTCCCAGCCAAAGAAAGTTGGCTCGCCCGACTGGCAGAAGAAGGCCTCGATGCTTCGCGCCTTCGCGGGGCCGTCAGCCAGACCATCGCCGGTGGGCCGCCGAAGGAACGTGGCATCCTTGCCGCGCTGCGCCGATCCCGCTGCCGGAGCCGATCTCCAGGTCAAGATCTGATGCGACATCTGCTCGATACAAACCGCCTCGGAGCCCCTGCTCTAAAGGAGGGCCCAACGAAACGACCATAATCTTTTCATCTCCTCCCTCACAGCCGTCGAATTCGTCGCGGTGTGCTTGAGAAGCCGTCGGCAAGCGGCGTGACGAGCTCGAAAAATAGTTCGCGGCGTCGGACGGTGCACAGATGCTTTTTGCCGGCCGGGTCCTGTTGTACGACGAGAGGATGGTCCGGCTAGGCAAAGTGCCGGGCCCAAGGAGAGCCAGCTCAGCCTCAATCGCATCGGCCAGCGATTCTTTGAATTCGCGGTAGTCCACATTCATGCAACCACTGCCCTTGTCTTCGCGTTTAGCTGCGTTCAATCGTGGGGAGCGACAAGAATGCGGGCCTTCAGTCCAATTACAATCTGCCTCAATCGCAACCTGACGGTGGTCGCGTCCATAGCCGACGCAATGAAGGTGCTTCAGCAACCATGGCCTAGAATGGGAAAGCCGGGGCGGCTCAACGCGATCCGAATGGTCGAGGAGTCCCTCGCCGGGCATTGCAGCCAGCAAGCTGCGCTCGAGGCCTTCAAGGCGGCCGCGGCTGAACAGGGACTCCTTAGAACAAGAGGGACCACCGCAGGTCTGGGGAAAATTGCGCGGATGGTTGAAGATCTGATGTGAGGTCATGCCGGCCTCCCTAACACTGAAGAGCCGCCCCACTTGAAGCCCGAAATACTGCCTTCTCCCGCGGCAGCCGAAACGCCTCCCGTCGAAGTCAACGGGCTGGACCAAGCGTGTCAAAGACACGACTGGCGAAGAGATCGTGCCCAGCAGAGCGTGAGGGATCGCGATGCCAAGACCGATGCCGTCGAGCCGAGACACTCGCGGTCGAAGAGACCACGGAGAATCATCTGCTCATCAAGCCCAGTTCTCCGCGCAATCCTGATCGCGATTTTTGATAAGGTGCAGCCGCACTGTTTGGCCAGCGCAGAAATTCACCGTCGGTTAAGTGGGTCCTGGCTGTCCCGGACGCGGACAGCCGAGCGTCCGTGCGAAGCGTCGCGAGATTTTTGAACAAAAGCGCGAGCTCTCTACCTTACCGAGGGCTTCAGGCGGAAAGCGTTCAAGAGGGCCGTAGCGGCCAAGCAGCCGGGCAGCCGAGACCAGGCCGATGCCTTCGAGACCCGGATAGCCATCGGCGGCATCACCGACGAGCGCGAGGAAATCTGGAATGAGGGCCGGCTCAACTCCGAACTTCTCGCGTACACCCGCGCCATCGCGAATTTTCTGGGTCCTGCGGTCTACCTGGACCACGTGGTCACCGCGGACACACTGCGCGAGATCCTTGTCCGGCGTCCAGATGCACGCCTTCTGCACGCGCTCATCGGCAGCCGCGCTGTGCGCCGCGGAGGCCAGCGCGTCGTCGGCTTCGAGCTCCATCATCGGCCAGACCGCCACTCCCATCGCCGCCAAGGCTTCCTCGAGGGGGTGAAACTGCGCGAGCAACGCCGGCTCGATGCCATCCCCGGTCTTGTAGCCGGGCCAGAGCTGATTTCTAAAGATTCGACTACATGATCGGTAGCCACCCCAACGTGTGTGGCGCCATTCTCGATCATCTCCAGCACTGTGTTCAGCACGCCGACGACGGCGCCAAACGGCTTGTCATGGCCGTTGTTGAACCGGCGTTGGCCGTAGAAGTGGCGAAACAGTTCGTATGTGCCGTCCACTAAATGTACGATCATTGCAATCCTCGAGGAAAAGCATCCGGCCCGGTCTGCAAAGCTAGACGACAGTTGGCCTTCTCCAAACCTTCAAGTAGGTGCGCTCCGCGAAGAACGAGAAGATCAGCTACCTGCCGCGCAAGCTCAGCGAAGAGGGCAGCGGCCCGTTCGGGACCTCTGCTACTATGCACCTTGGGGCAAACTTGCGATCTTCTACGCCGGCTACCACTGGTCCAGGGATTGATTAGGCTCGGTCGCATCGACGGCGGCTTCGATCCTCTGCTGGTGGGAGGCGAATTCCGCTCCGCATCGAACTCCTCTCCTGATCCCATACTGACGACAGGACAACAACAATGCTTGGAAGCTTGGAACAGTTCTTTATGGTCCTGGCGACATCCGCTGCGATGAAGTCGCCGACCCGAAGGTTCTTCATCCGACTGACCCATCATCCAGCTCTCGGCGACCTGCATTTGCGGCTCGGACCTGTGGCCGTATAGGGGGATCCAGAATGTCGAAGCCCCATGCACATGGGTCAAGAATACTGCGGCATCGTCATGGAGGTCGGCAGCGAAATCAGGACGGTTCGTCCCGGCCAGTTCGCTGGCGGAGAGTTGGCTTTCGAGTTTGCTGAGGCCGAGTGAGACGGCGCAAGCCACCTTGATGTTCTGAGTTCGCTCTGCACTGGGGTCATACACCTTGATATGGTCTTATGTCCTAGGACAGAGGACACACCGCATGAATGGGATGAAAAGTCAGGATATCGTGATGCTTCTGAAGCTCGTGAGCTTGCAGGAGCAGGAGGGGCAAGTTGGCTCCGGGGAGCTTCATTGGAGCTTCTCGGGCGAGGCCCCGTACTCAGTTCGCGGCCTGGAATCGCTACCCGGGATCAGCAAAACGAGATCGACGCTTCGATCAAGCGAACCCTCTCGTCGGGACTCGCCATCAAAGATCGAGATACGGGCCGAGCCAATCCCCCTCGCCGCAATCTACACAATTTTCTCGTCCACGGACTGAAATTTGTGTTCCCCGCAAGGCGGGCGGCATCACGCGCGGCATGCCGACGGCCTTTGCCGCGCCAATGCTAAAAGGACTGCTGATGAGCGGCGGTGAGTACATCCACATCTGGCCGTTTGCGGAAGGCCGGGATATGGGCCAATCGATCGAGCCCTTGTTCAAGAGCGTGCCTGAAGCTGTTCCGAAAGATGAGCGGCTGGACGAATATCTTGCGCTTGTCGATGCGATCCGGCTCGGAAACCAGCGGGAGGTGGGCCTTGCCGGTGAGCGGCTTTCTGAAAGGCTTCTGAAGAAATGACTACCATCAGAGGCGAGCTGCTCCACATGCTACAGATAGTAGCCGAGGCGCTGGGAAGCGACTTTCGGGAGCGTCTGATATTTGTGGGCGGATGCACGACCGCTCTTTTCATTACCGACGAAGTCACGCTTGGGGATGTCAGGGCGACGGACGATGTCGATCTCATTGTCGATCTACTCCGCAAAGCGCGGTGTTGGTCGGAGATAATAGAACCTTATACCGCAATCCAACTTAGCTAGTTGTAATGTCCCCTCCTCTTTTGCCGCAGCCAGGAATGCCCTGCAGGCCTCCTCCGGCTCCATCTGACGCTGCCCCCAGTTTCTATCCATTTTTGAGTTCCTCAGCCCTCCAGGAACGCCAGAAGCGCCGCATTCACCGCGTTGCTCTCTTCGCGTTGAACCCAATGCGTCCCCTCCTCGAAAGTCTGCAGGCGGCCATCGTCGCAAAGGGCGAGACTGCGCTTGGCCAGCCCGGATTCCAGAGCCTGGTCCTGCATCCCCCACATAACAAGAGTGGGCGTCGTGATCCGCTCCTTCAGGCTCGGGCGAAAGCGCAAGGCGCGATACCAGTTGAGCATGCTGGTCAGCGCCCCCGGCCGCTCCCAAGCCTGCCGATATTCTGCAATCTCCTCTTCTTCGAAGGCGCCTTCCCGGCTGGATGTCCTGAGTGCTCGTGCGAGCAAGGCGGAGCGCCGCGCACCCAAAACGGCTTCGGGCAGCAATGGGATCTGGAAGAAAACCACGTAACTGCTCCGCAGAAACTGCGTCGGAGATCGCAGGGCATGGGTAAACACCACGTCGGGATGGGGCGCATTCAGGATGACGAGCTTGTCCAGGCGATGAGGCAACTTTGCCCCGGCGGCCCAAGCGACGATGCCGCCCCAGTCATGGCCGGCGAGGTGAAACCTTCCGATGCCGAGCGCGTCGGCCAAGGCGAAGACATCGCCGAGGAGCTTGGGGAGCGTGTACTCGCGGATGCCCCCTGGCTTGTCGCTGGTGTTGTAGCCCCTCTGGTCGGGAACGATGACCCGATATCCGGCGGAAGCGAGCGTACCGATCTGCCGTCTCCAGCCGATCCAGAAGTCCGGGAAGCCGTGCAGGAGCATGACCGGCTTACCCCCGGCAGGCCCGGCCTGAACGACATGAAACCGAATGCTTCCGGCGTTGACGAACTGATGTTCAGGCGCGAGCGAGATCATGGCTGGTAACGCGAGTGTCCTAAAACTGATCCAGCGCAATGAGGATTATCAGGCTGTCGTCCCGACAACATGCACGCTCAGCCGTCGCATCCCAGCAGATGGGCATGGGAGCCGAAGGTCCAAGTGGGGATGCCGCGAGTGTTTCTGCAGCCGGGGTGTTATTTGCAAGCGCAGGTCTGCACCTGCATCCTTTGGCGCTACTATACGTTTCCCTGCGACGAAGGTGCTCCGGACCGGCGGCCATGTCGAAGAAAACAACCGAGGACGCTTACGAAGGTAAAGTGCAACTTGAGCGGCCGCCCGACCCGGAGGGCCGGGGACGCAATGCCGAATGGCCGTCAGAGATTCCTGGCCGCGGCTGGAAGGACGTGCTGTGGCGGGTGTTCGCTGAGCTCACCGAGGACCGTGTTATGCTTATCGCGGCCGGGGCCGCATTCTATCTGCTTCTTGCCTTCTTTCCAGCGCTTGCCGCCTTCGTGTCCATCTACGGTCTCGTCGCCGATCCTCAGACCATCGCTGAGCACGTTGCGTTCCTTGGCGGCGTACTGCCCTCGGGAGGTCTGGATATTATCAGATCTCAGCTTGCGTCCTTAGCCGCTCAGAAGACTGGCGCGCTCAGCTTCGGCTTCATCTTCGGCCTTGCCGTCACACTGTGGAGCGCCAGTAACGGCATAAAGACGCTATTCGAAGCCATGAACATCGCCTACGAGGAGAGTGAAAAGCGCGGCTTCATCCACCTGAATCTCCTGGCCTTGGGCTTCACACTTGGCGCCATCCTCATTGGCATCGGCTTTATCGTCGCGGTGGGGATTGTGCCGGCCGTGCTTGCACTGCTGAACCTCGGCGGCTGGATCGAAGCCCTTGTGCGGATCCTTCGATGGCCGATGATGCTCATCATGGCTGGCGTTGGGACCACGCTGATTTACCGCTACGGGCCCAGCCGTGAAAGGGCAAAGTGGAAATGGGCGACATGGGGCGCCTTCCTCGCGGCTGTGGTCTGGATCGCAGTCTCGATAGGATTCTCCTACTATCTTGAAAACTTCGCCAACTACAACGCGACGTATGGAGCCCTTGGGGCAGTGATCGGCTTGATGATGTGGACTTGGATTTCTGTGATTATCCTGGTTGTAGGTGCGGAGCTGAATTCCGAGATGGAGCATCAGACAGCGATGGACACCACCACAGGTGCGCAGCAGCCGATGGGTTCGCGAGGTGCCACGGTCGCCGACACGCTGGGCGGATCGGCCGATGACGCCGACCAGCAGTCGCGTTTTGACGAGCGCAATGCGTAGCGCGCAGCTCACTTTGCATGCCATGGTCAAGCGGCTGTAACCACGCCGCGGAGCGTGGCCCAGAACGGCTCAAGCCGCGGGCCCGGCTTGCCGAGGTGACAGGCGATCTCACCATCCAGAAGCAACGCAAAAGCGCCGTCGCCGATGCCGAACCCCTCGCCAGCCTCGACGAGGTCGTTGTTCTGCTGAAGCGTCAGAGCCACCGACTTGAAGGCGAGATCGCCTCGCTACGCGACGACGACCCGCTGTGGGCCTGTCTCGATTAGATCTTCCGTCCGGTCAACGGTGTCGCCCGCGTACTCCTGATGGCCGAGTTGTCCGAGATTGGCACCCTTTCCAATAAAGCCATCGCCAAACTCGTAGGCTTGGCGCCGATCGCCAGTGACAGCGGGAGGCGCAGCGGTCGAAGACCGGTGCGCGGCGGCCGTGAAGGTCCGCGCAGCCTCTCCTCGTCGCGCTCACCGTCGCCAGATATGGTCCCCACCTCGGCGCCTTCCATCAGAGTTGAAGCAGGCAGGGAAGGGACAGATGGGTGATTCGCATTGCGCTCGCCCGCAAGCAACTCGTCATTCCCAATGCAAACGCACCCGATCCGCGCACCGAGTTCGAAAATGCAACTTGGACACCCTAGCCAGTCGCTCATTGGGAACCAACGGGCCTTACCTCCGTTTGCTCCTCGAATGGAGGAAACCATGAACAACCGGAATTCTGAACGGCGTCCCCCAACTGCGGTAAGGACTGGTGACGGTACCTCGGAAGACATAGGAGCAACCGTAAGGGGCGTCTTATCCAAAGCGTCGGACATAGCACAAGGGGCAGCGGGAACCGCCAAACGGGCGGCCGCTGGTGGCGCGTCCACCGTGACCAATCAGGTGAAGGAGATGTTGGACCGTCAGGTCGGCAGCGGCGCCGAGGTGATGGGCCAACTGGCGAGTTCGACCAAACGTGCGGCCGAGGACCTCGACACAAATGCACCGATCGTCGCTGGGGTCGTGCGCACCTTCGCCAATAGGCTTGATGGATACGCAGACGACCTGCGAGACAGATCCGTCGATCAACTGGTTCTTGCAGCGTCCGATTTGGCCAGGCGCAAGCCGGGTTTGGTGTTTGGGCTGGCCGCCGTAGCGGGTTTTTTGACATTCCGCACGCTGAAGAGCGCGCCTCCCGCTTCAGAATCCATCAAGGAAAGGCGGCCGGGAGCGAACTGATCTGATGGCACAGGAACAACTGAAGAATTCGCCTCTCCCTCAAGCACTGTCGGCAGTGTTGGCGGACGCCGCGGACCTCTTTCAAAAAGAGTTGCGCCTGGCGCATGCGGAGCTGTCCGCCAACGTCTCAACGAAGCTCCAAGCAGGTGTGTGGATGTCTGCTGCTGGCGCGCTGGGAGTGGTCGCCGCTCTGCTTCTAATGCAAGCCCTCGTACTTGGAATCTCGAGCTTAGGGATAGCCCTGCACTGGTCGTGTCTCATAGTCGCGACCGCAACGGCGGCTGCCGCTGTTTTCGCCTACTATAGGGGCCGCGCTGATGCGCAAAAAGAACTTCTGCCGACACACTCTATAAGCCAAATAAAGCAGGATATTGCGACAACCAAGGAGCAATTAACATGAGCCGCAATTCACAGGTCCAGGATTTTGGAACGAAAGAATGGCTTCTCAGCTCCGCTAGGAACAATCCCGAAGGCCTTCTGCTCGTCGCAGCAGGGTGCGCGCTGCTAATGCGCAGCCGCGGTTCAAGTGCCGGGCATCGCGAGCAATCCCGTGGAACCAACGGGCGCCAAAATGCTCCGCACGCACGCACCGCCAGCGGCGGGGCGTCAAAAGCGCAGGAACAGGCTAGCGAGACAGCTGAGGCCATGCGCGACAATTTAGCCGGCATTGGGGAGAAGGTGAGTGAAACCGCAAGTCACTACGCATCATCCGCCGCGTCATACGCAGAACAGGCCGGTCGCTCCGTATCCGAGAAGTCAGGGCGCGTGGTGCAGCAAGCCCAATCAACGTTGCAAGACACGATTGGCCGCATGGTGGAAGAACAGCCATTGGCTTTTGTTCTGGCCGGCTTCGCAGCCGGTGCCGCCATAGCTGCTGCTTTGCCGGCCAGCGATGTCGAGAGGCGCACGCTCGGCCCAGCAGGAGAGCGATTGACGGATGCTGCTGAAAAAGCTGGGGAACGCTTGAAGTCCTCGACATCAAAGGCGGGCGAACGGCTCAAAAGCGCCGCCGAGGAACATGGGCTGAATTCGGACGGCCTGAAGGAGGTCGCAAGGGACGTTGCGGGCGCCTTTGGAAGCGCCTTGTCAGAAGAGCAATCAAGTGAACCCGTGCAGCCGCCTTCGCCAAGCCCAAGTGGATCGAGCGGTTCATCCACTCCGGCCGCCAAGCTGCAACCGGGCAGCGCCACCCCTTCGGAAGGAATAACGGCCAAATCGCAGCGGTCGGGCAACGCTCGGTCGAGCAAACCTGCCCGCCCCGGTGGCAAGAGAGATTTATGATGGCCGATCCGCAACTTGAGCATCTTGAATACGAAGTTGAGGCTGCCCGGGCTAAGCTCGCCGAGGACTTGTCGACACTTCGGTCGCCAAACACGCTCTCCGAATTTACCGATGATTTGAAACACGAAGCGCTTGAGGCAAAGGATGCCCTGGTGGAGAAAGCAAGAGCCTCAATGCAATCGGTGGCGCAGGCGATTATTGACGATCTCAAGGCCAAGGCGGCTGCCAATCCGAGCGCTGCTTTGGCGATTGGGGCCGGTTTGGGGTGGCGTTTCCTCCGCCGTCCGCCGATCGCAACCGCACTTGTCGGAGCGGGATTGTTCAGCTTATTGCGGACCAATTCGGCCCGGCCACCCGGCGAGCAGCAGGTGGATCACCTATCGTACGCCAAGGAGCGCCTGAAGGAGCAATCTAGTGATTTGGCGGAAAGCGTCAGTGATTTCGCTCTTGAAACGGCTGGTAAAATAAAACGCCAAGCTGCCGAGTTGACCGGCGTGGCCAAGGAAACTGTAAAAGAGAAGACAGAACGTCTAGCTGCGGGTATCCGCCATAGCGGCGTTGGGCCGCACGAGGGCGAGACTGCCGCGAGAGCATCCGCACCCTTCGATGAAGCTTCGTTAGCTGTTCAAGACGCATCGGGCAATGAGCATACCGAGGACAAACTCCTTCTGGCGGCGGCAGGTTTGGCAGTCGCCGCGGCTGTCGGCTTTGCCTATCAACGACGTGTGAATGAGCAGATGGACACCGACCGAACTGGAAGAGCGTAGACAGAGGTCATTGCAGAGAAACAGTCGTCCTGAAGGCAAAGTATGATGCCGCGCTGACATTTATCGAGTCCCGACGAGTTCAGCCATCGGATTGCATATTCTGGAACCACGGACGGCGCGATGACGATGCGCACGGCGGAGAAGATCGGACACAGCGGTCAACCCCTTCGAGCATGATGATCGTCGGCCGGTCGGTCACGGCCTTCAGCGAAACCGCCAGCGACCGGCTGAAGCGGAATTCACCCCGAAAACCGTGCAAGTGCTGCCGACCCCATAACGTGAGCGCAACGGCGCGCTCTGTCCGCTGTCAGGACGAACTTTCTCCGATCCGGCTTGGCGCTGCCGGTGCCCGCGCACGCAACTGCTCAGTCATCTAGAGCGTTCTCGGGCATTCCGCTATCGCGACCTCGTTTGGAACGTTTTAACACGCCCACTCGAGCTTTATTTCGCCGAGCGCTGCGCTAGCCCTTCCGATCTGGCTATTGCCAATGCGTATTTGACCAGGCTTGCGCAGGCGAACGCTTCGACTCTCTAAGTGACGACGCCGCAATATTAGCATCGCTCGTCGTTGCAATTTCTCGAAATGCGCAGCTCGACGACCGCCTGCTAGGCGTGTTCGTTGCCCAGCGTTCACGAAGGGGGACGCGCTAGCGGACGAATCCCGATCACCCAGTTTACGGATACTACGTTCCTACCCGATCACCGCTTGGCGCTGTCGCTGTCCGCTTCGGCCCGCGCAAGGAACTGCTCGGTCGTGGAGGGAAGACGGGATTTCAGCCAATCCGCCATCGCGACTTCCTCTCGCAGATTCTCTTCGCAAGCCCGAAGTACCTCGCTTTCGCCGAGCGATCGAGCAGCGGCAATCAGGATCGTGTAGGAGGCGATTTCCATGTGCTCGAACGTGTAGCTCGCGAGCGATCCTTTCATCACCTCGTCTCCAGCGAAGACGCCGCTCAGCGATTGCGCCATCGCCGTCAGCTTACCGCCAGCATCCTTCATCGTGGATGAACCCTCGTCCATCTGATCGAGACAAGTCTTGAGCCGGGCAGCCTGTTGCTTGGTCTCGTCGAGGTGCTGTCGGATTCGGTCGCTCAGTTCGGGATAATTCTCGATACGACTCAACTGCCCGTTCAACATCGTTTCGGCCTGCTCTTCCATGGCATGGGCATCTCTAAGCCATTGGACAAACCATTCGCGGCTTTCTGACATCTCGAATCTCCTTTGCGATCTAAGGAAACTTTCAGAAGAGGACATTGTTCCGGAGTAGAGCCCGCCGAACGGGCCTTGACCGTCGCAGAGATCAGCGCCGTGGCGGGTCTCAATTCACCTCGCGAAAAATCCTGCAGCGATGCGTGGAAAAGGCGAAGATCGGGAAGATCGGCGCAAGGAAAACGGCCCGTGGACGCTCGCCGCTGCGCCGCTCCATCACAAAGTCCAACTGGCACTGGCCGCTTCCTGGCCATCCGACGCGGCGACATATTGAAGGTCCCGCATGGCATACTGCGACCGCTGCATGTCGTTCCTGGCAAGTAAGAACGGCAAGCAGATGAAGCTACCAGCGCTCGGCGAAGCTGAAGTGGATTCTCGACGAGGCGCTGATCGCGGCCGCTGGCGCTCCGCATTGAGCCTTGTGCCTCACCGCGCCACCGCAGTCACAAGGAACGCGACGGCCTCTCCGCTCGTTGATTGCTTTTCGACTCGAGCCGCCGTCATGAGGTTCTAATATACGCCGGCCATCCTAAGGCTGACCTACGACCAGAGTTACAAAAGTTGAACTTCATCGGGGAACACTCCTTCTGTCTGCCTGTTCAATTTGCCAGGCGCATCCCGCGCATTCAGACAGGAGAAAGAAGATGAAACGCATCCTTTTGGCTTCGGCCGTGCTGGCGGTGTCGGCCGGGCTTTCCTTTGCCCAGACGACCAGCGGAATTTCGAGCGGAACCTCGACGAGCGGAACCTCGACCACGACGACCATGCCCAGCACGACGGATCAGGGCACCGGCACGACGAGCAGCGGGACCAACATGTCCGGCGATCAAGGCACCGACACGACCACCACCAGCGGCACCACAAATCCGAACTCGGCCAGAGACTGCGCGCCCGGCCAGCAGACTGGCAGCGCTCAGCAGGCGGCGCCAGGTCAGCAGGACACGGCAGCCAACACCGCCGCGCCAGGCCAGGTCAAAAAGACCGACGAAGGTTGCTGATTGGCACATCGGCTCAGGTTGGAATCACCAGCGTGTGGCTGGCTGATCTCCCCCGACCACCGCCTGAACTCAACTCGGCTGGCGAGCAAGTTGCCGCCAGCCGAGCGTCAGTTGAGGAACCTTGTGCTTGCTTGTGCTTTCAGTGGGCAGGCCTGGCTTCTGTTTGCTTTCGGTCAGATACATATCCGCCTGCTCGCGCATCATGCCTGAAGGGAGCTGCGGTCGCGCTCAGAGGAGAGCCGCGCTGTATTGCCGATAGCGCTAGAGCGAAGAAGCCCTACGGCAACCGGCAGTTGGACTGACACCAAGTTGGCTCCGAGAGCGTTGGGAACAGCCTGGCACGGCACGTTGCTCAGTTTGGACCTTCGCAAAGGATGCATGGATGGCGAAAGACGTTTCTCGCGAGGAAGAGCAACGCGGCACCGGAAAGGTCCTCATCTGGGGCGCCGCGATCGCCCTTGTTCTCTTTGTTGCCCTGTTGGCCATATTCGTTCTGGGGTAGTCCTGACTGCTGCAGCAGGATCTAACTTGGGTGCACGACGTTCTGAGCCTAGAGAGCTGCAGAGCCTACTTGGATCTTGAGCACCGTGGGGTTGAATGCAAGTCCGTGTGGTGCAAGTGACTGCTAGGCTTTCACGGTTTTGGTGTCCTCTTCGGTTTAGATGCCGCGGGCCGACGTCACAGCAAGTGCGGCCTTCAGGCGCTGCTCCCGAAGCCGCGGTCTTTGCGTCTCGTGCCGCACGCTCAATGTCGGTCAATCCTCGTGCAGCATCCGAGGCGCGCTCGTCTCTGGCTTGTCTTTCTTTCTCGGTAGGCAAATTCCTACACTCCGATGTGCCAGCACAGTCGGCTGTCGCACCCAACCACGGTCGCCATATCGTATTCCAACAGAAAAAACCCGCCTCGACTGCCGCTGAGCGCGCGCATCCCCGCCTCTGGAACGCTTCAAATACTTTGCCGTTGTTAAAGGCACCTGCAGGAGCCAGGCATGAGAGTATTCCAACGAATTTTGCCGCTCGCCGTGTTCGCCTTACAGCTTTTTGCCGTGCAGTCATTTGCTCAGACCGAGCAGCAAGATCTGCCGGGGCAAGGCGCATCATCGACAACCGAAGATGCCCAGGATGTCGGCGTCGACGTTTCGCTTGGCAGGCACGAAGTGAAACAGCAGATCGCAAGGGAGCTTGGAATCTCCGAGGTGGAAGTGCCTCTGGCAGTTCATGTGCCTATCGAGCTCGCCAAGCGGGTCTGCGAGAAAGAGGTATTCGACGCACGCGCCAATGTGAACCGAAGCTGCACCGCGACGAAATACATCCCGGAAATTGCCGAAGCAGCACGAAATCGTCCGCAAACCTCTGCCGTTCCGGAGCAATAGGCGAAGACGAATACTATGGGATACAGAAGGGGTGCTTGGCTACTCTGGTCGATCGACAAAGCGCCCCCCGAAAGTGTGGAGCTTGCGCGTAAGTTTTCCGGCAGCGTCGATACCGCTTGGCTTCCCCAGAGGATGAATCAGTTTGGGGCCGTATGCTTCGACAAAAGGCGCACACCAGATTGCGAAGGCAACCTTCGACCAGTAGAGGCGGACACTGCTTGTTAGCAGCATCTTGATGATCGCCAGACTGACGAGCTTCTCTGGTCAGCCTAGTAGCTTTTGAGACTCCCCGCCCTTTTAGGTATACTTTCCCCTGACTGTCGACAATTGTTAGGGCGTCCTCAGCTGTGAGCGACCATCGCCCTTCCGCCCCGATCGGGAGACAGCGCAGATGGAAACCTCGTTCAAGAACGAACTGTTGCGGCGCCTGAGCGCACCGGATCTGACGTTGCTGCAGCCTCACCTCGAAGCCCGTCACTTGGGACTGAGGACGCACCTGGAGCAGACCTCGGTCCCGATTGACACCGTCGATTTCTTCGAGAGCGGTCTCGGGTTAATGGTGGCGAAGCTTCGGGCTGAGGTCGAGGCCGAGGTTGGCCTTATTGGCTTTGACGGTATGACCGGGGCAGCCCTGGTCATGGGTGAGGACCGGTCCCCACACGATTGCTTTGTTCAATTGAAGGCTGAAGCTATTGCTATAGACGCGCGTTGGCGGATCGTTCTTATGGGCAGCCCGAGGCGGAATACATCCTACTGATCGGGACGCCCCCGTTGCTCATGATGTCACCCGTGCTGCCCTCTCTCCCGTCGCTGACCACATTCGGGAGGTGGCGATTGGCACCTGTCAGGACGTTCTGGCAAGGGTTGTCCAACGGTATGAAACCGCAGTGTCGATCCAGGACAGGATCGTTGAACATTGCAAGGAGGTCGGATTAACACCGCAAGCAGATGAAGCTTTTTTGCAGGCCTTGTGGTTGTCGCTGGCGAAGGCCAGGACGGCCTTGGAGCGTGAGGTCCCCCCGGCACCGCTGCACCTGGCCGGCCGCTCTAGTCCTGGACAATTGCCGACCTCGTCGCTGGTCAGCATGCCAGAATGTCGATGGCGGAAGCCATGAGGACCCCGATTGAATGTTCTCATTCGTTTGTGATCGGGGGTGCAAGTCAATCCGGCTCCAGCGCATGTTGGCCTCAGGAACAAACCGCCGTCGCATCCGTTCAGCATCGCGAAGGACGACACGGCTGTCCACGGCCTTTCCGGTACTGCAAAGGAGACATGACATGCTCGGTCCGCAGAGGGGTTTTCGAAGACCATCTGAGGCTTCGCGCCGCTGGCGACATCGAGGAGGATCTTAGGTGCAACTATGCTGTGGACGTGGTCCTCTTGACCTCGAATTCGAATTTAGAGGCCATGATGCCGTCCGCCTGTCGTCCAAACGCCTGCGCGAGCAGCTGCCTCAAGGTGAGTTCAACTACATCGGAAAACAGGTCCGCGGCCCCTATACACTGCTGATCTGGTCGGCAACTTCGTCCAGGTTCGACGCCATTGGGGGCCCGAGAAGAGATCGGGAACCTTGATCAGGTGCGGGCAAAGGTCCGTTGCGAAAAATGCGGCCGCAAGGACTCGATGACAGCGGAAACCCTTCAGGCAGACGATCCTCATTCCGGAACTTCCGCAATGGAGCGCAGCCGAGATGCTCAAGCCGCTGCTGGCGCGGCGGACTGAAATCAGCGGTCAACCCGACCGTCGCTCGCTGTTGGCTGCCGGTGTGCCGTCGCCGAAGGAACAACAAGAGACTGGTCCAGTTAGAGCCATGCATGCGTCGATAGAAATGAAAGAGGAGATGACAATGGCGACGAAAAAAAGCTCTCAGGGCAGCTCCAAGGGCTTGGAAGACCTTTTCTATGATGGTCTGAAAGACATCTACTACGCCGAACGCAAGATTCTGACGGCGCTCCGGAAAATGGCAAAGGGCGCGGAGTCCGAAGAGTTGAAGGCGGCGTTCGAAAAACATCGTGACGAGACGGAAGGTCAGATCGAGCGTCTGCAGCAAGTTTTCGACGCCTTTGGCAAGAGAGCCCAAGGGAAAACGTGCCCGGCGATCGACGGCATCATCGAAGAAGGACAGGAGATTTTGGAGGAATTCGAGGAGGCTCCGGCATTGGACGCGGGTCTCGTGGCTGCAGCCCAGTCCGTCGAACATTATGAAATAGCGCGCTACGGGACTCTTGTCACATGGGCCGGGTTACTTGGCTTGAAAGACGCCGTCCCGCTACTCGAACAGACGCTCAAGGAAGAAAAAGCAACCGATGAGGCGCTCACCCGACTAGGCGAAACAGGCGTCAACGAACGGGCGATGCAACAGGCCGCATAACTTCGGATCGAATCGACGCGACCGCGGCCCCCGGCAGACGGGATTGGAGCTTGGTTGTATTCGCCAATCCAGGCACACGTGTACACCGCAGCCGCCGAGCCGTCGACGTGGTGGTGGCCGACCGGTTTCGACTAGGCCACCGGAACTGACAATGGGGGACTGCGAATGCGATTACTTGCCCACGCCTTGGGCGACAGGATGTTGGTATGAACGAGGATACCGCCCGTCGGCCCACGGCAGGCTCTTCCGGGTTCGACAGCTTTTTCATGGCTGGTTTCGAGTGTTCCTCCCACAGGCGCGCCGACGGGGCCCGTCTTGATCTGATCCGCGCGACCTCACATGACATCCATGCACATGCCGACTATCGCCGTTGTGCCGAGCTTGGGCTTCGCACGATCCGCGACGGCTTGCGCTGGCACCTGATTGAAACAGCGCCCGGAGTTTTCGACTGGTCGAGTTGGACGTCGGCGATCGAAGCAGCCCAGGCGGCCGGGGTGCAGATTATCTGGGATATCTTCCACTATGGCTCGCCAGACCATATCGACCAAGGTGGCCCGGGGTTTATCAAGGCCTACGTCCGTTTCGCCGCGGAAGCTGTTCGGGTTCATCGCTCCGTTACCGGGCTGGCTCCCCTGGTGTGCCCGATCAACGAGATTTCGTTTTTTGCATGGGCTGTGGAGGTCGGCTATTTCCCCCGCGTCGGGCCGAACAAGCGTGGATGGTTCAAACGACACCTTGTCAGGGCAGCGGTCGCCGGCGTGAGGGCCATGCGGGAGGCCGAACCCGGCTGCAGGTTCATCTGGGCCGAACCGCTGATCCATATTGCTCCTCGTGACCGTACTCACCCCGAGCGGCGGCGCGCCGAAAATGCTCGCCAGGGCCAATTCGAGGCGTATGACATGCTGATCGGGCGCGTGGAACCGGAGTTGGGCGGCAGCGAGGACGTTGTGGACGTCATCGGCCTCAACTTCTATCCGCACAACCAATGGTACTTGAATGGCCCAACGATACCGATGGGGCATCACGAATACCGTGCACTTTCGGAATTGCTGGTCGAGGTCGCCGAACGATACAAGAAGCCGATGTTCATCGCCGAGACCGGCGCCGAAGGTTCAGGCCGGCCAGCCTGGCTTCACTACGTTTGCGACGAAGTGCGCGATGCGACGAGCCTCGGTGCACCTGTTCAGGGTATATGCCTGTACCCGGTGACGGCCTACCCAGGTTGGGACAATTCGCGCCACGCCGAAGTCGGCTTGTTCTCCACCATTCATGCGGACGGCTCGCGCACTGTTCGCAAGCCACTTGCGGACGAGTTGGAGCGCCAGCGCCAATCGTTCTTGGCGTTTGAGGAACAACAAGCAAGCGCGCTATAGCCTCGCTGATACGAACAGTGCGCGCTTTTCAGCTGCATCAACAGCACAGCATATCTAGAGCTGTTCGCCGAGAAGCAACATCGTTGGTCTCTTTGGCCGTGGGTCGCCCGACGCCGGTCAGGCCGGCGCATCATTCACTCGGCCGCCTCGCGCTGCGTCGGCGTGACGAGCATCCCGTTTGCTGGCAGGCGTGTCTGAATGCGCCCGAACGTAGCCAATGCCTGGCCGACCACCTGATCCATATTGTAATAGCGATATGTTGCAAGACGTCCGACGAACCAGACCTCCGGGCACGCCGCGGCCAAAGCTTCGTATCGTTTGTACAAAGCCTCGTTTTCGGCCCGCGGCACCGGGTAATAAGGATCTCCGACGTCGGTGGGGTATTCGTAGGTGAGGCTGGTCTTCGGACTCTGCTGACCGGTCAGATGCTTGTACTCGGTGATCCGTGTGTATTTTTCCGTCTGCGGATAGTTGACGACGGCGACCGGTTGAAACTGCTCGCAATCAAGTGTCGTGTGCTCAAAGCGCAGCGAACGGTAGGGCAAGCGACCAAGCTTCCAGTCGAAATACTCGTCGATCGGACCGGTGTAGATCATCTGCTGGAAGGGGATCTTGTCGCGAATTTCGCGGTAGTCGGTCTGCAGCATGATCTTGATCTTGGGACTATCCAGCAGGCGCTGAAACATGCGCGTATACCCGCCTGCCGGCATGTTCTGGAAGCTGTCGCCAAAATACCGATCGTCGCGATCGGTCCGGGTCGGGACTCGCGCCGTCACTGACTTGCTCAACTGGGAAGGGTCGACACCCCACTGCTTCCTGGTGTAGCCGCGGAAGAATTTCTCGTAGAGCTCTCTGCCTACTGTGCTCACCACGACGTCCTCGGCGGTGCGGACTTCTTTGACCGTTTCGCGTCGGAAAGCGAAGAAGTCCTGCAGCTGCTCGGACGTCAATTCAAGGCCGTAGAGGCGGTTTATGGTGTCGAGATTAATCGGTATCGGCAGCAGCTTTCCATCGACAAGCGACAGCACGCGATGTTCGTAAGGCCGCCATTGCGTGAATTGCGACAGATAGTCGACGATCGATTGGGCGTTGGTGTGAAAGATGTGAGGCCCGTAACGGTGAATTAGTATTCCCGCCTCGTCGTAGCAGTCATAGGCATTGCCGCCGACGTGATTTCGTCGGTCTATGATCAGGACGCTTTCCTGCCGTTGCGATGCGATACGCTCGGCCAGCACACTGCCGGCGAAACCGGCCCCTACGATCAACCAGTCGAACACGCTCACGCCCTCCTCAGGAATGGGACGACGCTCTTCATCGCATGGGCGCGCTCGATGTGGGCAGCCATCGCGCTCCAGGTCTTCTCCCAGGACATGTCGGCGAGGTAGGCGTCGGCCTTCTTCACCAGGAAATCGCGGGGGTGGGCCAGGATCGAGCGAAGCTTGGCCTCGATGTCCTCCGCCTCGACAATCTCGACAAGGCCTTCGACGCCGTAGGTACGCACAACGTCGACGATCGCCGTGGACAACACCGGCAGTCCTGCCGCAAGAAACTCGGGAGTCTTGGTCGGGCTGATGTAGCGGGTCGCTTCGTTGAGCGCGAACGGCATCCAGCCGGCACTCCAATGCCTGAGATAGTTCGGCAGGTCTGCATAGGACTTGCCGCCCAGCCAATGCAGGTTGCCTGCCGTGGGAAGGCTCGCCCGATCGATCTTGACGACAGGGCCGAGCATGACAAAATGCACGTCTGGCATTGCCGCAGCCGCATGCGCGATAAGTTCAAGGTCGAGCCGTTCGTCGATGACCCCGAAGTACCCCACCCTCGGGTGAGGTATGTCGGCCTGATCGAATGGGTCTTCACCTGGCGCCCTAGCCTGATGGAAATGGGTAACGTCGATGCTGCTCGGGAAGGGAAAGATCGCCCGATGCAAGCTGCGCTTGGCCTCGTAGAGGCTCTGCCCGCCCGTGAAGACGACATCGGCACGTTGCAACAGCGCCTTTTCCAACTGCGTCAACTCTGCGGGAGCGTCTTTGAACGCGGAGAGTTCATCCATGCAGTCGTAGACGCAGACGTCACAGGCGAGATGATCGCTGAAGCGTAGCGCCATGGGCGTGTAATACCAGGTCGTCAATCGGTCATGCGGCGTGGAGGCGAGGATCTGATCGACGAACCTGCGCTGGATTGCGTCCGCCCTGGTCGCGGAAGTACCAACTGGGATCAGCGGGGTCACTATTCTGATCTTGGGGGTAATATTGTGCACCCGCATCGAAGGGTGGCGCCTCTCATCGAAGATCGGCTCTTCGAAGTAAATTAGCTGTTGCTGCTTTGACGCCAGGGTCAGAATGTGTTGTGGTCTCTGATATACGAAGTTCCATCGGAGGTGTGAAAAGCAAATTAAAATAGACGGTTGTACAGGGTTTTTTGGTGTTTTGGCCCGGCCCGCCGCCATTTCCATGTAGATTATCCTTCGATATAGTTACAAAATGCCTCGACTAACAAAAGTCAATCGAGGCAGCTTTGACATGAAGTTCGCAGCCTTCTATATAACTTCCATCCCGATAAGTTGTTCCATAGCTCCAAACTGTCTCGGGCGAGACCAGCCGTCCGCTCCACTTGCGACGGCTCGACAGAGAAGGGGCGAGCCGGCCGCCCCCATTCGATCCACATGATGAAGCCCCTCGCGTCAGGTCGGGCTCCCCAAATGTGGCCCTTTGCCACAGAGCGGTTCAAATCCTTCAATCGTTCAACAACCGTTCATCAGCGGAGCTATAAATACGCTTGGAATCGATTCATCTGAGTCGCGCCGGTGGTTCATTTGAATGGAGCCCGAGACGAATCGAGGGATGGCTGGCGAATGAAGATCGACTTTGAAACCAACGTCTTTCCATTGTTTCACCCGCAGGTTGTGGATGATCTGAAGGACCCTTGTCCGGTGTTCGATGGCACGCTCTGGCACGTCTTCGGCTCCAGCGGCACCGTCACAACCGAGAGCTGGAAAATCCTCCACGCCACAGCGCCGGATCTTTATGGACCCTGGACAGAGCACGAGGCGATCGTTTTGCCGGTAACCGGATCGGGCATTGCGGCGCCCGGCGTCATTCATGAGTGCGGCGTCTTCCACATGTTTATCCAGACCGAATTCATGAAGTCCGGCGGACGTTGCGAGCACGCGGTCTCCAATGACGGCTTTCATTGGGTGGTGCTCAATCCGGCGATATTGTCGCTGCCCGACACCGATGAGGACGGCATCTACGATCCCCACCCCGCAATCGTCGGAGGCAAGCGCTATATCGTCTATTCAGGCATGCCCAAATTCACCAGGGTGCCCCAGCCTGATGTCTATCTGGCGCGCAGCCAATCCGATTCCTGGTTCGGGCCATGGAAACGTCTCGGCAAGATACTCGATCATCTCGACGTGCCGCATCACAATGCGCGCGAACACCCGGATTACGAATGGGGGATCGAAGGCGCGCAGCTCGTCGAGCTGCCGGACGGTCGTGTGCTTCTTAACGCCACCTGCTTCCTCCCCGAAGGTCCGCGCGGCAGCCGGCAGCGCGTCTTCTTCGCCATCGCCAATGACGTCAAGGGTCCCTACGTTTCCGTTGGCCCCGTTCTCGACCCTGGTGAGCCCGGCGAGAATGGCCATTCGACCGTAATGATCGAAGGCCGGCAATTGACTTTGTTCTACCAGAGCAGGCGTGAGGCTACGAACCATCGCTGGCGGTTCGGGTTGGCTAAGTGTGACCTGGATCGGCATATACTTTCGAGAGTTGCCTAGATGGTAAGTTCCGGCATTTGCCGGAACGGAGGATAATCTGGCTGTTGGTTGGTGGGACGGATCCCTTTGTACTGGTGATTGAGGGTAGCAGGGGATTCGCAGCCAGTGGGCAAAGCTTGCGACGAGGGATCTATACACGTCAGGCAAGCCGGTCGCCTCATGGACGGCGGTGCCAGCTGCAAGCCTAGCCTAGCAATGAACTGTAACTGAGCGCAGCAACGCGGCCAGTCGATTCACGCGGTTTTGATCCTGAGCACAATGTCCTGATCGTAATTTCCAAAGCCCTTGCCGAAAATATTGATCCCGCCGGGGCGCTTGGCATCGTCCTTGACGCCGATACGGACGCGGATTGAATGATGGCTCTTCAGATCGAGTGCGGCGAGGCCGGTTTCGGAAATCCTGAGGCCGTCGACATAGGTGCCGTCATTGGCAATTCGCCAGTTCTTCAGCTTACCGTATTGCGAGCCCTTGAGCTTCCACCAGGAGGGCGTGAAGACGCCGCGCTTGTCGCCGAAATCCCCCGGCGACGTCCAGGTGCCGACATCGACGCCATTGATCGTCAGCGTGATGTCCGAGGGCCAATCGGCGCTGGTGCCCGGCACTTCCGAAGACAGTTCTATCGCAACTTCGAGTCCGGTGATCTCGGCATTGGCGAGCTTGGCATTGTTGGGGAACTGGTATTCGACAAAACCGCGCGTGAACCATAGCAGACCGGCTTTCATGCGGTCCGGATCGAGGAAAGTGTTCGGCACATCGAGCAGACCGATGATGCCGTCCGGCGAACAAAGGCCGCAGGGCGCGGTAACCTCGAAGCCGGTATAAAGCCCGATCGGCATCGACACTTCGATCGCGTCGTTCTTGACCGCACGATATTCGCTCTTGAACACGACGAGCACTTTTTCGGCGGTCGGATAGCAGATTTTCCGGTTGCCTTTCTTCGCTCTCTCGGTGCGGATCAGCCCCGCATCCTCCAGCACCTGGATGTTGGTCGAGACGGTCGACTGCGGAAGCGACAGCACGGCGGCGATTTCGTTGACATTCATCGGCCCCTTCTCATGCAGCAGTTTCAGCATCGAGATCCGCGCCGAGGAGGCAAGCCCCTTGAGCACGGCAATGCCTTCCTCAGGTTCGATCACCAGAAAATTGCGATTCATGAAATCGGCAGTCTATGCTCGTGACAGAGGTTATGGCTTCGCTCATTGCAACGGCGCTGACCGAAACGCCGAGCCGTTGATTTGGTTACATTAAGCCCTCGACCGTCAGTATGCATCGCAAGCCGTACCCGCAAGGATGGTGCGACATGTCTACATTTGTTCTCCGACCGCCAGCTCCTTGTACTGCGGGGGTGCTTGTCAGTCCGTGGCCTCGATTTGCAGACGACTAGGTAGATGCTGGCAGCCACAAAGAGAGGCAGAAGCCGAACACGGAATTGGGGCCGTTCCCCTGGCCAAATCCCCAAGATACGGGACCTCGACGTCGATGTTAGCCGAACCGGCGCGGATGGATGCACAGGATGCGGTTCGCTGAAGTGCGTGCCGCCGTGAAGTAAATCATCGGATTCGCCACCCGATAGAGTCGGGACGGCGTTCTACCTATTGCTTTTGAGCATGATCTTTTCCGAAAATCACGATTCCACTTCTTCGGGATCCCGCCAGTGCCGGCCTACTTCATGCTGGCCGCGGCAGCGACCCTGTCCACCATGGCGAGAACAGCTAGCGGTGCGGTGTGGTGGACCATGTGGCCGGCCTGCGGGATGATATCGACAAAGGAACCAGGAATCTCCGATTGTAGTCTAAGAGCCTCGGCTTTCGCATCGAACAACCGGTCGCCGGCCCCGGCAATAATGCCGGCAGGCTCAACAGGGTGAAGCGGCCGCCGGCCAGCGCGTCGGCCAGCATCAATCCCGATTCGGCCGCGATCGACCGCAGCTGTGAGGCCGCTGGCGATGTCCTTTGCCGACGAAGCAAACCCTGCAGAGACGATGCCGGGGCGAACTACTTGCCCATGGCGAGCGGCCAGGTGAGCAGCACAAGCAGCGGCAGCAAAATGTGGGGGAAAACACCACCGGCGACAGGCAAGGCCGGCAGCCCGCCAGTGCAAGGCCCAGGCGCGGCGGCAAGAACGGACCGATGAAGACTCCCGATCGAATCGTCGTCCGATCGAGCTCATCGACTCGCCCGCCTGCCATCGAACCCAAATCTCAGGCGCTGAGCGGCCGAGTAGTAGATGCGACTTCGCTGCTTCATGGCTCACACTCCATCTTTCAGAAGAGCGTGTGTTGCTGCGATCAGTTGAATCCGCCACCCAAACCGAACGCGGCTGCTAGGCAGGCCGAAGCTTGTGCAAGTACAGCTGTGCGTCACAAGGCAAGTGAACTAAGAAGCTGCACGAACCGCGGGTGATCGCGAATGGCGTCGAAATGACTTCGTGACGGATTCGTTCCAATACGTTCTGACTCACGCTTCCTCCGACGGCTCTTTCCAGGTACCGCACCGCTTCCTCCACTTCCCCGAGCACGGAATGCATGCAAGCGGCGTTGTACTGCGTCACGAAGTCGTCCGGATCGATCGCCAGCGCTCTGGCCAGCCAGGAACGCGCCTTCTTCCGCTCACCGATATACGCGAGCGAGGGCGCCGCGATGCAGCGGTGCCGCATTTTCAGGATGGCGGCCAGTTGAGCGTTCGGCGCGCTCGAAACAGACCCTTGGTTCGCGAGCGGATGAAGGCGATCGCGCAGGAGCGTCCCCGCGTGTAGAGTTGCCACCCTGGATCTCGCCTTGGCCGGCTGCATTCCTGGCTGTGTCCCCTAGGATACATTGTCGAGCAGGGTCGACTTATCCAAGCCATGTGTCGGCTCAGGCGGCCATTCACCATTCGGCGTCATCTCGTTGACTGTCTCGGGTAGATCCCGCGCAATCCTTCTGATTAGCTCCTCGCGCGAAAGACCCGTCTGCATCGAAATGGACGTGAGTGTACCTTCGTCCATTGCCGCTTGGACGTCCCTTGGCTCAATCGGTTGGTTTGGCCCGCTGCCAACCCACGAGTCGACCTTCGATCCTGCCCCCACCTCCCTGAACCGGTCGAGGATCTCACCAAGGTCAGCCCTCGACACGCCATTCGTTATCTGAGCCAGAATTCTGCGTTGCGGGTCGTTTGGGTTAAGATACCCCGCTCCCGGAATCAATTCACAGAGCTTGTCGCGATTTTGGTATGCCAGAACGCCAAGCATCGCGATCGCCAATCTTCCCAGATTTGCCATTTGATCTCCTCCACGGTTTTGGCCGATGAGCGAATCGAAGCCAAGTCTTGGCGGATGACGACCCGTGTGGGCTCGAACAACTTCTTGCCGGTCGGCTCGCCGGCGGAGAGCACGCGTCCTTCGGGTTCTCGTTTTCATCTGACGTCTTCTCCTGACGCAGAATTTCGGGGCGCTTGGCCCGCAGTCGCCCTACGCCGATCGAACGCCCTAACCCGGCGCCTTCCGGGTTTGTTCCGCTTGTCAGAGTTTGTCGGCGACGATGGAGAGCGCGACCCGACGGGTAACTCTACGGGCTCGAGATAGAGTCTGCCCAACTTGACCATACTTCAGAACGACGGCGGCTCGGTTAGCCTCAGCTACCTTGGACTGCCGCCGGCTCGCGCACGAATTTCAATTTCGGCGGGACGGCGAACACCCTGAACCGCTCAGCCAGGCTGTCAAGAGCTTGACGCATGCCCACTCCCGCGGCAGCCGCACCGTGTCCACTGATGACCATGTGCGGGTTCAGGGCAGCCAAGTGCTTCACGGATCTTTCCGCCGCATCCCAGTCCGGCGTGAAGTAGCGCGGCGGACCGTGCATCTCAAGATCCTGAACGGCGACCTCATAGACTGACTCCTGACCGGTGGTGATGAAAGCGTCCCCTACGATCAGCGAGCGGTCCTCCTCGCGCCAGAGCGAGATATGCCCAGGAGCGTGCCCGGGTGTGTGTAGCCATCGCCATCCGGGCATTCCGGGGATCGATCCGTCGGCAGGTAGGAGTTCCAAACGGTTGCCAAGATCAATTGGCCCCCGTGGAAAAAGCGGCGAAAGCAGCGCCATCAGTCCACCCCCGACCCAGGGATCCGGTGGCGGATAGGATGCGGTTCCGTCCAAATAGGGGCGCTCGAGTGGATGCGCGAAGACAGGCACGTCCCACCTATTCGCGAGGTCTAGAACCGTTCCCACATGGTCGAAATGGCCGTGGGTCAGGATGATCGCGGCCGGCCGTGCGTTCGTGCCAAACCGCTTTTCCGCGACCGCAAGAATGCTGCCGCGGGACGTCGGCAACCCGGTATCGATCAGCATCCAGTTCCGATCTCCGCTGCCCGGTGCGCCGAAGAACACGACATTGACGATTGCTAGGCGCAAATAGCCCAAGTCCGGTGCGATGCTCCAAGCGCCGTCGCCACGATCCTCGCGCCTGGCGTGGTCGATCTCGGAAAGTCGAATCTGAACGGTCATGTGATCCCGTGCCTCTCTTGTTGCTGAGCAGCCGCTCGAGTCGATCGGCGGCGGTGGTATATCGCCCCGAACTTGGCACGGCCCTCCTTGTTCCTCCTTCGCCACCCAGCTCCGGACAGTCCACCACAGGAACAAAGGCTCGACCAAATCGGTTCGGCATTACCCGGTCACGCCAGGACGAGCTGGACTGAGCAACGAAGATGGCGCGCGCCCCATTGGATGCGGTATTTCGCCAACGCGGTTCCCGGTCCTAACAAGGCGGCCGAGTTCGAAGCCGACTGCTGAAAGAAGACTTCGAATGAGCGAAGTGGGGCGTATGGACGAGCACCAGGTGGAGGCTCCGGTTCCGCAAGCTTCGCCTATGACTGGTCAAGTTGGGCGCCAATGGTCGAGGCGGCCCGATCGGCAGGTGTCCAGGTTATCTGGGACATCTTCCATTACGGATCTCCAGACCATGTCGATCAGGGATCGCTGCATTTCATCGATGCCTATGCCTCGTTCGCGGCAGAAGCCGTGAGGGTACAGCGTTCGATCGCGGGAACACCGCCTCTGTGTGTCCCATCAACTAGATCTCCTTTTTCGCATGGGCTGTTGAGGTCGGCTATTTCCCGCGTGGGGCCGAACAAACGTGCTGGTTCAAGCGGCATCTCGTGAAGGCTGCCATCGCGGGTGTTCGTGCAATGCGGGAGATCGACCCCGCCTGCAGATTTGTCTGGGCCGAGCCCCTTATCCAAATCGCTCCTCGTGACCGGACCCGCAGCGAACGGGGTCGGGCCGAAAACGCCCGTCAGGGGCAGTTCGAAGCTTACGACATGTTGCTGGGCCGCGTCGAACCTGAGTTGGGCGGGAGCGAAGATGTTGTCGATTGTCGTGGGCCTGAATTTCTAGCCGCACAATCAATGGGAAATAAACGGGCCGACGATATCGATGGGACACCATGAGTACCGCGCTTTGTCGGAAATGTTGCTCGAGGTTGCTCATCGGTACGGTAAGCCGATGTTCATTGCCGAGACCGGCTCAGAGGGATCCGGCGGGCCGGCTTGGCTCCACTATGTATGCCGCGACGAGGTGCGTGCCGCTATGGGTGTCGGAGCATCGATTCGAGGGTATTTGCCTGTACCCGATAACGGCCTACCCGGGCTGGGACAATTCGCGTCATGCAGAGGTGGGGTTATTTTCGGCCATCCACCCGAATGGCACACGCCGCCTCCGTCAGCCCGTCGCGGACGAACTGGTGCATCAGCAAGATCTGTTCACGGCAAACCGGACGCGCTGATTGTGTTGCGACACACCGCAAGGGCGAGCACCGAAGACCAGGGCAAATTACGGTGTATTCCTCAGCCAAAATCGGCGCCACGCGATGCCAAGTGGCATGGGTGCGAGGAAGTGCAGCATCAGGAAGCGGTGGCCCCTTCCACCAACCCGCACTCTGAGCGTCGCTTCCGGAAGTTTGAACTGCTCCAGCGAGAAACCTTCAAACATGCAACTCCCTCCATTCGCAACATTTGCCAAACGTGTAAACGGAGAGGCAGTTCAATGTCGGCTTCCGCGGGATCTGAACTTGCCTTGTATTCCGCGAAGAGGTCGTGAGCCGAACGGCGGCTTTAACTGGTCTCTCGGCAATAACCGGACGGACAGCAAACGGCCCCCAAAAAGCCGCCAGGCGGCAACGCGCCTGATATCGCACCTTGTGATCAACTCTGCCGCTTCCTGTTAGCCGAAGTTGCAAGCGGCCCCGCTAACAATCGTGGTTGCGCTTTCAGGGCATCGTGGTTCAGACCGCTGGCGGATTAGAACTCATGTTGGCTTTGCGATCGGCTCATCGCTTGCCGACAATCGGTGACCTATATAAAGGGGCATGTCCACGCGCCGAAAAATCAATGCAACAGCGAAGCTGATTGGAGAGTGGCCTTTAACCCCGGCTGCAACGTTTGGATCGTCGGTCAGAGCGAGGGGTATTTTTCTCGAAATACGCGCCCGCCTTCCAACGGAGTTCAGGAAATTGCTCAATATCGAGTCCCGCGTGCTTACCCTGCGCCTGTCTGAGGGCGCCGAGAACGATGTGCAGGTGGTATTCGGGATCGTATCAAAAGCACTGCAGAATATCGAAGACTTGCCCGTAATCCCTCGTGAAATCGAGGACATTCTGACGATCTCGACGGCCGAACGGCACCGCTGGTTGAAAGATGGTCGCTTGCAGAGCGCCGGGACGAAAACGGTGAAACTCCGCGGGCGGGAAAGGAACATCACCTTTCACGTGTACGACCCGCAGCACGTGGAGGATGTTCTTGACCGCGACCTGGTTACGGTCTGGCGCGAACAGGACGCAGCGACAGCTGCAGACAATAGGCGGCGAGCCGCGGGCAAGGCCGCTATGAAACGTGCTCAAAGAAGCGGCCGCGGAACTGCAGCTTCAGCTGGCCATGGCCCCGATGAGAACTCGCACTCCAGTTTGCGCGGCTGGGGAGATTTTGAGAATGACGGACTCCTGCGCGGATAGGCCGGGCGCACAGGCAGGTTAACACGTTTGCCTGCGCCGTGCGAGATGCGCAAGGAGGGCCGTCAAACGCATCGCGTTCAGGACCCGCTTCGCAGGGACACCGCCCTTGCGCGCCATCTCGACACCCCAATGCATGTGATCGAGCTCGCGGATCGAATGAGCGTCCGGATTGATGCTGAATATGCAGCCCTGATCGAGTGCCTTTTGATGCCAGCGCCAGTCGAGGTCGAGTCGCCACGGATGTGCGTTGATTTCGACAGCGACGCCGTGTTTCGCACACGCTTTGAGGACTTTGTCGACGTCGAGATCATAACCGGGCCGGCGCAACAGCTGGCGACCGGTCATGTGCCCGATGATTGTCGTCCGAGGATTTCCGATCGCCTCAATGATACGCTCCGTCTGTTCCTTCTTGGGCAACTTGAAGCGGCTGTGCACGCTCGCGACGACGAAATCGAACTGCTCCAAGATATGATTCGGGTAATCGAGCGAGCCATCTGCCAGGATGTCCGCCTCGATGCCCTTCAGTATGCGAAATTTTCCATTGTATGCCTTGTTCAGCCGGTCAGCTTCGCGGTGCTGTTCAGCAATCTCCTGCAACGAAAGGCCGCCTGCGTAATGAGCGGACTGCGAATGATCGGCGACACCATAGTATTCGAAACCGCGCTTGCGCGTGGCTTCAGCCATTGCCTCAAGCGTTTCGGTGCCATCGGATGCGGTCGTGTGAGAATGCAGGATGCCATGCAGATCTTCATCCCGAATGAGGGCGGGTAGCTTGTGCTTTGCCGCTCGCTCAATCTCGTCCCTGCCTTCGCGCAATTCAGGCTCGATAAACTGCAAGTCTAGAGCTTGGTAGATTTCTTCTTCTGTCGCTGACGCGATCAGCTTTCTCCCGCGATGAAGCCCGTCGGCGTTTAGGGTGAATCCCTTGTCGGCCGCGAACCTCTTCAGTTGCTCAAGGTGGTCTGCCGAACCGGTTGCTTCGAGCAAGCTCGCGCCAAAGTTGCTGTCCGTGACAACAAGCCTGAGGGTCGTATCCTCGATACCAGTCGACTTTAAGCCCTGCGCTACCAGAACGAAGTCGGAAACGAGCTCGCAACCGCGCCGGAAGTCGCCTGCAATTTCGACGCGCGAAAACTCTGGATGCTCTTGCTTCACCGATATGACCGCATGTTCCAGAAGAGCGGCGGCCTTGTGCAGGTGAAGTTGCGTTTCGCCGCTTCGCACGATGGCCAGGTTCTGTAGGAGCTTTGTCTGGAGCGCGGCGCCGAGGCCTTTGACTGGGCGTATGCGGTCTTCTCGTGCTGCGGCCTCGAGCTCCGCCAGCGAGTTCACGCCGAGCGCCTGATGAAGCTTCAGTATCTTATCAGGACGAAGCCCGGGTATGGCAAACAGCTCCATCACGCCCGCTGGAACATCCTCGCGCAGCTTTTCAAGGCTTGGGTGCGTGCCGGTTTGGTAAAGCTTGGTCACGATGTCTGCGATCGCGTCACCGATCCCCGGGATCTTGGTGAGGGCGCCGGCGGCGATGATCCGATCAAGCGGCTGCGACAGCGCCATCAGACTGTCTGCCGCGCGCAAGTATGCCTTTGTGCGATAGGGATTGTCGCCGCGCATAGACGCCCGTTGCGCGTATTCCCTCAAAAGACTGGCGACGGTCCTCGGATCGCTTTTTGCCATGGCTTCAGCCAAACGAGACCGATCTCCGCAGGTTCCAATGAGGCAAGGCCGTGAGCGCCGCGTTGCCGTTTGAATCCCGGCTTTACTGCCTCTTCCCGCGTCGGACGCTACAGATTGGGCAAGGATTGGTCAGCGCGACCCCATCCCGCCAGAGTTTTGGAGGCTGCGCGTTTCTTTAATTCAAGAGCATCGCCCACGTGGAAATGAGAGGGCGCGTCTATTGTCTTCATCTCCGCCCACGTGATCGGTGCCGCGACAGGAGCGCCCGGACGTGATCTCGCGCTGTAAGGCATGATCGCGGTCGCCCCGCGCTGATTGCGTAGATAGTCCACAAAGATGCGACCCTTGCGGCGCGCCTTTGACAACACGGCCGTGAAATGGGCCGGATCGCTCCGGGCGACCGCCTGCGCCAGGCGAGACGCGAAGTCCTTAACCTGTGGCCACTCGGCGCCAGGGGTGAGCGGCGCGATGACGTGCACTCCTTTGCCTCCCGTCAGCATCGGGAAAGTCGTAAGTCCCAGCGATTTAAGGATAGCGCGGAACTGAAAGGCAGCGGCGCGGACGGCCTCAAAATCGAGGCCTTCATCGGGGTCGAGGTCGAACACGAGGCGGTCGGCCTTTTCGACATCCTCGATCCGAGCCCCCCATCCGTGCAGCTCGATCGTTCCCATCTGGACGCAAGTCATCAGTCCGTCGGCATCGTCGACATAGAGATATGGTTCCTCGTGCCCGTCTTTCTCTGTGATGCCGACGTGGTGGACTTTGTCGCCAAAGCTGCCGGCGTCGTGTTTCTGGAAGAAGCACTTCTTCGCGCGGCCCTGTGGGCATCGAACCAGACTGATCGGCCGGCTGCCAACCCAAGGAAGCATGATCGCCGCGACCGCTGCGTAATGGTCGGCGAGCTGTCCCTTGGTGATGTTGGATTCCGGATAGATGACGCGGTCACGGTTACTTATCGCGATGGTGGTTGTCGCAGACGCGGCGAGATCGGCTGCATGACGTTCCGTCTCGAGCACGACCGCCTCCGGCTTCTTGTCTTCGCGGAGACCAAGATAGCTCGGATGTCGTAATGTCCCTTCATTTGTCATTTCGGTGAAGGCAATCTCAGCGACCAGTTTCGGACGGAGCCAGTGTGCGCCGCGCACTTCGGCGCGTGGTGCGTCGACGGTGGCGGCCTTCTGCTCGAGCGGCGCCATGATCTTCAAGAGACGAAGAAGTTCAGCGGTATCGAAGCCGGTGCCGACTTTCCCGGCGTAACGCAGCTTGCCGCCGTCATGAACGCCAAGGATCAAGGACCGAAACGCGCGGACCTTGTCGGACGGCGTCCAGCCGACAATCACAAATTCTTGCCGCCTGATGCATTTGATCTTCAGCCAGCTTGCGCCGCGGGCCGCCACATAACTCGAATCCGCGAGCTTTGAGATGACGCCCTCAAGGCCGGCTGCGCAGAAGCGATCGAGCAGCTCTTCTCCGCGGCCGAGGATATGGTCGGAGTAACGAAGGACCGGATTTTTCGCAGGCAAGATCGCCTCCAGCTTCGCCTTGCGCTCAACAAGAGGAAGCCTTGTCAGATCTTCGCTGTCGAGCTGCAGCAGATCGAACGCATAAAAGTCAATAGTCGCCGGGGCACCCTTCAATGCATTCTGAAGCGCCTGGAAGTTAGATCTTCCTTCGACATCGACAACCACGGCTTCGCCGTCAATCAGGGCGGAGCGCACCTTGAGCTTGCGAGCCTCGGAGAGGATCGAGGGAAAACGGCTAGACCAGTCCAGACCAGATCGTGTGTAGGCTCGCGCCTCGCCACCGCCGACGGCAACGAGAATACGATAGCCGTCGTATTTCATCTCATGGATCCAACGAACGCCGGCAGGGACCGTGTCCACGAGCGTTGCGAGTTGGACCGGCCGGAAAGCGGGCGGCGCTAAAGTGACCTCGTCAGGAGCGGGCGACTTCGCTTGACTAGCGCTCGACGCATTGATTGCCTTACGCGACGTTGGCTTGACCACTCTGACCTAAACCATATTCAGAGACGAAATAGCGTTATTCGCGTCCAACGCGCGACTCCTTCTTTAGTTTCGCTGCAGGTCGTATTGAGCTTTTCGCGATCATTGCCGACCCGCTTGATTAGCGCCTCGGCCTGAGGCCGTACTTCCTGCCTCCGGCCCTTCCATCCTCCGATTTGCGCGCACAGCTCACTGGCAATAATCAAGAGCAGGAACGTGCTCTCAAATGCCGCCCCAGCAATATCCGCTTTCTGCCATCGGCTTTAGAAACCCGACATTCCGGTTCCGGTCCCCTGTGGGTACGGTTTGATCTTCTCGTCGAACCCCATGTTACGATTGATGATTACTCGACGGGCCCCATTGACGCCAAGTACCTCGCCCAGAGCAGCTCCGATGCCAGTTTCAAGAAGTGCAAAATGGCCCATAAATGCGCCGACCAGAGTGAATGCTCTCGTATCCGGGTCTATTTCGAGCAGCGCGGACTTGGTCAGCATTAGACAGCCTAACGGGTCCTTCCCAACATAGCCATGGGCACCGGCCTGCTACTCACGCAGCCCCCTCTCCTCCTTGGCAGCAGCCTCGAAAGCCTGACGGACCTCTTCCGGAGTCACACGGTCCTGAAAGGGGTCGGCGCACAGTTGCACAGCCTTCCTCCACTTAGGTCCCATCTTGGTCCACTTCATGAGTTCCTCGGCGGCACCCTCGACGTTGTTGCACCCGTAGGTGACCCCAGGTCGGTCGGTCTTGACGTACACCGGAGGGGAGAACCAATGGGTTGCCACGACAACTCCTACTCAGGGGAGAGATACATCTTGGCCTCCTTAGCGGCAGCCTCAAAGGCCTTTCGTATTATGTGGGGGTCAATCGAATCGCCCTCCAAGGCTGACAGGCAGAGGGTCACCGCCTTATGCCAGCGAGGCCCTCGCCGGGTCCACATCTTGAGCTGCTCAAGGGCTTCCTTCGCATTGTTGCAGCCATGCCTGACACCGGTTTCAGTCTTCACGAACACCGGAGGGACGAACCAGATGGGCGCCATGATACCTCCTACTCAGGGGAGAGATACACGTTGGCCTCCTTGGCAGCCGCCTCAAAGGCTTCACGGACCTCATGGGGGGAGGCTCTGCCCTCGAACGCATCGACGCAGGATTGGACCGCCTTGGTCCACTTGGGGCCGTTTGTGTCCCACGCCATGAGTTCCTCGGCGGCTCCCTCGACGTGGCTGACCCCATTGCGAATGCCCGGACGTTTCGTCTTCACGTAGACCGGTGGAGAGAACCAGAGAGGACCCATAAGGGGGAACTTAGAGCGGCAAGAGCCCGCCGACCAACCCCGCTTTAGCCGCAGCTAAGGAACGATGTAGGCCCTCGCGGGTTTAGAGGTGGCAGCGGGATTCTTCGTGGATGTGCAGCCGCTGTGGGGGGTCCGTCGCCTCTCCCTCACCGGCGGCGGGCTCCTTTCGCGAAGGCGGTGTTGGTAATAGACACCTAGAACCTTATACCGCATCCAATTTAGCTAGTTCTCATTGGGGGAGTAATGTCCCCTCCTCTTTTGCAGCAGCCAGGAATGCCTTGCGGGCCTCCTCAGCTTCCATCTCGTCGAAAATCACGGCCATGCAAACGCGCACCGCGAGGTCCCACCAAGGGCCACGCTTGGTCCACTTCATCAACTCCTCGCCGGCTGCCTCGGCGTTGTTGACATTGTGGATGATCCCGGGACGCTCGGTCTTGACGGGGATCGGAGGGTTGAACCAGTGGAGAGCCATGAATGGACCCCAGGCGGCTAGCGGGTTACGGCTCAGCGATGAGGACGATTACCGTTTGTTAGGCATGTCTGAGTCCGTGACGGGATGTTTCCAAAGGTTCATCGACGGTTATCTAAGCGGTCGGTACGAAGCCGGTATGCATCATCTTCCGGTGGGTGTCGCCCTGGTCATTTCGCTTGTTGTCGGTCTACTCGTTGCGACGATCGCGTAAAAGGACCAGTCGGAAATCTGCGGCATCCGATGGTTATTTGTCCTCGGCGAGAGCGTTAATGTGAGGACTGTCACGCCAAGGCCGGAATATTGAGAATGAATGACAGCATACGGGCGCGCGCCCATTGCGAGGTCACCGAAGTCGGCCGACAGCTACTCCCGGGCGTCGAAAGCCACGCAGAGGCCCATGGCAGTTGCTGCCTCGACGATTGCCTCGGTTAGTTCTTCGTCGGAGGCCACCAAATAAGGCGCAGTCTCCCGAGCTTCGCGTAATGCCGCTTTGATCGAGACCGTGTCGCGACGGTCCGCCCTGTTGAGGAGGCGGTTATTCGCGAAGATCGAACCCGACGAACAGGCCAAAGGCTGGGGCAACATTGACAATAAGCTCCACCATCTCGCAGTCAGTTTCCGCCAGATGTGGCCGGTCTCGGCGCACCGCTGCAATAGTCTCTTTGACGGAGATGATTTGGCCGCGACGGGCTTGTAGGATCAGCTCGTGAACAAGGTGTTTGGCAGTCACTTTGTCGGGTCGGCAGTTCGTCCAAACGTTCATACAAGGCCTCCCACCTCAGCGAGAACCCAAGAGAACATTCATGATCCTCTGTCGAGAAAAATCAAGAAGAATGTTTGATAACTTCTGCGTGGGAATCAGGGGGACAAGCCACGAAGCGAGCCTCTATACTCTTTGAGCTGACGCTCAGCCAGCCGGCTAGGGAGCTTCTTCCGTCGGGCCCTGTTTGGCCCGATCAATAGCCGCAAGTAATGACTGTAGGGTTGGCGGCAGTTCTGGTTCGACCTCCAGATTTAAGAACGTTTGTACGTGATGACGATAGCCTTCGGAACGGATCAGTTTCCGAAACGCTTCGGAGACAGACTGATGGTCTGCTTTGTTGCTCGTTGTCATGTTCGGGAAGTCCGTCCCAATCAGCCGCAACTCGCCCGCAACGAATGGGTTCCATCAGGAGGTCGGAATATTTGGTAGAAATTTCTGAGCGGGAGATCGGATAACTGGCTCGCGCGAAGACCCCCCGTGCCCCCTTCGTTTGCCGCAGCATTAACCTCGCTCTTTGAACTGAAATTCGTGTCTATCTAGCGTCGGCGTTGCACATCGTGAACGTTGGAATGCTTCTGTCCAATGTTTGCTCACGCTGTGATGCCAACGGGCAGGCTCTTGCGGCAGGGTGCCGCAAGGCGAATGAAACGCCGGCCCAGTTCAACCCGCGCGACGTCCTTCAAAGCTGGGGGGATCGATCTTCACCAAGCGGTCTGCGGCCTCGACCGCAGTTCGTATCCTGCTGCACAGCGCGAGATTTTCCGCCAGCATTTCTTCAGTGCGTTGAAGCGCGAGCTCGGTCCGGTGGATGCGCTGCCTGGCATTGGCAACTTCCGATGTCAAAAGATCGGCCGCCATCCCGTGGCCGTGGGGTTCCATAGTGTCCATGGGTTTCTAATACATGGGGGGCGATATCGTTCCCTGATGTCGGGCGAAACGGCGGGCCGCAGAAAAGCGCGACGGGCCGAATGACCAATGCGCGCCGTGTCAAAACAGCGCCGGCAACAGGCGAACGGCTTCGGCCGCTCTAGATCCCACGGGCAGAGGCGATCACGGTCCAGAGGGCCATTGATCTGTTCAGGTACGACTACAACGTAAGCGAAGACACACTCAGGCGGCTGGTGATCAAGCACCGTCTTCACAACCAGACAATGCCCGGTGCTCCGTGGAGAATAAGCGCTCCCGGTTTGGCTATGGCGCTCGCCGGCGATGATGACGCGCTTGCGCGGTTGAGGCGGGACGATCGCGAGCATCCGGACGTAACCCGGTATTTCAAGCGGCTCGGCATCCCGCGACCCTGACCTGTTATCAAAAGTTATGGTCGCGGCGACTGTCTAGAATAGACATTAAGTAGATGTCGCGGCCCGACAGGGCTCCACACAAGAGCGAACCGTTGCTGCCTTGCGCATCGCCCTCTAGGCCGCCGGCGTCGAGTTCATCCCGGAGAACGGCAGCCGCGCCGGCGTGAGGCTCCGCAAACCTTAGGCCGTAGACTCGTTACTGCGCAGCCACACACCTGCTTTTCGCCATCGGACGAAGCGGTTGCAACAGGTGGTGCACGGGCCATAGCGCTGAGGCAGGTCGCGCCATGGAGCACCGGAGCGCAGCACCCAGAAGATGCCGTTCAGCACGCGCCGATCATCAACACGTGGCACACCTCTTGGCTTGTTGGGTAGACGCTTTATTCCATTGCTGACCATTGTCCAAAAGCGCTGTTAACCAAATTTTCTCACCCGCCAATGCTTATTCGCGCGACTGAAGGGGTGAGGTGATCGATGTGTGATTCAAACATAAGCGCGTTTCCGCTGCATCGGCGGCGGAAGTTGGTCGAAGGGATCGCCCGGGTCCTGGAATCCAAGAACGGGAAGGACGCGAACGCCTTCTGGCGCAACACCGCCAAGGCAATTCTCGTTCAACTGTCCGAATCAGGAATTGCACCCGGGGTCGCCGAACAGGAAGTTGGAACGCTTCTTCATGCTGTCTTGGGCGATATCGCCACCCGCAGTGCTGCGAAACTTGCACAATAGCATCGGCTCACGATGAAGGATTGCCGCATAGAGACGCCCCGGGCTCCACAAGCGTAGCACCACTGCATCCGTCAAACGCAGGTTTCTCACTGCGGATGAAAAGATAGGCGCGTTCGTCGAAATCATGCGCGCGAATGTGCTCTCGGGCGAGATACGGCTCCGCCTCGCCTGTCCGGCAGTCATCGACCAAATCGAGGTAGGCGATGCGGAAACCCGCATTCACGGAAGGCCGACGGACCTTTTCCACGAGCTGAACCCGCAAAACCAATGAGCCGCCGTTGAGTTCCAGACTGCCTTTTTATGCGACTTTCGAAGCACGAAGCATGAACATCGAGTATGGTTCGCGTCATTCTCGCACTGAGATGCCTATAAGGGTCCGAGGTCTTTCCGCCCGGTTCTGTCTTGATGACACCGCTGTGTGTAAAAGGAGAACCTGGTATCACTTGCGCGGCCTGAATGTTCATCTAGTGGTAGGATACGGCGCAAGGGGCAACGGCGGCTAATGTCTATCCGTGTAAATATCGCTAACCAGGTACGGCAGACCACCGTACTGCAGTGGCGCCCATTGCTGCCATTGTTCGAAGCAGTCATGAACTCGTTTCAGGCAATCAAGGAAGCGAAACTGCCGACGGGTACGCCCGGACGCATGACGGTCGAGGTCGTTCGCGACGGCCGTCAACTCGACCTGGAAGTTCCGCCGATCAGCGGGTTCAAAGTCATTGATAACGGCATCGGTCTCGACGATGCCAACTACGACTTAATACTGCGTTCTCGCCACACAAACTGAGCCGAGGCGGCAAGGGCTTGGGTCGCTTCACCTGGCTCAAGGCCTTTGCATTTGCGCGCATCGAAAGCACGTTCAAGGATGACGACGGCGCATTGCTCACTCGAGCTTTCACCTTTGACGAGAACTACGATGTAGACGACCTGCGCGGCCTCCCCAAATCTGTCACGCGACATGCGACAGGCACAACAATCGAGCTTGTGGAACTAAGGCCGGAATATCACGGGCAGTGCCCCCGCACCTCGGAAGTGCTTATCCAGAAACTCATCGAACACTTCATCGTTGTACTGATGGACGAGGAGTGTCCGGCGGTTCAGGTTAACGACCTTGGGCTCAAGCATAACCTCAAAGCAATTTTTGAAAGAGACTATAAGGCCACGGCTTCGGCTTATCCCTTCGAAGTCGGTGGATACTCATTCACTTTACATGGTTTCCGACTTCCCACCTCACGGGCGACCAAGCACAAGCTTGTCTACGCTGCGGATCAACGGTCAGTCCTCAGCGACCGCCTAGCAGACCATCTTCCAAATCTGACATCCCGGCTTGAGGACTACGACGGCAAGGCGTTTTTCTACCTTGGCATCGTCCAGAGCCCTTACCTCACCGAACACGTCAACACCAATCGTACCGATTTCGAGTTCGGCAATCCTGATGATGCCGAGCTTGAACTTCCCCTCTCGGATCACAAGCTCATTCCAAAAACGGATATACGCGCTTCGGCACTAGCGTTCGTGGAGGACGATCTGAAGGATGTCATCGAGACCATCAACTCTGTCAAGCTCGATAGGATTCGTCGGTACGTGCAAGAAGAGGCGCCACAATATCGGATGCTTCTCAAGCACGCCGGCAGCTTCTTAAACAAGATCACTCCGACACCGTCTCGGTCTGAGATGGAAGGCATACTCCACCGGGAACTGTTCTTGCGGGAGACTGAACTCAAGAAAGACAGCACTCGCATCATTCGCGAGGCGAGCAAGATCACCGATTACGAGTCATACCACAAGGAGTTCACCGAATTCCTGGACCGGTACAATGAGCTTGGAGTGTCAGCCTTAGCCCAGTACGTTCAGCACAGACGGATCATCCTTGATTTCCTCGAACGCGCAGTCAAGTTGCCTGAGGACAAGAAGAACTACCCGCTCGAAAAGGTCGTGCATCAGCTCGTATTTCCAATGCAGCATAGCTCTGAAGATATCCCCTCCAGCGAGCAGAATCTCTGGATGATCGACGAGCGCCTCACATTCCATTCGTTCATTTCGTCCGATAAGCGAAACAACGCGCTGTCAGTCGTAGATTCGAAGGATAAGCAGAGAGGCGACATCGTCATCTTTGATGAAAAAATTATTTTCAGCGGTGAGCGGCCCGACGACGAGCATCCGCTGAACTCAATCATTGTGATTGAGTTCAAGCAACCGGGGCGCAACAAGTATGCGGGTGATGAGAACCCCGTTCTTCAGGCCGCAAAAGTGATCAACGCGATCCGCGGCGGTAAGTACCTACATAAGGGTCGAGCGATCCCAATCGCGAACGCAGATATTCCGGCCACGATTTTCGTGGTGGCAGACTTAACGCCAAAACTCAGGCAAGTTCTCACTGACTTCAATGCCACAATGACGCCGGACAAGCAGGGATTCTACGGCTATCACGCCAATCACAGGGTCTACTACGAGGTTATGGACTACACGAAGATGCTCAGCGACGCCAAAAAGCGTAATCGTATTTGCTTCGACAAGCTCAATCTAGTCGATAATCGATAGAGCCATGACGGGTTCAATCGCCCGTTCTGACGATGCATCTTCAGCCGGCACATCGGCTTCAGTCGAGTTCACGCGCGAAGCTGCCAATGGGTACCGAAATGTCCTATGTTCATGTGCAATAGCTGACAAAATTGGCCAGCGTGCACGCCGTAATTGTCAGCTCAAAACCACGTCGATAAAGCCCTTTCCTTCCCTAATCCGCTCGAAGTCAGTGCGTAATGGCTGAGCTTTATCCAGCCATTCCCTCTCATAGGTCTCAAAGTCCGCGGGATCCTTCGGTTTGAAGTGTTCGAGATCAGGCTTGTAAATTCGGGTATCGCCAACCCGCCGAGCAATTTCCGTCATTAACAGGCCGCGCGGAATCGTGCGGTATTTCCCTCGTTCGGTCGACACGACCGCTGTCGCTTTCGACTGCTGGCCGGCCGCCGGTACCGGCAGGATTGCATCCAGGATCGCAGTCGCTTCGCTGGGCTTTCCTTTGCCCATGTCCCAGGGTGTGCTGTTTTCACTGCCATGATGGCCGATCTTGAGGAAGTCGACTGTTTTGCCGAGCAGATCTCGGCGCTCGTTCCACATCACGTTCCATGAGCCATTCATCTTGCCCTCTTTGAAGTCGCCGTGCCATTCGGCGTCCCCGATAAACAGCAGGCGCTTCTTGTTCCATTCGATCAGCAGAACGATGCTGGAATTGTTTTTCAAAGTGCCATCCAGTTCCGCGAATGCCAAAGCGTTCGACTGCATGCGGGCACGAAGGGCGCGAAAAGAGGCCGGGCTGATATTGCGGGGCAAAGGCGGCTCTTGCGCTTTTGCAGTGGCATCAAACTCTTTTTCCGCGTCGAACGCGGCCGCTCCCAGCACGCCCTTCAATGTTCGCTGAGCGGTCGCGCCGAGATAATAACGATCGAAATCAGCCTCCGGGCCAAGGATGTTGATTTTCGCTTTATGGAGTTCAATGCCATGTGTTTCGTTGGTTTCGCCGGCATGCACATAGGTCGGCTCTCCGCCATCGAGCAGCGTCTTGCGCAAGGTCTGCATGGCGCCTTTGTTGTCAATCTGGAAAACTGACAAGAGCTCGCTTGCGCGAGGGCTCAGACTCGGCCCAAGCGCGGCAAGCCCCCGCATGGCCTGCTCAGCGACCCCTCTAATTTTTCGGGTCTTTCCCGCCTGCGGATGTTTGGGATCCATGGCGCAGTTCATCCAAACCGCGCCGACCTTCATGTTCTCGAATAGCTTGGGATCGAAGCCCGCTATGTGATCCTTGTGCTCGTGCGTGACAACGACAAGATCGAGCCGCTTTTTTCCGTCCTGTGCGTCTGGCAACTCGCTCTCGAGCTGTTTCATCGCTGCGGCAAGAAGCTTCCCTTCGCTCCAGGTGCCGCAGTCGATCAGCATATGGAATGCATCTTCCTTCTTGTCGGTTTTGCCGGGGATGCGAACATAGATGCAGTCGCCCAGACCGACATCATAAAGGCGGATCAGGAGCTCATTTGCCATCTAAGCGCTCCCAGGCTGGAATCATCGGCATCGTAAACATGAAAGTGCGGCGAGAGCTCAAACCGAACTGAGCCGTCAACTTCGCGCGCGATCAGTGGCGGTGTAAGGCTTCCAACAAGACCTTCGGGGCCGGCAAGTTCTTCACCAACCATCCCCTCCTCGATGCGTCTGGCAAGTGCATCGAGATACTCCTGCCTGCGCTGCTTGCCAGCCTCGAGTTCAGCCAAGGCCACCTGCTCGGTGCCAAAGAGTTTTTTGCGCGATTTTATCTTCTCCATCGCCACGCTTGCGATGGCAAAGGGTTCGCTGCCTGGCTTGCGCGCCCAATAAAGCAGGCTGCCATTGACGTCGAAGACCATCGTCCCGCCACAGAGCAGGCTGGTCGTCTTGCCACTAAAGGAGCCAAACTGCCTGCCCGCTAACGCCAAGTTCTCGCGCCACAGATATTGGAGGATGATCTGTTTGGGCTGGAAGAGGCCTGGACCGACCATCTTCTCGGAGGTGAAGACCTCATCGACCATGATGTCGACATGGTCGGGAATGAAGAGCTTGTCGCGGTTGTCATCGAGATAGCGATAGGCCGCTGCACGCGAACTCCCGATAAGCTCCGGGTCGTGCGAAATTGTTCCTGGCATCCGATCGTACAAGGGCGCGCGCACCAGTAGGTCGGTTCTCTCCTCTGCGGTCATGATCTCGCGGTGGACGAAAATGTCCGCGATCATCTCGCGATAGTTGGTGGGATCAGTTGGGTTTGCGATCGCGAGGTTGCGCAAGACAGCGCGCGCGTAGTCGTTGAACGTAACCTCGACTGGCGGCAAAAGATCAAGCGCCTGGATGGCAATTATCTGCATCTGAGCGACCGCATATTGTAGCGATTGAGCCGGAGTGTGTGTCTCCCCGTCGCTGCGCTCTCGTTTGAGATATTGCTCGGTCAAGGCAACGAAGATGTCGAACATCGCTCCGGTCATCACCTCCGAGAGCGCGTGAGGTTCGATCTCATCCTTGTATTCGCCCAGAAAATGCTCGTTACCCGCACTACGAAGGTATGGTTGTCCTGACACGGCGTTGCCGAACTCTGTGGCGACAGATGCGATGAGTTCGTCACCGGATTTCGTCTTCAAGTGGCCCTTGGTCCTGGCCGCAAGCTCCTTACGGAACGAATTGTTCCGCAAGTCCCCCAGGAATTCGTGAAAGGCACCTGTCTGTGGTGAGACCGCTTCCAGAAGATAAGGCCGAATGCCATCCAGCAGTGCATGACCAAACTCGTGATTGACGATATCGCTGGACAAGCAGGTGTGAATACGCTGACCGTTGTCGTCGTCAAAATAGTAGAACTGGAGCGATTTGCTCTGGCGATCATAATAGGCATTTGCGCCGTAACCGGCATTTGGCGTGACCAGAAGCCGATTGCCTTCGAACGCCCAAGAGATGCGCCGGCCGAGGCCGCTTGGGCTCTCGAAGAAATCAAGTGTGCTTTGCAGAATTGCCCAAGTGCTGACCTGGCGGAAGTGAGCGGTTTCTTTTAACGCTCGATCGATCCTACGCCCCTTCGGATCGAGAAAAACCTTCTCGCCGACGCTCCATTTGGCCGGTTCTTCCAACGTATTTCTGGTGCTGTCGTAATCGACAATAGCGAACCTCGCACTTGTGGGGCCGTCGCCAATGCGTGGCTCCCAAGGCACATAAAAATCGTCATCGATTTCCAGGCCGGGATTATTCTTCGCGACAAGGGGGTCCTTGTAATATGTGTCGAAGCGGACCTTGAGGCCGAGCTTCTTCTGCGTCACCCCATCCAGGAACCGTCGAGAGGCGTAGACGTCTCGCGTCTCAGCAGGTGACAGGGCCACCGCGACAGCCTTTTCACCCTTCTTAACGGGACTGCTCTTTTTCGCCATCTGCATCCCCCTGCAATCGTGAACTTGGAGACGTTACGACTCTCTACCCTAACTGCCGGCTTCTTTTGCCAGGCGATCTTTCATAAGGTCACCATAAGGCTCAACATCGAACGCCGTTGGAAAATTCTCTGGCTTATATCCCAAGATGGCTGCCTTCCGATCCAGAACCGACTGATGAACAAACGGCCGCGGCTCCTGTTTCTCGATCATGCGAGGCTCGGCCTGCGGAAGATAGAAACCGAGGGCGGATTTTCGCTTCCATTCACGCAATTTGACCGATTTTGGAATCCACTCGAGCGGCTTCCAGCCCCACGTCACTGAATCGTGCACGGCCCCAAGTGGATTCGGGCCCACGAAGTTCATCTTCCCCTCGCCCTCCCCTGTTCCGAAGACGAGGCGCTCCCGCATCCGAGAGTTGATCTGCAGTCCAAACGCCGTGGCTTCATCAATCATCCAGTCGAGCGGAAACTTAGAGATAGCGCCGTCCTCTTCAGGATAGCCACCACCAACATCCGAATGACACCCGGCGAACCAGACTTGCCTGATATCTTGCTCTTTTGCTGGCGCAGTTTTGTCGAAAGGATCTTCGACAAACGGCTGTGGTTCGACCCACCGGTTCAGCCGGAACATGCGACGATGCTCATCGATCGCAATCGCGTGGCGAAAGACCTCGACGCTCGGGTTGGTCCTTGTATGTGGCAGTGTCTGGAGCTGGGGCAGAAGTCGGTCCCTTCGCGGCACGATGACCGACGCAACCGTATCCCAGACACCAAGAAATTTGATACGAGCGTCTCGGGCTCCAGAGACTTTGGAGAAGTGCCAGGCGACGTTTAGGTCGTTCTCGTCGCTGGCCTGCTTATAGGAGCTTACAGCATATCGAACGATGTTAAGCTGATCCGGCTGCAGCAGGCCGATCATGTGGATCAGGCCCCCAACGGCGCGGACTGTGTAGGCACCGCGGCTGAAGCCAAAGAGGAAAATTGCGTCCCCTTCGACGTAGTGCCGGCAGATGAATGCGTAGGCGCCCGCGATTTCAGCGTCGAGCCCATATCCCGTGGCCAGTTCAAACACCGATTTGGTGTTTTGCCGCCAACGGGCCCATGCGTTGCTGGCGCCGATCGTGCCTACGCCAGCGTCGTAATAGACGCGCTGTTCCTCATTCTTCTTCAGGATGCGGAACAGTTTCAAAACGTTCGAGAGATTGCGCTCGATCTGGTTGCCCGTACCGTCGCAGCAGACGACAATGTTTTTCCCCACCTTGTTTTACGCTCCCGCACTGATGTATCTAGACTAAACTGGACGACTTCGAACTTCTTTCATCTAGCACGGTTTTTCGAGTCGGGCCCTCCCCGAAGCAGTCTAAACTCCGTTTGGGGCTCGCATTTCCTGCGAATACAGGCCTCAGGTCGGAAGCATATCGCGAATAGAAGTGCGATAATTGTTGCGCTCCTTTAGAATTCTGTAATCCGAATCACTGCGTGCAAGTTATTTCCTGGACAGCAACACCGGCATGAACATCCAAAAGGCGATCTCTAGCCTCCTCAATCCATCGAAGTTAGGCGCGCATGTCGCCTGCGCCGTCGCGCACGACGCGCCATGCGAGGGCGACGGGCCACGGACTGCACTACTTCATGTGCGTTTCAACGAAGACGAGCCGCAGATCGATGCCCTTGCGGAGTTTCTGTGGGGCCAGTGCATGTACTATGCCCTGCCGCGAAAGCGGCGGCTCGAGTACACGGCGGCGATCGAGAAGGATTTCACATTGATCGCCCGGGTGCATCAGGCCGTGCGGGACGTCTTCATCACCTTCAACGCCACCAGCCCGTCGCGCGCTAGCGAACTGGGCGAGGTGCTCGCCTATTGCGTCGTTCAGCATCATCTTTCAGCGGCACAGGTCGCGGCAAAGATGGCGCTCAAAACCTCCGCTAATATGCCGGTCCACGGCCTAGACGGGATCCACGCAACTTTTGAAGGCGACGCCCTGACAATCTTTTTCCTGGAATCGAAGCTCGCCGGGAGCGCCAACGCCGGCCTTAAGGACTATGCCAAATCCGCCGCGGGATTTCTCGCCAACCGGAAACAGTACCTTCGCGAATATGAGTTAGTATCGGACCTTGGGCATTTGGACTCTCTGGAGGGCGCGGCCCGAGAAGCGGCGCTCGATTTCTTCGACATCGTCGGCAAACCCGATCTACCGAGACGCGAACGTTCTGTCGGAGTGATCTGCTATTCCGAACGCCGGTTCAATGCCAAATTGCCCGTCTCCGATGGTCCCGTGGACGCGCACGAGGAGCATTTCGCGGGCCTCTACCGAACAGATCACAAACGGCATCGCAGCGCGGCGAATAAGCATATCAAGGCGTCAGGAGCTGACACCGCGAAGACCCTTTTGTTCCTTGTGGCGGTTCCGGACGTCAATGTGCTTCGCAAAGCCTTTTACCGGGCGATGGGAGTGGAGCCTCCTCACGAAGATATTCCAGCCGCGTCTGAAGATGAGGAGGAGAACGCACCCGGGTCGGCGGAGGATCTCGACGTCGTCGCGCCGGTCGAGAGCACCGACGCATGACCTTCGCCCTGGACCTTTCCCGTCGGCTTGAGACCCACCAGGCCTTCCGATCCGACTTCGACCGTCTTCAGGCGGAAGCCGCCTTTGCCACACTTCCCCACACGATAGAGTCGCGCCGTGGCGGGATGGATCGGCAGGATGTACTACGCCTGATGTACTGCGCCGGGGTGTTCGCCCAGACCGACGACGAGACCCTGCGGGCGCTTGCCCAGGCGATCTCGTTGGGCGCCCTTCTTATCGGTCGCGACGACATTCCAGTGGACGCCAGCCTTCGCCTTTTGACCGATCTAGGCAATTTCCCCGCCCTAACGTACGCGGAAGCCCGGCATGAGCCAGTCGCCACAATTCGGCAGGCCCTACGGGCGGCGATCTCACGCGAGGTAAATGGCATCGACGTCGGCAGCGAGCGAATTGCCCTTACCGATTTCCAGAAACGTGCTTGGGATCGGCTTGGCCAGGATACGGCGCTGGCTATTTCCGCGCCGACATCGGCCGGTAAGTCCTTTCTAGTCATCGAGCACCTTTGCAGGACCGCAGAACGGTCCGCCATCTTCCGGGCGGTCTATGTCGCGCCCACACGTGCGCTTCTCTGGGAAGTCTATGCCTCGATCCAGCGCCGGCTAAACGATGAAGTCGGCATTCGCGTTTCGACGGTGCCAACGATCGACCCTGCGGCCCCCGAGCGTCAAATATTCGTTCTGACCCAGGAAAGATTGCAAGTTCTGCTGGCGGTCTCAACTATAGATTTCGACTTGGTGATCGTCGATGAGGCGCAGAATTTTTCGGACGGCGCCCGGGGAATGATCCTGCAGGAATGCCTCGAACAGGCAATTGCCCGACGGGCTGACACTCGTCTGGTCCTGTTGGCGCCGGGTGCGGAAGGTTTCGAAACCGTCGCCGATTCCATCGGCCTGAAGGGACTGAAAGCATCTGTTTCGCTTCTGCCGTCCGTCATACAGAACCGCATCCTCGTGAGCCGGGCGGCCGAGCCGAGGACCCTCAGTCTGCGACTCCTAACCGCTCTTGGCTCGACATCGTTAGGCGTGGTTCAGAGCCATCGAGGGTTTGACCACCCCGCCAGCCGTCTCGCAGCGGTCGCGCTGGAGCTCGGACGCACAGGCGGTTCTCTGGTGTATGCGACGGGACCCAAGGACGCCGAAACAGTCGCACTACAGCTACACCAAGATTGCCGAGATAGCGGCGATAAGGTGCTCGAAGATTTGGCGCAGTTCATTGAAAAGCACATCCATCCCCGATATGCTCTCTCGCCGCCTTGGTCCGGCGTGGCGTAGCCTTTCACTACGGTAAGATGCCCACGCTGCTGCGGGAGTCTATTGAGAGTGCCTTCAAGTCCGGCGCGCTGAAATTCCTTGCTTGTACCACGACCCTTTTTCAAGGCGTAAACCTTCCCGCCCGCAACGTTTTCATCGACACGCCTACGCGGGGGACTAACTCGCGGCTGGATCCGGCAGCTCTATGGAATTTTGCGGGACGCGCAGGTCGGATGAAGGCCGACATCGTTGGAAATGTTTTTCTCGTTGACTACGACGAGTGGCCGGATAAGCCGATGAACAGCTTCGTCGGCTACCGGATCGAACCTGCATTCGGAAAGGCCGCCGCCGACCATGGATCCGCCATACTACAAGCTCTGGCCGGCGAACTGCCAAGGATGGTACCTGGCGATGAGGTGGCGGGGAAGGTTCGCGCCGCTGCGGGCCTGCTCATAGCAAGAGCCGCCAGAGGCGACGTGGCTCTTTTTGCGTCACGATCCCTGTCCTCGTTCGCGGCAAAAGATCGCGACGCCCTAGTCGTCGCGGCCCAAGCTGCGAGCGATGGGATCGGCCTGCCCGCGACGCTGCTGTCCACAAACTGGACCGTAGATCCTTTCGGGTTGAAACGCCTGTTCAATGAATTGGTCAGCAAGATCGTAGCCGGCGAAATCGACGGATTGATCCCAGTCAACCCGCACGACTATCTACCGGCGCGTAAAGCGTATGAGTCGATTTTCATGCGTGCACAGAGGCTGGTGAATCTGTCCGCCAGCAGGTTCCCCGCATTGGTCGCTGGCGTCGCGGTCAAATGGATGCAGGGCACGCCCTACCCCGTTCTTCTTGCCGACGCTATCCGGCGCGAAGAGCGAACCCTTGCGAAAAAGATCAAGGCCTATGAGGATGAAATTGCATCGAATGCGAAGTCACGCAAACGTCGGCCGAAACCGATCGACATCAATGATGTGATCCGTAAGGAGTTCGACCTCATTGAGGACGTCATCCGCTTCCGGTATGTGCAACTCGGAAAAGCCTACATTGATGTCCTGGCCTTGGCATTGCGGCACTGCGGATTCGAAGCGCGGATCAAAGAAATCTTTGACTTCTCACTGGCGCTTGAGCTCGGTGTATGTACGAGGTCTGGTTGGTCTTTCATGGAACTTGGACTTTCGCGGATCGCTGCCGCTGCGCTTGAGCCTCATTTCCCAAACTCCGATTTGAGCGTCCAGCACGCGCGGGACTGGTTGCGCAAACTAGACGTGACTCAACTCCAAATCAGTTCGGTGATCGTCGACGAGATGCTCAGCTTGGGGCTGATAGAATTGGAGAATTTCGCTTAGGCAGCCTTATTTGGCCAAAGGCCTTGTCAGCCCCTCATCCAACTTGGCTGGCGGTCTCATTGCAGAGGCCAGAAACGGGCGTATCGGAATTCGACGCTTACCGCCACCGGGGCCTGTCTGGGCCACCCGTCAAGAAGTGCCGGGGCAAGCGCGTCAAGCATGGCGGTATGCTCGGATACGTACTTGATGGCAACTTCGCTTCGGCATTCGCTGCGATCACGGCTGCAATCGGAACGCGTCTCGCGGACCTAGACATGGATGCGCCGGGCGAGATGAAGCAATCTTCCAATCGGCCGTATGACAGCAATTGCCGAGAGACCTATCACAGGAGACGTGAACTGCGCCCGTTGATCTTACACCACCAAGTCGTTCCAGTCGGACGGTAGAGAAGCGCCACGCTCCGACCTCGCCGTTGCGGCCGTCAGAAGCCGAAGTGTTCGCTCGATCTCCGATCGCCGGGTGGCACGTGAGCTAACTGATCTGGTCAGCCGTCGCGGGAAGCCGGACATGATCGAAAAGGGAACTGTTTGGATCAAGCTGGCAATACCTCTGCAAATTCCCCACCGCAGAACCCGACATGGGCTGCAAGTGCTCGGAGCAGAACGGGCCGCCAGTGATTGAGGTGAAACTCTCGGCTCTCCACATCTGCCTGTGCAAGAAGATAGCTGCGGACACCCTCAGCGCCAGCACTATCAAACAGGATTCTAACTGCGGTCGCCTGACTGGTCAGATAGATATTGATCTCCCGCGCATAGCGTTCGTTGAGTTTCAGGCGCTGCAAGACAAATGAGAGGCGCGAGCTAACTAGCGCTTCGATTGGAGCGGCTGGATCAATGTCAAACGTAGCAACCAGGCCGCCCCCTTCAATTGTGACGCCGGCTCGCAAGAATGACGTATCCGGAACCGCTTCGAAATAGGGGTGAAAGAACTGCTGGGCAGGCTCTAGGGCAGCCGATTTGCTCTTCGACTGATTACACTCTTGGCAAAGGGGCACCAAATTGCGAGGATAAACAGCCAACGGATGGTAATCTGACCGCGGAAGATGGTGATCCAGTTGGCGCGGCGGTGCAATTCCACATATCGGGCACAGCTCAATTCCTGCCATTAGCGACGCTCGAACCGACGCTAACTTGCCACCCGCTTGGGTGAAGTCATACCCGCTATAGATCGCGTCGCGAAACTGCTGAAGAAGCGCGCCGCCCTTTAGGATTTCCGCGGGGCCCCCCAAACCCGCGTCATAAGCGTCGTAGATGGCAATCACGCTGTCGATCTCAGCTTGGGTCGCAGCATAGCCTTTCGCAATACCGGCGTGAACGTAGGTCTCGATAGCGCGCACGAGGTAGGCTTGCGCCTCCTCGCGAGAAGGACATGGCAGGGTTCTCACTGGCGAGCCTTCCGGGCGAGGCCCGCAAGCACGTATGCGAGCGCCTGCCCGCTAAGGCCCGGCCGAAAATGCTGGTTCACGTCCTCGATTGTATTGTGTGCCTGAATGAGTAGATCAAGAATCCCATGAAAGTCTGTCGCGGCAGAAGTCAGACCGAAGGTATCGTGGGTTAAGGTTCCCACGTTCTCGCCGAATGTCTCTCGTGGCGGGATAAAGACCTCAAATTCCGATCCGATCCGCCTTATGACCCTCACGTGCAGTGCCAACGTCTCCTGGAGGATCACCGGTGAATGCGTTGCCACGATTGCGAACGCGTTCTTTTCTTCCAGTACCAATCTCAAGGCGTGCATGACCGCTGCAATGAGCGGGGGATGAAGGTGTGTCTCAGGCTCGTCGAAGAGCACGAGGGATTTTCTCGTCGTATGTGCCACCAGCGAGGCGATCGCATGCATCGTGATTTTGTGGCCTGTGCTCCATCCGAGAAAGCTTGAACGGGGATTGGCACCAAGCAGAGCCTGTCGATCCGTCCCGGCAACATCGGCAAACGAGGCGTCGGCGAGCACCAGCGCAAGAGCAGCATCGAACAGCGCATCATCTCCATGCTCCGCGATCTGCCCGATTAGGCGAACAAACTCGTCAGCGAGCTGCTCGAGCGACTTCAGTTTCGTACTCGATCGTCGATCCTCGATGTCCAGGACAGTTCTTTCATCCACGTCCGTCGGCTTGGCCCGTGCGGATGACAATTGCTCTCGCACTTCGGCAACGACGTCGCGAAGGCCGGCGTAGACGTAGCGACCGCCTCCCCTCTCCATGTCCGATGCGATCTGCTCGAGCTCAGTCTCATACAACCCGGGCACGGAGAAGTTCTCGAACGCGCTGTACGAAACCGCGATAATGCGCATGAAGCCAATTGACGGTGGATCGAACACGCCGACGGCGGTCAACTGAGGCCACGTTCTGTCCGATGGCGACGCAAACGCGACCCGTGCGATGCGCGATAGGAAGGTGCTCTTGCCCGATCCGTTGCGTCCAATCAGCACCATCACTCGCCGTGGGAGCAAGACCTTGCGCTTGCTGGGGCCAAGTTCGCGTGTCGGGCCGAAATAAAACAGTGGGCTCGGCGCATCGAAATAGAGCTGGATCGGCGCCGCCCATCCGGCCGGATGGAATGTGAACGACAGATGGAGGTCTGGAACCTCGCTGGCATTGCGAGAGTGAATCTGTCTAGCATCGGAAAGGAAGCCCTCGGGTTCCGGATTGTCGCGGAACAGAGATATTCGCCAGCCTTCCTCCTGGCTGAATAGCGGCTCTAGTTGCGAGTTGGCAACGACGTCGTTCAACGAGCCCAGAATCTCATCTCGGTCCTCCCCAGCAATCTCATTGAGCCGCTGGTAATAGTCGAGTGAGCTGCCAACAGAGCCGAAGTCAGGCGGAAGGCGGTCGAATGGTTCGGTGATCAGGATGCCGTCTTGCGTGGTTTGGCCTCGCCGTAGAATCTTGACCGGCCCGATCAAAGTAGGAGGGCTTCCCTCGACCTGATAGTAGAGGTGATACAGCGTCATGAAGGAAAAATCGTTCCATCTGTCCTGCTGCAGCGCGAACTTTGTTGCAAAACTCTGCACGCCCTGGCGGCTCGGGGGCAAGACGCTAATGGCCATGGGCAGCCTCACTTGCGGGCGGTCCGCCGTGCTGGCTTAGCTGGCTCCCCCTATCCAGGAAGCCATCAAGGAGTTGTTCGCGGTTCACCATCGGATCCGACGATACGGCGCCAATAAGCCCGCACACCACCTTGCGAGCGAGTTCTCTGGCACTTCGTCTATCGTTCCCGGATATGTCCGCCATCGGCCTCCCGTGTAGGAAATCGCTCCTAAGCCCGAAAAGCTTGGAATAGGCGTTCCCAAACGAACCATCGTTGAGCAGTCCGGAAATGCGAAGCGTGGCCCGGCGCGTCGCGCCGGGATTCTTTCCTTCGATCTTTTTTCGGGCGCGTGGGTCATGGTCCAAAGGCAAGCCGAGCGCCGCCTCGATCGTTGAAATATGGGCAAGAAACTCGTCGATGGCTTCTGATTGAAATCCACGGACAAAGAAGTGCGCAACAGGACGGTCGAACAACGTCGTCCGGCGCGCCGCTACAATGTCACTCCACGCGTCGTCGGTCAGCCAGGTAATTGCGCTGTCGCTGTCATCATTTAGCGGATAGGCGACCGGCGCTTCATATTCATGCTCGTCGCCATTGACATCGAACTGCCATGCAGGCTCCCAGCTCAGGCTGTCTGGAGAAGGTGGCGGAACCCGACGAGCAAACACGTCAGAGTCGACGGTGTAGACCCAAGGAACTCTAAAACCACGCCATTCCATGTCCTTGTATTCAGCGATCTGCTCCCAGGGGATTGTGAGGAGTCCAAAAAGCGCAGCTTCGACAGATGAAGGGAGGCTAGTTTTGTGCGGTTCGATTCGTCCAAAATCCTGGCTAAGATTCACGAACAGGCCGGGCAGTGTTCTCCCGTCGGGACCCATGTCGTCGTGGGAAACCTTCTCGTCGACGACGAGCCAATTGAACTCGGAGAAGCGTTTGCTATCGAACGACCAGTTCTGGTTCGCCCGATGAAGACGCAAAACGTCGAAAAGCTCCTCAAGCTCCGTCGCCGAAAAGCACCGCACCTGATTTGGACCGAAGGAGATCGTCGGAAGGCGCGATGCCAGATCGAGCGGGCACAGGTGCAGTCGCCTCGATGCCGTGCTCCGGATGGCTTTGTCGAGGCCATCCGATATTTCGGCCGCACTCGCTGCCAACCCAGAACCCTGGCCACCGACGAGACAGGCCAAGCCGAGCTGCCGCAATGCTGAGGCAAGCGAAAGTCGCAGCATGGAGCCAGATCTAATCTGGGGGTATCGAGTTTGACATAACTCCGCAAAACGCAGAAACGCCGGAGTGTTCTGCAGGTGATTAACGTCAGTCGCCGGCGCCCGACCCAGCTGTTCCAGTTCGTGGAGAATATCGACAGGAGGGCCGACCGTGACGTTCATGATGTCTGCGGTCCCGGCGGAGCTCGATAGAGAATGATCCGTCCGGTCGGCAGAATCTGGGTAAGGAAATCAAAATCGCGGACGTTGCCGGTCAGCACGCCCGCCCCCAACTGACGCGCCTGCAGGAATACGAGGGCGTCATTTACGAAGCGGCGCTCGTGCCCCTCCCCCTTGGGCAGATTGCTCAGCCGGCAGAGCAAGCCAGCCAACACACCGGCCTGTCCCCACATCGCTGCATCCGGGTCATGAAGACGGTGGTCCGGAATGTCCTCCACCGTGGCTTTGATTGTCTCGAGGACAGCTTTTGTGGAGGCATGCTTTGGGTCGAGCCGGCCAAAGGCGTGGGTCAGCTCAGAAAGGCAGACCGCGGAATGGTGGCATCGGCGATAGGTAAGCAGCGTATCGACTTCAACCGGTGCTCGTCCTTGCAGGACATCCAGATAGACGCACGTATCCAGAAACACTGGTCCCCCGATCGCGGGTTCGTTTGCAACCCATGGGAGATCATCATCGGCCCTACGCTCCAGCGTTCCGGTGTACTTTTGCGGCTTGAGCGATCGGAGGGCCTCGGAAAGATCAAAACCCAAGATCTATGTCCGCCGGGATGCTGCCCTTGCGTCCGACCAAGCCGGCGCCAAAGTCATCTTCGAGAGCCAGGCGCGACAGCGCCAATTCCAACAGCTCCGTGTCCGAGGTGACATGAGCGCGCTTCTTGGCCGCCTCGATCAACTCCGAAGGCACTCGCCCCGAAAGACGGGTATTCTTCGCCGCGCCGAGCAGTCCGGCGGCTTTCGCTTGCTCGAGTACAAGCTTATTGCGGGTCGATGCGACCTTTGCTTCGCTTTCTGAAGCGGTCCGTGTTTGCGCGGCCATCGGAACCTCCTGTGTTCAACAGAATATAGATTGCGTTGAACGCATAAGCAAGGCTTAGTAGCCGCTGGCCTTCGGGACGTAGGCACCTGAAGCACACTTACCATAGTGATCGATTGGGGGATCGATGGATTCTATGCAAGCCGAAATTGCACGCTTCCTTGCGGAAAAAGCGGTGCGGCAAACGCGTGCGACATATCAGCAGGTGGGGGACGCCGTCGGTTGGAACCATCCGACAGGTCGCGGTCTGGGCAAGAATCTGGAGGTCGTCCTGCACGCTTTGCATGATCGCGGACTGCCGCCGCTCACGACGATTCTAGTCAAGCGCGGCGAGAGGCATCCGGAGCCTGACGCCATGGCGTATATCCGCGGAGCCTTGGGCGACATCGACATCGATGCCGCACAACGTGAGGTCTTCGCCTTCGACTGGCGATCGATTCCAGACCTGGCTCCTGACGTCGACAGACTTCCGAGCGGCCGTGATATTTGGCTGACCTCTTTTTGGGGGTTTGACCCCGCGAGTTGGGGCTGCATCGGCTTTGCCGACGAGGCCAAGCGCAACCGCTATCTGAGATTATCCACTCCCAATGCATTGGTGGCGATCTACGTCACCAAGGGCAAGGGGCCCGAGGAGATGCGGGGCAAGGTCGTGGGCCTCCTCGAGGTTTCCCACAACGCCGGCCATGCCAGTCAGTTCATCGCCGGCGACCGCTGGGCCGAGAAGGAAATGGACCCTGCCTCGAGAGGCAAATGGCTGTTCGCCGTGCAGGCAACCCGCGCATGGCGGATCGTCCAGGAGGATTGGAAACCTGTCGAGCAGTTGTTTCCAGCCGCGTATGCGAGCGCGCACGCCGAATACATCGGATCTAGTGGTGTCCAGGTTGACCCAGTTGAAGCCGAGCATCTCATGCAACTCGATGTCTATGAGGTGCCCGTCTATGGCCAAGGGAGCCGCGTCAACGGCACAATCCAGACGCTCGAGTCCGCTTTGTCGCCAAGTCGCGCGATCCCACCCGCGACCGAACCGTACTGGGTTGGCGAAACCGATGGCCCCAAGCATCTCTACATATTGGAGCTCAGCGGCGATACATCGGCCTATCTCGGGCGTTCACCCGCCGACGTTGATGGCCGCGCCATCATTAAGGTCGGTTTCTCCCGCAGCCCCGCGGCCCGTCGCGACCAGATCCAAAGTGCATACCCACAGGGGCAATTCAAGTGGGTGATAAAGTACCCTCATCCCGTCCCAGATGCCGCACCGTATTCTAACGCCAAGACGGCGATCGTAGGCGAGGATGCAATGAAGCGGCGCCTCGTGACCGAGGGGGCTGAGGTGCTGGGTGGAGAGTTCTTTCTTGCCGAAGACTGGCTCGTCCACAACACGTGGAGAGCTGGCAAATTTGCGGCAGAAAAGGCCATGGAGAGCTGACTAAGCTTCAAGTGTTGGCTTTGCCCCCCAGAAATCAGCGCTGAAATTGTTCAGGTGGTCACCGTCACCGAGCCTGACCTCAAACTCACCGGGGATACCCCCCCTGTCATGACCCGCCCGAAATAGTCGCGCACTGACCAATGAGCCAGCTGCTCGAGGTGCTCCCATTCGCGTAGCAGGTCGGTCTCGCGGTCCTCCGCAAGCTTCCCTGGCGCTCGGCTTGCCCTTAGACTTGGGCTGAGCGATCGTATGATAGTCGAAACGGGGCTGGACCTTGTGTTTGAAGATGATGGAACCGGAAGTCCACTCATCCTCGATCGTTCGGCGCCACTTGTAGCTGACACGAACCTGCATGTCCTGGGTCAGACGAAACGGAGCAATCGTCGGATCGTAGATGAAGAACAACTGGCTTTCGCGTTCCTCGACCTCCAAGCGCTGCTTCATCTGACCGAATGCAAAAGTCAGATCACTGCCGGCTTTACGAATAGAATGTAGAATTCCTTCCCGCTTCTTCGCAGATTTCGCGATCCTGTATGCCGCAAGCGCTTGATCGAAGTATCGGAGCTTGGTGGCCACGTATTCTCCGCAGTTGTAGAGCGGTAGATTGCTGAGTTTTCCGAGTTGCTCTGACCTGATGGCCTGGTCAACCAGGTCGTGAAGCGCCCCGCTGTCGATGGCTCCAATAGCCTGTTTCTCGCGGTCACTGAGATTCATCAAGCCCATCTTGTCTCCCCTCAAACACAAAATCCCGCAGCGTTCATCGGACTCGAGCTATCTGGCAGCACGGTGGAGAGACGACGATCAAACCGTTGCCGCGTCAGCTAGTGAGATCGCGTTTGCAGCGTGTTCGTCCTCGGCCCGAAGACGCTGATGGGATGTTTCCTGCGTTTCCACAAAGAAGCTCTTTCCAGAAATGCCGGCGCGATCGAAGAATGCCTGATTCCGCTCTCTGGCGTCACTGAGGAGTGTGTCCCACCCGATGAGCTCGATCGACCCTTTAAAACCCGAACGGGGCTGGTAGTAGCGCCCTCTCCCGTCGGCAGTGCGGTCCCACGAATAGGTCCAGTCGTCCATTTTGCCCACGATGTCGGCAACTATGAAGCAATAGAAAACCGTGTCCTCCTTCAGCTTTATGGGGCGCCCCTTGACGTCAAGCTTCCCCCCTTCAAGCAGCCGGCGCACATAGCGCTCGACCTGATGCTGGGGGTTCTCGTCCGCGGCATAGCTGGTTCGTCCCGGGCGCTTGAACTCAACGAGCAGCACGCGCGAGGGATCCTCGGTCTGGCGCAGGCCGTGTACGTGATCGAAAATCAGAACATCCGGCCGCTCGTCGCTGGCGACTGCATCAGAGAGATTCTGGAATTCCTCATCCGAGCTGAAATACTGGGCGAAGGTCAATCGCTCATCGATGATCCAGAGGTCGTGCGACGCCGCCGGCACTACCTTTCTGGCGCCATCGGCTAGGGTGTTGACCCGCAGAGGACAGATGAACGAGTGCAAAATGTCTTCGCGCTGATAGCTGCTGTCACGCGTATCGTCGCGGACCTTCTCCAGCAGGATCTCGATGAAATCGAGCACGACCTTTCGGCGACGATGTACTCGGTGAGACGACAAAAGGCCCAACACCGTTTCAACCATCGAGCGCCCGCTTTCGTCGCTCTCGTGGAATTTTGCCCAGCGCGGCCAGCCGCTGGACCGCAAGGACCGGCATATCGCCACGGTGATGGCTGGCGTTCGCAACACCCACGCCTCCCCTCCCCGGCAGAAGGAAGCGATCCTGCCCGAGGATCTGATCGCCATGCTCGAGACCCTCGACCGCGGCACGCTGCGTGGTCTGCGCGACCGCGCCATGCTGCTTTTGGGTTTCGCCGGCGGCCTTCGCCGATCCGAAATCGTCGGCCTCGACATTGGTCGCGACCAGACCGAGGATTCTTCTGGCTGGATTGAGTTTTTTCCTGACAAGGGCGTGCTGGTGACCCTGCGCGGCAAAACCGGTTGGCGCGAGGTCGAGGTCGGCCGCGGCTCCTCCGACGCCAACTGCCCGGTGGTCGCGCTGCAAACCTGGCTGAAGCTGGCGCGGATCGGCCATGGCCCTTTGTTCCGAAGGGTAATAGGGCAAGACAAAAGAGTCGGCGCCGATCGGCTTAACGACCAGGAGGTCGCACGCCTGGTCAAGCGCACGGCGCTCGCAGCCGGCGTGCGTGGCGATCTGTCGGAGGGCGAACGCGGTCAAAAGTTTGCTGGCCATTCGCTGCGCGCCGGCCTCGCGTCCTCGGCCGAGGTCGACGAACGCTATGTGCAAAAGCAGCTCGGTCACGCCTCGGCCGAGATGACGCGAAAGTATCAGCGCCGGCGCGATCGTTTCCGCGTCAATCTCACCAAGGCGTCCGGGCTCTGAAAAGCCCCCCTCCCTGCCCCGTTTTGTCCGCTGGGATGAGACGGTCAGATCTCAGGCGATAACAATACCTCATCGAGCACAGCGAGCGCTGTATCCAGACTATCGGCGGCCGACGCTTCGTAGTCAGGCATGATCATCAACTGCGTTATGGCACGGCCCACAAGAGGGCATCGCGATAAAAGTACGCCAAACAACGCTAAGGGAGAACAAACGGTGATCTGATTTCGTTCGACGCTCGTTTTCGAGAGCCGTTCTGGGTCGTTCGCAATCAACTGTGTAGGCCAGCGGAGCGAGCAAGGAGCGCCAGATCCGGACAGGGCTGAGTGGGGTGTTTTTCCGGAAGGTGGGGCCATGCCCTAAGGGACACGAGATGTAGTGGACTCGTCGATCCGCGCGGTTTCGATTCGCGCACCCCGGGCACAACGCTGGGATAAGTCCCATCAGATGCTCTCCGGTGGCCGTCATCTGTTTAGCTGACATTGGGCCGAGGGCTTCCAGCACGAGCCACATGGCGGGGGTATCGGCCGTGACCATGGTGCGCCGCCCCTGCCGTCAATGCCAGCCGCCGTCACCGAGTCGCGAAGATGAAATTCAAGGTGACAAACTGGCCGGAATACGAGGCGGGCCTTCGGCGGCGCGGCAGTCTGACGCTGTGGTTGACAGAAGAAGCCTTGGCCAGGTGGCATGCGCCGCGAAGAACGACCCGCAGCGGCCAGCCCCGCTATTCCGATCTCGCCATCGAGGCGGTCTTGACACTGGGATGCGTCTTCGGGCTTCGTCTGCGCCAGAGCGAGGGATTGGCGACCTCGCTGCTCGATCTGATGGGGCTTGATCTACCGGTTCCCGATCACACGACGCTAAGCCGCCGGGCGCAGATATGGGAACCATCGGCCAAGCGGCAGCGGCATCCCGAGGACGGTCCGCTGCATGTGCTGATCGATAGCACCGGATTTGAAAGTCTACGGCGCCGGCCAATGGCTGGAAGACAAGCACGGTGCCAGATCACGCCGGACCTGGCGCAAGCTGCATTTGGTTCTCAATGCCGACAGCGGCGAGATCATCGCCCATTGTCTGACCGACCAGGACGGCGACGATCCCTCGCAGGTGAAGCCGCTGCTCGACCGGATCGATGCAGAGATCGACCAATTCACGGCCGACGGAGCATATGATAGCGGTCCCACCTACTGCGCGGTGCTGCAACACAGCGTCACCGCAAGGATAGTCATCCCGCCACGTTCAACGGCCGTGGAGAGTGATGACACCGGACCACCCGGTCAAAGGGACGGTCACATCACGGCGATCGCCAATGATGGAAGGCTGAATTGGCAGGCGTCCACCGGCTATGGCAAGCGCGCCCTGATCGAGACCGCCGTCGGGCGCTACAAGGGGCTGATCGGACGTCGCCTGCGAGCCCGCTCCTTTTCGGCTCAGCAGACCGAGGTCGCCATCGGCTGCGCCGTTCTCAACCGCATGACGGCGTGCGCACGCCCGGAGTCCGTTCGCAGCCCGGCAAGGCCGACATAGCAGGCGGCATCAAAGAGCTGATTGTGCCTAATGCCACATTTGTGCACCAACGCCTTGTGGCGCGGGCAGCCGCAGGCACAGGCTACGCGGAAAATGAAAAGCGGGGCCAACCCATTCGCTTGCACACAGCCTGCGTTTTGCCAGCTCCTCAACCGCAACGTGCTGTCAATCTTCGTCTTGCCATGTCTTGAACGCCGAACTGTTCACGCCATTGGCGCCGCTTTGTCATCCCGTGCCCCGAAATGAGGCCGTCGTTCGAACGATATGCGCAGTTGCTTATCCGCCAGAAACCGGCGAGCCAGATCGGTGTCGCGCTTACCCACGCGTGACACCCAGTCCGAAAACAGGCGAACCGCGCGCCGGTTCATATGCCGCGAAGGACAGACCAGCCAGTATCCCGGAAACTCGATGACCTCGAACTCTATCGAGACCGGAACCAGAGAACCCGACACCAGGTCCTCGAATGCGATGGATGTGCTTTCCAGGACCACACCTGCACCGTCCTTCGCCAGTTGAACCGACATTGACGAACGGTCGAAACGATAGGGAT